>NZ_QWFB01000056.1:0-117775 GCF_003576205.1 Achromobacter sp. K91 | reverse complement strand
AGATGTGTATAAGAGACAGGCCCCCCACGGCTCATCCGACGCCGACCCCAGCCCTGACCTGGTCTACGGCCCCGACGACCGTCCCGCGCCTCCCGTGGCCTTTGTCGCCGCCCTGCAGCACCTGCTGGCCATCCTGGTTCCCATCGTCACCCCCGGCCTGCTGATCTGCCAGGCCCTGGGCGTGAGCACCCGCGACACCACCCTGATCGTGTCCATGTCGCTGGTCATCTCCGGCATCGCCACCTACGTCCAGTGCAAGCGCTTCGGCCCCCTGGGCGCCGGACTGCTGATCGTGCAGGGCACCAGCTTCAACTTCGTCGGCCCGCTGATCGCTGGCGGCTCGGTCATGGTCAAGCAAGGCACCCCGGTCGAAGCCGTCATGGCCGCCATCTTCGGCGTGGTCATCGCCGGCTCCTTCGTCGAAATGGGCATCAGCCGCATCCTGCCCTTCGTCAAGCGCCTGATCACCCCGCTGGTCACCGGCATCGTCGTGCTGCTCATCGGCCTGACGCTGATCAAGGTCGGCCTCATCAGCATGGGCGGCGGCTACAGCGCCATGGGCAACGGCACCTTTGCCAGCGCCGAGAACCTGACGCTGTCCGGCCTGGTCCTGGGCACCATCATCCTGCTGAACCGCGTGCCGGTCGTGTGGGTGCGCAGCACCGCCCTGGTGCTGGCGCTGGCCGTCGGCTACATCGCCGCCGCCTACATGGGCCGCCTGGACTTCACCGGCGCCCGCGAAGCCGCCCTGTTCCAGATCCCCACCCCGCTGCACTTCGGCCTGGGTTTCTCGTGGGCGCTGTTCGTGCCCATGCTGATCATCTACCTGGTCACGTCCCTGGAAGCCATCGGCGACGTCACAGCCACCAGCAAGGTCTCCAAGCAGCCCGTCGAAGGCCCACTGTGGATGCAGCGCATCAAGGGCGGCGTCCTGGTCAACGGCGCGAATTCGCTCCTGGCCGGGGTCTTCAACACCTTCCCCAGCTCGGTCTTCGCGCAGAACAACGGCGTGATCCAGCTGACCGGCATCGCCAGCCGCCACGTCGGCGTGTGGATCGCCGGCATGCTGATCCTGCTGGGCCTGTTCCCGGCCGTGGCCGGCATCCTGCAGGCCGTGCCTGAACCCGTCCTGGGCGGCGCCGCCATGGTCATGTTCGGCGCGGTCGCCGCGTCCGGCATCAACATCCTGGCCGGCATCCACCTGGACCGCCGCGCCCTGCTGATCATCGCCGTGTCCCTGGCCCTGGGCCTGGGCGTGTCGCAAGTGCCGGAGATCCTGTCGCACCTGCCCCATGCCGTGAAGAACGTGCTGGAGTCGGGCGTCGCCACCGGCGGCATCTGCGCGCTGGTGATGAACTGGTTTTTGCCTGAGAAGAAGTAAGGCAGCGGATTCCTCGGAAAGCCGGTCCCGGCCTGCACCAGTGTGCGGAGGGACTGGCCCCCGTCAGATGGCTGGATCCAGGGCCGCCTGACAATTTTTCCCAGACCGCATATAATCGCCGTCTTCGCTTCTCCCGCGACCGTCATCTGGACGTGTCCGCGACCTCCTAGCCCGGGTGGTGAAATTGGTAGACGCAGGGGACTCAAAATCCCCCGCCGCAAGGCGTGCCGGTTCGATTCCGGCCCCGGGCACCACCCCGGAACATTACCCTCCGACACATTACGCCACCACACGCCATCCTCATAGGCAATTCTGGGTGCCGCTCGGAACCGCCAACGCCACTAGGCACCACATCACATCACTGTTTTTGCTAATCTCCTACGCCAAACGTACGCCAGAGATTACGCCAATGCCTACATTCAGAAAGCGCGGGGACTCGTGGCGGGCCGAAGTCGCCCGCAATGGACACCGCGAGAGCAAGACTTTTTCCACGAAACGCGAGGCCATGGACTGGGCCAACCGCCGCGAGCTGGAGCTGGCAAACACCCGCGCTGGCAAGGTGACGCGCTGGACCCTGGCCGACGTCATGCAGCGGTACGCCGACGAGGTCAGCCCGGAGAAGGCCGGCGCCAGGTGGGAGAAGGCCAGGATTGCCGCCATCAAGAAGGACAAGATGGCCAAGCTGGTGATGCAGGACATAGGCCCGGCCGAGTTGGCGGACTGGCGCGATCGGCGCTTGGCAGAGGTGCAGGGTGCCACGGTCCTACGCGAGATCGGCCTGCTGCGCGCCATCTGGACCCGGGCCAAGCTCGGGGAATGGCGGTATGTGGATCATGACCCATGGCCTGACGTAATCAAGCCGCGGGACAACCCGGCGCGCAAGGTAATTTTCACCGGCAAGCAGGCCGAGGCAGTCGTGTCCGCGCTGGGCTATGCCGGCGGCACGCCCAAGGACAAGCGCGAGCAGACGGCGGTGGCGTTCCTGCTGGCCCTGGAGACGGCCATGCGATCAGGGGAAATCCTGACCCTAGAATGGAAGCACGTGCACCTGGAACGCCGCATGCTGCACCTGCCCAAGTCCAAGAATGGGGACGCCCGCGACGTGCCGCTTTCACGGCGCGCCGTCGAGCTGCTGGAGGCGATGAAGGGGATCCACCCGGAACAGGTGTTTACGGTGAATGCCGGCCTGCGGGATGCGTATTTCCGACAGGGTAAGACGTTGGCCGCGGTCGACGGCCCCACCTTCCACGACGCCCGCGCCACGGCTATCACGCGGCTGGCCAAGAAGCTGGAACTGCTGGAGCTGGCTCGAATGGTCGGGCACCGCGATCCGCGCAGTTTGCTCATTTACTATAGGGCGTCCGCCACGGACATCGCGGCCAAGCTGGATTAGGTCACGTGCTTCCAGGTCTTGCCGCGCTGGATCGCATTGACGGTGGCGTCCGCCACGCCATAACGACGCGCCAGCGTGTAGCAGCCGAGGGGCGAAGCGCGGATATCGCGCACGTCTTGCTCGGTGAGCTTCGCTTTCGGATGGCTGGTACCGCGAAGGGTCGCCTCCGGCTTGGTCACGGAGCCGTGCGCATTGCCACGCGCCGCCGTCGCCACGTAATCCCGGGCGCGCCCCTTCGAATGCATATCCAGGATGTTGTCGCGCTGAGTGCCTGCGAATAGGTGCGCAGGGTTGAAGCACCCCGGGTTGTCACAGGTGTGGCACACCACTTGCGCCGGGCCCCCGATGAATGCCGCGAAGGCTGCGCGGTGGGCAGTAAAGATCACGTGCTTGCCGGCGCCCTCATAGTGGCTGATCTGCCCATACCCGGTCTGTACATTACGACTCTTGGGCCATTCCCAGCAGCCGGTTTCGCCCAAGTAAGGCTGTGCAATTTCCTTGATGCGCTGGATCACCGAAGAGGGGATTGCCTTCTCGGTCTGTAAAATGCTCTTAGCCATGACTGCCTCCAAACAGGTAGTGGTGGTTAGGGCCGGGGCAGCGTTGGCGCGCTGTTCCGGCCCGTTCATTTTACGCCACCGAGATCGCCAATAAACTGGATTGAGCATGGAAGACAACGGAATCCTGGAGCAAGTCCCCGGCCTGCACGTGTCCGAGGCCAAGCAATCGCTGCCGCCGGCCGCCACCGCCGAAGATCGGGAGTACCCGGTGGAGATCGACGCTGGCCACGCGGGCCGCGTCCGCCTCTTCTTCCGCAAGCAGAAGGCCAAGCGCGGAAAGTTCAGCCACTGGTTCTGGGTGGCGGTACGGGCTGAAAAGGCATGAGCGACTACATCAACACCCCGCCCGTGCGCGACATCTGGATCCGCGCCCTGCCGGCACTGGCCGGGGTCAAGAACGGCGACTACCTGAGCATCCAGCGCCTGCGCGATGCATTTGGCTTGGAGGGTGGGCAGAAGCTGCGCGACGTGCTGGCTGCCGGCGAGCGCGACGGGCTGCTGATTATCGACCGTGGCGCCACCCCGACGACCTATCGGGCGACGTTCATCCTGGAGCGTGGATTGCGCGCGGTCAGCGAGGATTTTTAGCCAGCAGCCTGGGCTGTTTCTGGCTCCGGCCGTGCTGACGATTGGATAGGTGATGTGGCGGTCCAGGCTGAGCGGGTCTAGAATCCACACCGACGGGAGAATTCACATGATGCTCAATAAACTGTTCAAGCACGTATGGTTTTGGCTTTATGGCGGTGGCCACATAGATCCCACCGCTTTTGGACAAGGGCGCGACGCCTATAAAGCAGGTCGCGGCGAAAACCCCTATCCTCCGCTGACCTACAAGCACTATTCGTGGAAGCGCGGTTACGACGAATCGCTGGTCCAGGATCCGTCAAATAGCTGGTGACCGCGGCCTCTCACTTCGGCCACGCCCCTACCGTCGCCCGATGCCGGGCCGCACAGACTGCATACAGTCCCAATACATCATGCTGCAGCCACATCTGCCACGCGTCGTAGTCGCCGGCCGGCGGATCAGGGATCGGCGCGCAAGGCTCAGCGAGCCGGCTGTCCAGAGGCGGCACGATTCGCGGCACTGACAGCGTCCTTGAGGGTGCGCACCCGGACGCCATCAGGGCGACAGCCAGCAGGCAGAGGATTCGCATTTTTCAGTTCCTGATTGAGCTTTCCCATCGCCGCCGTCACCTGTGGCGCCACGCCGGCGGCCTGGGCTGCGGCAGTGGCCACGGCCTGGATATCCTTCGTGGTTTGCGCCAGAGCGGCACGCGCCACGTCGGCGTCGTCCTTGGCAACCTGGGCGTCTTGGCGCGCAAGCTTCGCGTCCCAGCGCCAGCCCTGGACTACCCACGCGGCCACGCCCGCGACGAGCGCGCCAGCCAACGCCGCGGCGGCGTAGCCTTTCCAGTTGATCAGGGCAGCAGGCAAGACCATTCTTCGGCCTCCCTGCGTGTCACCAGGCCAGGCAGCACTCTGCCTCCGGCCTTGATCCATGCGTCGAGCTGCGCGCAGGCACCCTTGATATCGCCCGCTTGCAGGCGCAGAAGCATCGTGGAATGGCGACCATTCTTCAGCCACACGAAGCCGTCTTTCACGCCGGGCTTTCCGGGTCCGACGTTGAAAATGAACGAGATGAACCCGCCCACGGCAGTTGACTGCATGCCATCCCGCACTGCGGCCGGCACCCAACGATCAAATACCGCCTTGGCTTCTGCCAGATCGGCGTCGCGCCAGGCATCGCACTCCGCATCCGTGTAGATGCGTTTCGGGTCAATGTCGCTGCCGGTGTGACCGTCGCACACAGTGAGAATTCCGATGGGGTCCAAATGGGGTTTGCCCCGCACACGGGCAGGCTCAAAGTGCGTGACCAGCACCCCGGCGACAGCGAGCGCGCCAGCGCCGGCCGCGGCCAGTATCTTGCGCTTCAGACCTGCGGGGATCATTTGGCGCCCTTCCACGCTGAGTAGGCCGTGATGACGGCTGTCACCAAGCCGATGATGTAGGCCAGCGGCTTAGCCAGCCGCCCCAAGCCCTGCAACACCTTGAAGCCGCCGGCCAATGCCTGGAACGTATCAACGATGTCCTGGGTGTTCGTCTGTACCTGCTCGATGGCGGCCGTGTTCCGCTTGGTCGCCTGCGTGCACTCGGCCAGGTCCCCTTTCATTTCGCACACCTGAGCGTGCAGCGACTTGATGAACGCCTCTGACAGGTACTTGTCCGCCTCATGCGGGGATCGTTCAAGATCAGCGCGGTTCGTCATGGTCAGTCCCACGCCGGAATAAAGTAGGTGCCGGAGCCGCTGGAGTCAGGCCCGTTCGACTTGTATCCCAGCCGCGCGCCCAGGATGATGACCTCGTCCGTGGCGGTGTCTCCCGCATCGCTGGCCAGCCGCTGCACGGCGAACGTGATGATGTCGCCCAGCGTGTAGGTCACAGGCGTATCCAGGGTGTAGGAAAACCGCTTGACGGTGTTCTGCGGCGCCTGCGCAACGATCTTGGTCACGTTGTGCTCGGGCGTCACCAGGCGCGCCGAATCGTCAATCGGTGGCGTTGACAGGGTGAACGCCAGGGCCAGATTGCCGCCGGCGCTGCCAGAGGTCGTGTAATACAGCTCGATGGTTTCGATCAGGCCGTTGGCCAGGTCGTAGGCCGGCGGCATGGTGCAGCCGCCGCGGGGGCTTCCCGAGTTCGGCAGCGCCAAGCATGCCCACTGTGACGCCGATTCGACGATGGAGGTATTGGGGCCAGGCACAAAGTCGGCGCTGCGGATGTTGATCCAGTCGCGCAGCTTGTACTGGTGCGAGGCGAACGACCGCGCCGTGGCGTAGTCGAAGATATCGCCGTTCCAGTTCGACGAGCCCGACGAGGCGATCCCGCCGCCCTCGGACACATAGTGCACCAGGCGCGTGCCCTTGACGGTCGGTTCCTGGAAGAACTTGCCCGCCAGGTGCAGGATCAAAGTATGGTTGGAGGGCTGCGACCCGTTGTCGCCGAGGTACATGGCCACGCCGGTGCCGGGCGCCTGCACCGCGCCATTGACGAACGACACCATGCAATTGTCGCTCTCGGTGATGTGCACCAGGTGGCCGTTGTAGACCAGGCCCGTGATCAGACCGAGCTGCTGCTGGGTAGTCGGGATGTTGCTGCCATTGCCCACGATGGCGACGCCGTGCGCCTCTTGGCACACAGGGGATGCGCCCCACACGAAATCCAGATCAATGCGGTTCTGCATCGAAAAGTTTCCGGTGGAGCCGGCCAGTGCGCTGACGAACACGCCAGCGAAGCGCACGTTGCGCACCTTGCCATCGAAACGCGCGCGATTCGTGTTGTTCAGGTGAACCGCCGCGGTGGCGAGCGTGGCACCATCCCACTCGATCCCCACAGCGCCACCACCGAAAATAATGTTCCCGGTCGTGGCTGGCTCGATCGTGAACATGTACTCATCGGCCGCGCCGCCCCAGCGGATCATCGGTTTGCCATTCGCGCTGCCGTTCGTTCCGGCGGCCACGTCGCCGCACACAGACGACCTCAGCAGCACCGGCTGATGAGCCACCAGCGGCGTCGTGAGCAGCAGAGAGGCCGCCACGTCAATCTCGATGGCGCCGCCATGCGGCAATGCCGCGATGGCCGACAGGAAAGCGGCATCGCTCGGCGTCACCCCCGTGGGGTCATACCCTTCGAAATCCGCCAGAAACACGATGTCCATCAGGCGGTCTTGTAGCGAACGCATCTTGGCGCCGGCGTCCGTGCGCTGGTACACAAGTGCCGCGGAATCGGTGAAGGGGTTCCAGGCCACGCCGTCGAACACCTTCAACACCTGATTGGCGGTGTTCCAGTACAGCGCGCCCTCGGTCAGCGGATTGCCCGCGTTGTCCAGGGTCGGGTCCGAATCGAACGGCCCGAGATACCGCTTTTCGAAGTCAGCCAGCGAGCCCGCCGCAGATGCGGCTGACGCTGCTGCGGCCAGCGCGGCGGCCTCGGCGGCCTCCGCAAAAGGGGCAATCTGCCCGACGGTCACCGCATCGTGCAGGTCTTGGCCGTCGGCCAGATTGCTGATCTTGTTGCCGTTCGCGCGGTATGCGCCGCTGCCGTTCACGTCGCGCGGCCCCAGCATCAGCACGCGCGACAGCGACCACGAACCACCGCCCAGCGAATTCCACAACTGCTGACAGATCATCGTGAGCTTGTCCAGCGCGCGCTCGGTTACCTTGGCCGGGAATGCATCGTTCGGCTGGTACTGCGTCACTTGCGTGACAGGCACCACGCGGTCAATAACCAGCGAGCGGCCGGCGGGGTACGCAATCGACGTCGTGATGGAACCCCCGGCTTCGTTCCCAGCGCCGGCAACCGAGTAGTCCGTGCCGAGCGTGAGAACGACGCCATCGGAGCCGCTGCCATTCACGACCAGCGTTACTACCAGGTTTGTGTCGGCCAGGAAGTAGTAGCTGACCGGGAAATTGACGGATATCCCATCACAGTTGTGCGTGATGGAGGTATCGCTACTGGAAACTGTCATGGGCTCACCCTTGGAAGAATGCGCCCATGTTCATCGCGCGCGCGCGTAGAGTTCTGCGTTTAAGGACTGAGCGCGCGAGACAGATCCGGCGCACGGTCTGGCGCGGCGCTGCCCGGCCGCCAGTAGTAGGACTGGTTGAACTCCTTGCGCGCGCGCTGCTCCATGCGCTGGGTGTAGCCTGGGGACGCCATTTCCTGGAGCTTGTTGAAGATCAGGCGATCCGTCACCGCCTTGGTGTACCAGAGATTCGCACCGGGGACATGGCTCTTCAGCAACTTGACCGCCTCCGCGCCCAGGTCCAGCTTCTTGCCCTCGGCGCCGCGCTGCACATTGCCCATGGCCAGGCGCATGATGTTCTCCGCGTCCCCGATCAGCGGGCCGCCAAGCGTGGCACCGATGGACGACCCGTACTTCGTGTAGTCGGCGAACAGGAAGTCACCGTACAGACCCAATGCTCCACCCTTCAAGAACGCCTGTCCCCAGAACTTGGGGTCAGCCATGTTCTTGGGGTCGCGGCCGCTGGCCACTTCGTTCAGTTGCATTGCGATGCCACCCATCACCGTCGTCATCGCCACCAGCCCGGCGATGTATGCGCCCTTTCCAATGGCGCCCTCTTGCGCCAGCGCGCGGGAGCCGTGCCGCATGAATGCGGCAATCGGAAACCCCTTGAACTGCAGCACGCTGCGCCACAGCTCGCCCGCAAGTGTCCCGCGCTGGATAGCCGATCCCGTGGCAACGCGCTCCTTCACGCCTGGCTCGATCACTGCCATGCCGGTCTCCCCCTCCACATACGCCATGAGCCGCGTGGCAGCCTGCTCGCGCAGCGTCGTCGGGGTCTGCCCGGTCGCGCTCGAAAGCGCAGCCAGCGAGCTGTCCGGGATGCGATAGATGCTTTCGGCCGTCAAGACGGTATCGCCCAGGCCGCGCCAGTCTTCAGGCTGAGCCAGTTTCCAGACGTTGAACTCGGCGTCCGATATGCCCGCCTCCCTCAGCCGGCGCGCTAGGCGAGCGTCGCCGCCTTTCCCAGCGGCCACTGCCCCGAGATCCGCACCGCCGCGCGTCAGGCTTCCAAGGCTATCCATCAGCACGGACCCGAAAGCCTGCTGCCCGGCGCCGGTAAGGGCGTTCATGCCGGAAAGCTTCATCACGCCCGCGGCCGCGCCCTGTGCGTAGCGCGCGATCCTGCTGGATACCTGGGCATCCTGGGCCAGGCCGTCCATACCCCAGCGGTTCACCGCGCCAATGAACTGCTGCACGCCCAGACCCGCGCGCAGAGCCTGGCGGCGATCAGCAGGGTTCGCCGGGTTCAGCGCCCGCAGCTCGTTCATGAAGACCGGGATCGGATTGATGCCGTTGTGAATTGCCGTCAGGGCTGACGTTCCCAGGTCCGTAACGGACGTGATGACCGCCGACCCCAGGCGCGCGGCCACGTTCAACGAACGGTAGGTATCGAACCCTTCGGCCAGCGCTGCCGACGCCGGCGGCCGCTTGCTCCCGCTGACCTCGTCGTAAATGGTTTGCAGCTTCTGTATGCTGGATTCGATCTTGGTGGCATCTTGCGGCGCGCGCGCGGTCATCGCCTTTCGGGCCTCGTCAGACCAGTATTGCATCATCAGGTTCGGATTCGGGCCGAGGGATTCGACCAGGGCAATATCGCGCGCGAGGCGGTCGATGTGGCCGGTCAGCGTCTGCATCACCGCGGTATCGCTGTATTGTCGCTGCGCCTGGAGATAGGATTCGGCATCCTTGTAGTGCACCTGGCGCTCCATGCTGCCGCGATTGGCTCGCATGCCGAAGCCGCTGGCCTTGCCGGGCTCGATCTTGTTGGCGCCGTTCGTGGAGATCGTTTGCCATGCCGCCTCAAGAAAGGCGCGCACCTGGTCATCGCTCATGAGGCTGCCATCCTCATTCACGTAGCGGTTGCGGTCAACCCAAGCCAGGTGATCGCTTACCCATTTGTCCTTGCCTGCGCGCGCCACTAGCATCTGGCTGTGGCTCTGCGGCATGCCCCAATCCTCCAGGCGCCCGATGTTGCCGCCCGCGCGGTTGAAGCGCTGGCGCATGCCTTCGGCGACATCCCGGAACGTCTGTGCCGCGCGCGCCGCGTCGGCATTCCCCGATCCCTGCCCGCGCAGCTCGCGCACCAGATCAAGGACGCCTTGCTGGTTGGTGAACAGGCCCAGCACGCTGCCGCGCGTCGTATCAAAGACATCCAGCATCGCGCCCAGCGATTCGTTGCGGATCGCCTGCGCCGTCGATTCGACGGATATCGTGCCGCTCTTGCCGTCTCCGTAGAACACCAGCAAGCGCTGCAGCGCCTCGACAGGCGAATAGACCGAGCCCGCCAGGTAATTGCGCACCGCGTCGTGCTTCAGTGCCGTCAATGCCACGCGCCGGCGCTTGAGCGCTGCATCGGCCGCCACGTCCTGCGCAGCGCGCGCCGCGCCGGCCTCCATGCGCTCGGCGGCCGTCAGGGTGCGCCACGCCGGCAGATCGCGCGCGGCCTCCTGCCGCATGGCCTGCATGATGCGGTTCTCGATGTTCTGCGCCTCGGCGGCGGTCAGGTTGCGGCCGAGCGCTCGGGAAACGGCTTCTATACATTCGGCGCGCATCAGGCACCTCCACGAAGTTGACACATGACGGCGGCGTCCAGGGTGTCACGGTTTACATATTCCAGCTCTGCGTTGGCTTCTGCCAGGGCCTGACGCAGCGATAGCTGCACTTCATTGCCTTCAGCGTCGACCGCGGGCACGGTGATATCGCCACGCTCTTCCAGCAGCGCCAAGCCGGCGCGCGTCTCTATATCATCGGCAGCGCCTGCTGCGTCTGTGGCGCGCCCAGCTTCGGCCCCGGCCGGCACCGCACCCTCAGCAACGGATGCCCGTGGAGTAGCGACTTCTGCCTGGCGCGCGGCTGGCGCCGAAGCTTCACCGCGCACTTGCCCACCACCAGCAGGCGCCGGCGGACGAGGCTCTGACGCGCCCGCGCCAATGGCGCCGACCTCTGGCGCGGCCGATACGGTATCCGCCTGCGGCGCCGGAGCCTCCGCGGCGCGCGTTATGGCATCCGCATCCCGCGCAGCCTGGGCAACTGCCGCATCGCTGGCCATGCCCGCGTCGCGTAGCGCGGCCGCCACCGGGGTAAACGGTGATGCCGGCGTATCGATGGAAGCGCGGTTGGCCTGCAGGTCAGCTATCCGCTGGTCGATCTCGGCGAGCTGTTGCAGCGCCTGCGCGGCGCCCCGGTTCTGATCAAGCGAATCCTGAAGGCGGCCGATCCTCGCGTCCAGATCTGCGGCTTGGTTCGACAGGTCGCGCTTTGCGTCGGCCAGGGCTTGCTTGTAGCTGATCATGGGGCCGGAGCCCTGGATTTCCTTCGCGCGGTCGCGGAGCGTGGCATCCCCGTCCAGGGCGGCCCGCTGCTCCTGCGTAGAGGCCAGCTCGTCCTGGATCTGGCGCACCTGGCCAAGTTCGGCCGCGTCGCCTGCGGTGGCTGTAAGGTCGGCCCTGGATTGCTCAGCCTGGGCGATCTCATCCTCGATCGCGCGCGCGGCGCGGGCGCGGTCCTGGGGTATCGGCTGGATCGCGCCATCGGTCGGGCCGTTCTGGGACCATGCCCGCTCGCCGCCCAATTCTTCCCGCACACGCGCCAGGTAGTCACGGGTTTCCTTGGCGGGCGGCTGCCGGCCGGCAAGCACCTCGCGCGCCGCGCGCGGGCCGCCGTTGTAGTCGGCGATCACCGCGTCCACATCGCCGCCGTACTGGCGCATGGTGTCGCTCAGGTATCGTCCGGCCGCATCGATCATCTGTACGGGGTCAGCCGGGTCTGTCACCCCATACTTGCGCAGGTTCTCGGGCATGAACTGCATGACGCCGCGCGCGCCGGCCGGGCTGACCGACCTGCTGCCCGACCGTTCGCCGGCGTTCTTCAGCGCATTGATCAGGCCGGGCGGCAGGCCGCGCTGCTGCTCAACGTGGGCGGCGTATTCGTTGAGCTCTGGTGCGTTGTAGCGGAGGTCGGGCCGCTGAGCCGATGGGATATCAGCGAGGCGCGTAGACGGCACCACCGGCACCGGGGCGGTGCCATAAACCCGTGCGGCCTCGTTCACCGCGGTATTGTCCCGGCGCCCGAACACGAAAGCCTGGTTCTGGACGCCCGTGCTGGACACGTCGATCGCGCGGCCATCCCAGACGTCACGCAACGCCTGATTGAGCGCCTTCCCGTGCGCGCCCGCGGCGGCCGGGTCGGAAGGGATGCCGGGCGCGGTGGTGACTGCGGCGTGTTGCGCATCGCGCGCGGCCATGGCGGCGTCGACGCTCCCTTGCGCGCGTGCCGGCAGGTTCAACGCTGCGCCCGCGCCGCTGAAGATTCCCCCAAGGATGCCGTCTGCGGCCATGGCCGCGCCATCCATCGGCGCGTACTGGCGCGCCATCGTGTCATATCCGCCCGCGCGCAACGCTTCCTCGATGGCGCCGCGCTGGGCAATCCCGATGCCGATGTTCGAACCAGCCCCCAACGCGGCATTGGCGGCCACAAACCCCGGCCGGGAGAGGCGAACGCCGTATCCCAGCAAAGGCTCTGCCAGGCCGCTGTACCCGATGCTGGCCGGTAGCAGCGCGCCGCCGCCGGTCGTCACCCCGTCGATGAAGGCAGCGTTTACCGCCGTGGACGGATCCACCCCTTTTTCGATCATCTCATGGTAGGTAGTCCGGCCCGTGGCGCCGCCGGCCATCGAGGCACCACCCCACAGCATGCCAGTGCCACCAGTGAGGCCAGCCAGCGCGGCACCTGCGGCGACCTCCGCACCGATGGTGGCGATGCTGTTGACGATCTGCCCAGCGGTGCCGACGGTGAGGGGATCAGGCGCGAGCTGGCGCACCGTGGCGTCAGACGCCTGGCGCAGGTAGCCAAAGGGGTTCGCCGGTGTAACCCCGGTGGCGCTCTCCAGGGCGTTGTACAGCGGTTGGGTGGCCTGCTCGGCGGCGCTTGTGATCAGGCCCTGCGCAGCGGCCAAGCCTCGGCCAACACCGCGCGGGACCTCTGACAGCACACCAGACATTACGCCGGGCTCGGCCGCACTGCCCAGAATGCCGTCCACCGTGTTCGCCTGGCCGGCGATCTCCCGCGCGCGGCGGGGGTCGAAATCCATCATTTGGGCATATCCTTGGGAATCTGATCTGACAGCTTGCGGCCGAAGCTATCGCGGCCGGCGTCTTCGTCAGGTGTCAGGCGCAGGACCAGCGGGCGCCCCTGATCGTCGGCAATGGGGGTTCCGGCCAGCGTCGGGAAGTACACGCCGCCGCCCGCCCCAATCAGCCCGACGTTGCCCATATGCTGGCCCACCTTGTCCTGCACGCCGGCCGCCTGGAACAATTGCGCCAGCCGGCCTGTCGCGCGGGTGGTGAAATCGTCTGCGCTCATCCCCCACGGGGCCAGCACTTGACCGTTGCCGTGGAAATTCACCGGCGCGCCCAGCACCGCGGTAATGGCCTGGTCCATCCTGTCGCTATCGACCTGACCGGTAATGTCGCCCTGCTGTGCAGCGCGGCCGACGTAGTAGGCCTTGATCGCATAGGCGTCGTTCATGTAGCCCGCAGCATCGCTGGAGCCTGGCCCCGTGCCGCGGTAGAGATCCGTCAGCTTCGCTTGCAGCGCGGTCATGAACTCCTGATCCTTCGGGATCGGGAATTTCTCCGCGCCAGCCTTGCCACCAGCTTTCAGGATGTCGTCACCATGCAGCGCGATGGCTGCAACGTCGCCGGCGGATTGCACGACGTCAGCGCTTACCCAGTTGTTCGTGAGCTGCGCCTGGGCATAGCTGGCCGCGCGCTGGCCCATGCGCGCCATGAATGGATTCTTGGCGTCAATCTGCGCCATGGCCCCCTGGTAGGCCACAGGATCGCCGAAAGCGCGGTACAGCGTGCCGAGCAATCCGCTTTTCTCGGCCGCCGAGCCCTGGTTTAGGGCTTCACCCAGCGCGTCCGCCTCGGCCGGCAGTAGCGGGCGCATGCTGACCGTGCCGGGCGGGTTCTGCCGTTGCAGCGCCTGGATGGTTGTCACCCGGTCACGCAGTTGCGGGCCTATCGCGGCCGCGCCTTCCGGAGTAAAGGCGGTCTGCAGGTCAAGGGGGGCAACCTGCGCATCGATGCGCTGTGCGGCGTACACCAGGGGGGTTTCCTGCAGAGTCTTGACGTTCTGCGCCACGGCGGTTGTCAGGCGCCGCAGGTTGGCTTGATCAGTCAAGGACGCGCCATTGGTGCGCTGGTGCGCGGCTCGCTGGGCAATGAACGCTTCCTGATCGGCGATCGGCATGCGCAGCACTTCCTGAACCTGCTGCTCCGCCTCCATGCGGTCCTTCATATCCTGCTCATACACCGTTCCCGCCGCCGCACCCAGCCACCCGATCATCTTGTCCGGCGGCGCCGGCACGCCGGAATTGATCTGCGCATCGTATTCGGCGATAGCGCGCGCGCCCTTGGCCTCGGCGCGGTCCTGGGCGAGCTGGGCGCGGTTGTCCAGCGCGGTGACTTGCGATTGCGCCCGCCGGCGCAGCACTTCAATTTGCGGCGCCTGCAGTCGGCTGATCCAGTCATAGCCGGCGGTAGCCTCGCCCTTCCCTGCTCGCGTGAAGGCGTCCAGGGAGCCGTGGGGGTCCATATCGACCATGGAAGAGCCTGCCGCGTAGGCCAGCGCGCCGTCGCTCCTGCTGGCCAGCGTCGCACGCACGTCGGGCGGGAGATTCGAAACGCTCAGCGCCGCCATGCGCGCAGCCCGTCGGTCGTCGTACAGGGAAGGATCGAGCGATACTGCGGCGGCGTCGGCATCCGCGCCCTGCTGGTACTGCGAAACGGTGTTCGCCCGGTGCTGCTGGGCCTGCCACGAAATCGAGTTCGTGCCGACGTAATTGCCCAACTGGTTCAACTGCGCTTCATAGAACCTGCGCGCGCTGGCCGGCGCCGCCGCCAATGCCTTGGTTCGGTAGTCGTTGAACTCGGATAGCATGCCTTCGGTGAAGCCAGGGGCGCCAGGCTGCGCCTGCGCCTGGGCCTCCTGCATGCGTGTCATCCATTTGAGCTGGTCATCGCTGGCGGTCTTTGATGCCCACGCGCGCCCGTCCTCGTCCGCGATGGCGATAGCCGCCCGGCCAAGATCGGAAAGGCCTTGCGCAACGTCATTGGTCTGGAATGAGCGCTCAGGCATCATGACCGGCCCAGCGCTGCTGGTGGTGGTCTGCTGCTGTTGAATGACGGGTAGCGGTATGCGTGGCATGGTGCCGGACTCCGGGAATGGTCTAGAACAGCTTGAAAATCTTGCCCAGCGTGCCCTTCTTGAGATCCTTGAAGGCCTTGCCGAACTGGAATGAACCTATGTCAGCAGCGAACGACATGTCATGACCGAAGCCAAACCGGTCACTCTTGCCGAACAACATGGGCGACCAGCGGTTATCCACGTCCTGGCTCAGGACACGGCCCGTGGCCAGGTCCTTGTAATAATCGGAACCGCTTCGGCGGTATCCGTGGTTTTTCGCATAGGATTCGTTGCCCACGATCACAGCGGCGAGCGCGGCCCACGGCCCGGCCGCTGCCAATGAGCCGCCCAGGCCGCCAGATGCAGCCGAGCCGCCACCACCACCGGCGAAGGAACCCAGCGATCCGCCAGCGCCAAGCCCGGAAGTTGCCGTACCGCCTCCCACGAACGCAGGCGACACAGACAGGGCGCCAGCACCACCGCCCGCCGCCGCGCCGCCGCCCAACGCGCCACCAGCCGACGAAGAACCGAACAGGCTTGAACCAGAGTTCGCCATCGAAAGCACTTGGCTCGCAGAGCTGAGCAGCGTTCCGCCCAGTGAACTGCCGCCCTGAGAGCGGTAGCCCTCAGCGTTGAATCGCTCGATCTGCGCCTGGTTGTCGTAGTTCGTACCGCGCAGCAGGCCCACATAGCGCTGTTGCAACGCATCGAGTTCGGCATTGCGCGCGCTGTCGGTCTGAACCTGCAGCATCGACCCGCTCGACGGGTTGAAACCAGACTCGGCCGCGGCCGCGCGCAACTGCCCCATCTGCTGTGCCGACTGCCGGCGCGTCGCCAGCTCAGACGCCAGACCCGCGTCGCGTGCCTGCTGCGCGGCCTGGCTCGCCATGGTGGCGTTGTATTCCGCCGCGTCCGCCTGCGCGTTGTAACCGGCCGATTTACCAAGCCCGCCGGCAAGCCCCCCCACCAGTTGTAGGCCCTGGCCAGCCATTGCTGCGTATTGCATTAGCGCACCCTCGCGTAAAGAAAGCAGTCACGCCCATCAGCGGTGTATGCACGCATCAGGCCCTCCCGCTGAAAACCAAGACGCTCAGCCCAGCGCACGCCGGCCGCGTGGTTGCGGTCCACTGCGATTTCGATACGGCGCCAGGGGCAGTCCGTCAACACTTTGCGCGCGACGCGGTGAATCGCGATGAAGTTGGCCAGCGCGGTGTCGGAGAAGAGCGCCCAGCCCAGCGCGCGGCCAGACCAGACTTCGAACATGCCGGCCGCAGCGATCACCTCCCCGTCCATAACGGCGGCCCAGGCAACGCCGCCCTGGGCAACCAGGTCAGCGCCATAGGATTCCGTCAGCACCGCTTGTAGGCTCGCCTGGTTGTCTTGGAGGCGTAGCCGCGGGAAGTGGTCTGGGCGAAGTCTCTCTAGGATGATCATCGGTCGTCCTGGGTCTCGATAATCGGGTAGAGCGCAAGCAACGTGACCGGCAAAGGCTGGTCATTCACGTAGCTCATCACCGCATGACCCTGATAACCGTCGGGCCAGGGCTCGGCTGGCATGTCCCCGCTGAACAGCGGCGGCGGCTGGTCCATACGGTCGGACGGCTTGCGGAAGTTCAGTTCCGCCGGCGTGACACTATCAGGCGACCCGACCTTTCCGCCCAGAGTGCGGTATAGACGAAGCACCACGTTGGTGATCCGCTTGGTCTTGCCCTGCGACGTGCCATTGGCCGCGCCCGCCTCGATGTCCGTGGTGTCCAGCCGGCACGGCGCCGGAAGTCCCACGTGCACAATGGACGCGGGGGCCTGCAACTCGATGACGCCGCCCGAGACGACACGCCGCGGGTGCGCGGCGCCGTCCACCAGGATATCGACCGTCTGCCCCTCCAGGTGGCCAAGACCTGTGATCACCGTGACGAATGGCGGCCCCCGGTAGGTAAGCCCGCAATCCACATAGAACGATTCCCAGATAGGCTGCTCGTCGTCCAGGGGCGGCTCCATGCGCTCGACATAGCGCTTGGTCTGCCCGTTGATCACGCGGCGCACGACCATCCACAGCTCATCCGTCGTGCCGTTCGGCGAGGGGATCGTTTCGATGGCCTCCACGGCCCCATTGATCATGGGGTGGCGATGCCAGCCGTAGATGTCGCTGCGCTCCTGCTCGCGGTCATAGGTCACGCCCACCAGCAGCCCGTCGGTCCGGGCCGCCCATACGATGGAATTCGGCTCCTGCTGGTATGCCAGGTCGATGATCCCGGTCTTGGTGATCCCGGGGTTCAGCTTCGTGGTGTCGGTCGATGGATAGCTGTTGGAGGTGTAGTCATAGACATAGTCGCGCAGCTTGCGCCCGCTGTTCTGGACAAACAACAGGCGTTCGCCAACCTTCACCGGCTGGATGCCGCGCGACCCGTTCGCAGTCTTCGAGTCGGCGCGGATGTTGCTTGCGCTGACCGCCTGGCTGTCCTGGATAGGTCCGATGATCCACTCATCGCCGTTCGTGCCCAGCAAGAGGTTTTCCGACGGCACCATCCACGTAATATTGTTGATCTGCTCGGAATCCAGGGTTTCGATGATTGCCGAGTCCGCCGTGGCTTCGTCTGGGTCCTTCTCGGCGAAGTTGTCGAAATCGTTGGAGACGGAGCCGGCCAGGCGGCGGCCGGCGCCAAGCCACAGCCGCTTACGCCAGAATGCGCCATGCTCCGGCCAGCCGTCGATGTTTGAGAAGAGCTGCAGCGCCCATTTGGCCGTGCCGGTCGTGACGATATCGGCGGGCAGCACGCCCTGGACGGTGCCACTTATCTGCGTCGGGGACACATAGGCGTCGATCATCAGGACGCCATAGCTGGAGTGCTGATACTCCCACTCGACGCCGATGGGGCCGTAATCGCCATCCCCGACGATGTCCACCCCGTCACCGTCCCATGCCTTGCCGTCCGTGTGCGTGGGCGTGAGCGTGCCGGTGTAGGCTTGCGGGCGATCGGGGTTGGTGATGGGGCCGGTGCCGGTGCATTTGTACACGCGCGAGCCCACGCGCCGCATGTTGCCGACGCCGACGGCCTGCATCGTGGCCCACGGCTTGATCGCGGACAGGTCCTTAGATTGCAGCAGCAGAAGCGTGCCGTTGTACTGCGGCGAGAAAATGCCCGACGTCGAATTCACGAACACCGCGCCTGTCGTACCGGTAGGCGTCAGGATGATGTTCGGATTGAGGTTGAGATCCCGGAACGGGCCGCCCGACATCTGCATGGGCTGCAACGTGAACGTCGTGCCGCTGGTGCGAACCAGCTTCTGCGGCCACACATCAGGATGGAAGATATACATCGTGTCCGCGCTCTGGGCGACACGAATCCGGCAGGTGCCATCTGCGGCCGTGAGCATGGCCGAGTTGTAGGGCGTCACCACCTCCACAGGAGCCCCGCCACCGTCGACGAGCTGCCCGTGGTTCACATAGAAGCGGATATAGAGCGGGCCGAACTCCAGCAGGTAGGACAGCGTTTCCGCCACCTGAAACTTGATGAGCCAGACCCGATCGGCCGAGTTCTTCACCTCGCCCACGAAGCGCGTGCCGCCGCGGCGCTGCGCCGGCCCCTGGATCAAGGGGATGAAGTTCTCCATGCGTGAGCAGGCATTCGGGTACTTGGCCAGGTCAATACGGCCACCCAGAAGCGGCGAAAGCTCGCCAGCGTCGAACGTGACAAGCGCGGGCGCAGCCTTGGGCATGCTTACCTCCGAGAATCAAGCCAGGTGTCGTCGTCTACAGCCTGGGACGGCCTTTCAATGGCGTTTGCAGAAATGGCTTCGCGCAGAGCGCGAGCGTACAGCTGGGACGCCACCTGGAACTTTGACGTGCTCTGTGTGAGCGTTTCGCATGCCTCCATGGCCAGCCGGCCGGCGAAGGCTTCGATAAAGGTCGAGTCGAATTGGTTGGGATCGCCTACGCGCTTCACGTAGCGAATCTGCAACGGCGCGTCCAGGTTCGTCAGGAGCCTGCGCCCCTCGATGCTGTACAGCCCTTGGCAGCGCCGCGCGTGATGGCGGTAAAAGACTTCGTTGCCGCCGATCTCGATCAGGCGCAGGAAGTCCGCGGGCAATTGGTATTGCTTCGAAAAGCCGAAGAGCGGCGCCTCTGCCAGGGCTGGCAGAACGGCGCGCGCCTTCGAAAAATGCCACAGGTGCGCCCGCAGCTCGGCGTCCAGCACCGTGTCGTACATCGCGCTGATGGTCGTCGCCGGCTTGCTCGGGTCATCGAGCGAGACGATACGCGACTGGCCCAGCTTGGCCAATGCACGGTTGGCGATGAGGACGGCCGAGGTCACAGGCTACTCCGTTAACGCGACGCGGGGCCGCTTTCGCTGGCGCCGGAAGCTTGCGCTTGCGAGCCAGCCAGCCCCGTCTGGCCGTCGTTCCCGTCCTTGGACGTCGAACCCGAAGCCGTCGAACCCGTCTCGGATCGGCGGCGACGGGCGTTTCCCGTCTGGCCGTCGTTCCCTTCGGTGACCAGCTCCATCCACTTGCCCGGCTTGCCGCCGTACTCGAAGATTTCGCCGGCCTCGATCATGCGCATGACCTGCCGACCATCCGGCTGGTCTGCGCGCTTGACCGCGGCGACATCGATGGCGGGGATCTGCCCCCGCTGCAGAGCGCGGTAGATAGGCATCGTTACACCACCGTATAGCCGGACTTGTAGCTGCGGCGGCTGGCCTGCACGTCCTTGACCAGGAAGGCCGAGAACGCGCCGGCGGTCAGCGGGCCGGTGCCGACGGTGTAGCGCACGCCCAGATAGCGCTTGTAGTCGCCGGCCGGCAGCTTGAACTTCGCCAGCTCGGCGCCCGCCGTCATCGTGCCCAGAGCAACCGCGCCCGTGGTGATGTGGACGGTCGACGAGGTCAGGCCGGCGTTGTCCGCCGATTCCAGGCTGACGGTCACCGTGGCGGCGCCCGCGGCCGTGGCCGTCTGGTCGACCTGCACGACCAGATAGACGTCCTCGCCGGTGCCGATGTCGCGGATGGGGTTCTCGCCCGTGGGCGAAATGTCGATAACGTTGGTCGAGATCGCGGTAGCGGTCACGGCCTGGCCGTCAGAAAATTCGTTGGTCTTGTCCAAGATCATGATGTTCTCCTGATTCTGCTTTCAGTGGCGACGGGCCGCCCGTGCTGGCGCGGCCTGACGGGCTTAGCTGATCGCAGCCTCCGTATTGAGCAGTTGATCGACCAGGCGGATGGGGATGCCCAGGAAGGCGGTTTCGAACTGGCCGGCGGCCTCGCGGATCGACAGCGCATTGCTCGACTTGTTCAGCGCCATCTTTTCCAGCGCCGACTTGATCGTGCGGTTCACGTAGAAGCGCGGGCGAACGGCGCCGGTCAGCATCGGCAGGCGGTTCTTGGCATCGATCATCAGCTCGATCAGCTTCTGATTGGTCATCGTGCCGGTCCCTGCCGCAGCGTCCGAAACATCGATGTTCGCAATGCGCGAGACATAGCGCCAGTCCTTGACCACCAGGCCGCAATCCCATTCGAACAGGTCGCCATAGGCGCGGTAACGGTCGTTGTTCGCGTCGAACGCATCCAGCTCGCCCAAGTCCTGATGCTGCAGGCCAGCCTTGGAGTTCTTCGGGTAGATGCCGAACACGCTGCGCGAACCCCAGCCGATGATGTAAATCGACGTGTTGTCGGAGCCGCTGCCGCCGCCGTTGATCACGTTCGCGGTGCTGGGCGCCGTACCAACGCCGGGGAGTTGGTTGTAGCGTGCCTGCAACCCGAAGAACTGTTCCGGGTTGAGCGACGTGTCGCCATACAGCAGCGCGGTGCAGAAGTCCTGGCCCATGGCTTCAACGAACGACGAGGCCTCATCCAGGCGGAAGCGGGCCGGATCATTGGCAAGGCGCACAGCCTTGACGTCCGGTTCGCTGCGCGCGGTCAACATGCCGCATGCGTCATCCACTTGGGACGTCTGGGACTTGGACACCGGCGTTCCCTGATATAGCTTGCGCCAGGTGGTACTGGGCAGGCCCGTGCGAATCGTCGTGCGGTTACCGGTGGCCAGGTTGCCCTCGATCCACGGTACGTCCTGCACGATTTCATTGGTTTGCGCCAGCAGCTCGGCCACATCGGCAGTATCGCCATTGGGGTCGAGTCGCTTGGCGACGTCGATAATGTTCAGCGAGTTGGAACCGATGGTGGCCATCGAGATCTCCCTATAGGTTTAACTGCGCATGCTCGGGAACATCCGAGATGCCCGTGCAGCTTCAGGATCCGAATCCGGTGCGGTGGTGCTGCTTGCCCCCGCGCCGGGGTTGAGCGTGGATTCGCTCATGCTCTTGCCGATGGTGGAAAACAGCTTGATGGTCGCGGCATCGCCCATCTGGCCGGCTATCTTGTCGATCATGTCGGTTCCGACACCGAAGGCTTTCATGGCCTTGCGCGCCGTTTCGACATTGGCGGTGTATTCCGTCCCCCACTCGCCCTTCAGCGCCTCTACCTGGCGCGCACCTTCGGCTTGCTGGGCCTGCGCCTGGGCGGTCTGGAATTCGTTCCACTGCGCGGCCACTGCCTGCGCCTGGGCCACGTTCAAGCCGGCTTTCTGGAACCATCCGCTTGCCACCTGGGCAAACTTGCCGTCATCGCCTTGGGGCACCGGGAGCTGGTAGGCGGCGGCATCAGCCGGTGCTGCGTGCTTGCCTTCCAGGTCCTGCAGTGCCTTGGCAGCGTCTGCCGCGGTCTTGAAACCCTTGCCTTCTGCGTACTGGCGCAGCGCTTCGTCAGCGATACTTTGCGTCCAGGGCTGGTCAGAGTTCTGCGAATTCGGGGCCGCAGCGGGTGCCGGCTCGGCAGCGGCAGCAGCAGGCGCAGCAGGAGCGCCAGCAGGGGCGGCGCCAGCATCACCACCACCACCGCCACCAGCGGTGCCGTCGTTGGCTTGGTTGAACAGTCGGTAATTACGCTTCCTCATTTGCTCGTTCCTTTAGGTTGTGAATCTCGTCTTCGGTAAGGCGGCTGTAGTACTTGATGCGGTTGTGGACTTCGCGCCGGCCCTCGGCCAGCATCGTCGCGTGCGTGTCGACCACTCGGCTGACCGGTGACACCACCACGGTGGACGTGTCGGCCCGGGAGAACCGGGCGATGTCGGCCAGCACGACGGCGCGGGCACTCTCCAGGGACATGCCGCCCTCGCCCTTGAACAGGACGGCGTAGGCCTTGCGGAGGCGGAACATTCGCCGCATGCGTTCATAGATGGCTGTCATAGCTGTGCGCTCTGTGCAGTTGCTTGGGCTTGGGAAAGGTCTTTTGCTGCGCCGGCGGCGATCGGTGCGGCTTCGAGCATTGCGGCGGCCTGCGCCTGCTCTTCCTCGGCGGCGATCTGTTGCTTGGTCACGTCATCGGGGTTCACGAAGCGCGTGGGCACGCCAAACGTATCGGCCAGGCCGCGCACCGATTCCACCGCGTTGACCACCTTGGCGGCGCGCGGGTCCAGGCTGAAGAACGGCGCGGACGCCTCCATCCAGCGCAGCACCGCCGTGCCCTCTTCGGTGCGCATGGCACGGTTGAGCGGGCTGTCATATTCAATATCGACCTCACCCTCCGCCTGGTAGATCTCCTGCGGCATATCGGGTAGCAGGCCGACGTACGAGCCCAGGATGTCCAGCTCTCGGGTGGTCAGCGAACCCAGCATTTCTGACTGAACCCGGCCCATGGTCGGCGCCAGCAGAAAGCCTTTTTCCTGTTGGCGCTGCAGCACCTCGGTGGCAGTCATCTGCGGGTTTTCCACCATGATCTGGAACAGGGTGACGTAGAAGGCCAGGTTGATCGATTCGCGCTTTTGCTGCGCGTAGTCGACGCCAAGCGGCACGTTCTTGCCGAGTTCCAGCGGGCGCACCATCTGGTCGCCGCGGTCGCTGATGCCGCCATAGTTCAGGGCGCCCGACCGTAGATCGAAGCCCTCAAGCGCGCCGTCCTCGGGCAGCAGGAGGGGCGGATCCACCACCTTCTGCGCGGCCCGAATGTTCGTGCGCTCCATGTCGTTGAGCATCTTGATGTCGGGCAGCGCGTCCATGGCAGGGCCATAGGCGTACTGCGAGCCATCCGCGACCGCCAGGCGGCCGATAGCCACCGGGAAGGTGCGGAAGCCGCCATGCTCGATGATTTCTTTGCCTTGCTCCAGGATCCAGACGGACTGGAATGCCATGTTGCGGCCGTCCACCTTGCGGGGGTCGCGCTCGCGGCGCGGGCGCACGGCATGCAGGAAGGTGTATTTCTGCTCGGGGTTGCGGTCCAGCTGCAACTGCATGCTGGGCGGCAGTGCGGCACGGCCCCACCGTTGCGCAGCTTGGCGCACGGTCAGACACCAGCGCATGTGGGCTTTGTCCACCAGCCCGCTCTCCCCCTCGGTGTAGAAGAGGTCAGCAAGGCGGATCTGGCGGTAGCGCAACGGGTTGCGGCGGTCGCCGGTATCCTCGACCATCACGCCGCCGGCGCCGAATGCCACCTGGTTGCCGTACACCTCGTTGATCGCAGAGGCGAACTGGGCGCGCCACTTGTAGCGCATCGAGAATTGAATGTCCCCAGTCTGCTCCAGGTACGCCTTCACGGCGTCGGATTGCTTGGTCGCGGGGTCGGACGCCACCAGGCGCTGGTACTTCTGCGTGCGCGGGGTGATCATCGAATCCATGGCCGCCGACATGTGGCGGTGCGCTAGGGCCGGCGTCGCGTCGAAGATCTTGCTGGTGTTCTTCTGCCCCGGCTGCTCATAGCCTTGGCCGAAGCGCCGATAGCGCGGCAGCATGATCTCGATGACCTCGTTCCACTGCGCCTCGAAGGCCGTGCGCTCGGTCTTCATGGCCTCCTGATCGGCCATGATCTCCCGCACCAGTTCGACGTCTTGGTTGTTCACGTCTTACTGCCCGAGGAGGGTTTTGGTGGCGACGGAGGATTGCGGCACCACCGCGGTATCACCCGCGATGATGGTGGCAGCAGTCCCCCGCCGGCGGCGCAGGCGATCAGCTTCAGCATCAGCAGCCGCCGCCGCGTCCGTCGTTGCTGGCGGCGCGGGCGGCGTCACCGGGTCCGGCGTGCTGATTTTGGGGCTCTTGAATGGATTAAGGCCGCTCATGTGGCTCTCCGTATTCGACCCCTGAACTTTATGGACGCGCGCGCGTAGAGTTCTGCGATTTACGTGTCCTGGGATGCCAGCTCGTACATCTCAGGCAACGCCAGTAGCTCAGCCGCCATGAATTCGCGACTTGCGCCGGCTTTGTCGACGATCTCGGCATAGGTAAGGATCTGTCCATCCAGGGTCTCTACGGCTACAACCAACTGCTTGACCTGCCGTGAAGCGATGGCAGACAGGAGATCGTCGATGCTCGGGGTTTGCGGGAAATCGACGTTTTGGCTTTCTTCCATGGTCACTGCTCCTAGTAAACGAGCCCTTCGCGATGACCGGCCAATCCGGTATTGCGGTGGGCTCGGAAATCAATCTGTGGTGGCGCGCGAGGCACGCGGCGGTGCGTCCCGGTCGCGGGGTCGGCGCACCAGCGGCTTGTGTTCCCCGATGCCCACCAGCAGGTACTGGCCCGCCTCCGCGACGTGGGAATAGGCGTTCTTGTCGGGCTTGTCAGCGTAGCGATCGCCAGAAACGGCCAGCCGGCGGTAGCAATAGCCGCCCGCCAGCGCCTTGCGCAGGGTCTTGCAGTCCGGGTGCACCAAGAGGCCCGGTTCGTCGTCGATCATGAGCCCCAGGGCGTTGTCCACCGCTCCGGCGCGCAGCAGGAAATCGTTCGTCGGCGCCGGGACGGCCGGCAGCCCTGCCGCGCGCAGCATCTTGAATGGCGTCTGTTCGTCGTCGGCTTGGCTGCGGCTATCGCCGGACGGGTCGCCCCAGAATCCGCCCAGCTCGAAACCCTGGTACTGGATGGCCAGATGTGCGTGGATTTCGCGCGCGAATGCCTTGGCGCCCATACTGGTTGCCACCAGCTCGGAACGGATGCGCACTCCGCCCATGGGCCGCCGCTGCCCGAACACCGCCGCTGGCGTGAGCCCGAAGTCCATGCCCATCAGCAGGGGCAGGCGCGGATCCAGTTCGAACGGGCGGCAATGCCTGCTGTCCGAGTAGCCCGGATGAATGGGCCGGCCGTCCATGACGAAGCCGTATTCGTTGGCCAGGTTGACCTTGATCCAGTCCTCTTTCTTGCCCTGCAGGCCGCGCTCGTAGTAGCCCGGCGGCAGGTTCGATATGTTCTCGGCGTTCGGGTTCACCTTCCAGCCGTCGCCGTCGCGCACAACGCCGCCAGGCTGGGCGAGGAATAGCCAACCGTTCGGCCGGTCTTCCTCGGCCAGCTTGTAAAGCCAGTGGTCATTGTCGGGGGAGTTGGTGTCACCGAACATGCCGTACCACGTGGGCGGCACGTCCTTGGGGTAGCGTCCGACCCGCAGGTCGAGCATGTCGACCACCGGCTTGACCAGCTCCTTGACCTCGTTCAGCCATACCCAGGTGGCCTGCAGGCCGCGGGCCTTCTTGACGTGTTCCTCGCGGTCGAAGGCGATGAACACCACCTCGGCCTCCACGCTGGTGCCGTCGTCCAGGTCGAAGGACATGTGATGCGTCGGGGGCTCGCGGCCGCCGCCCACGTATCGGCCCAGATCCCCGAACATGTCGAGCCAGTCCTTGATGGTCGTGGACAGCAGATCGGAATAGGTATTCCGGACGGCAATGCCGCGAGTGCGCCGCACGCCCTGCGCGTCGGGCTGCTGGTCGCACATGATGCGGAAGCCCTTCCAGCAACTGCCGTTTGTCTTTCCGCTGCCCAACGGCCCGCGAATGATCGTTCGCTGCTCCTGAGACAGGATGTAGCGCTCCAGCGTCTCGCCCTGGGCTTGATAGCGGAATTCGACCTCCTGCTGGCTCATTGCTGGTCGTCCTTCGGCTTGCGGCCCGTCATGTCCTTGATGATGGCCTTCGGCCGCTGCACCAGCAGCTTGTCGTTCAGCAGGCCCAAGTGGCGCATCAGCAGCGTGCCGACGGCCACTTTGTCCAGGGCCTTGACCTTGATGCCCTCTTTCGAGCGCTCGACGCCGGCCAACTGGGCGCGCTGCTCGATCGACAGCTTGCGGGTGTCGTGGATGAACACCTCGCCATGGCCGTCGCCGAAACACTCCGGACATTCCGGATTCGGGTCGCGCCGCGGATCCCAGCCCGTGCCACCCTTTTCGTCGAACGGCGGCGGCACTTCCTTGCCTTCGTCGTGCGCTTTGGTCGTCGCCGCGGCGTGCGCTTCTCGCTCCCGCTCCATTTCGCCAGCCGTGCGCTGGTAGCGGTAGCCGGCGCCGTAGCAGTACCGGCAGCAGGTGCGGCGGTAATCCACCAAATCATTGGGATCCGCCGTGTACGCGTCCCACAGCGGGCGCACCACGTCGTCCTGCTCGATCCTCAGCCTGGCCGCGCGCTCAGTCTTCGCCTGGTTGATCGCTGCCTGAATTTCCGGCCTGACCATCAGTTCGACGGCAGACTGCCGATTCTTGTATCCGGCGCGCCGCGCAGCCGCGGCCCCGTTCAGGTCCACAAGGTACTCGTCGACGAAGCGCTGCATCTTCGCCGAGATCTTGAAGGGCTTTTTCTTCATTCCGTGTCCATCCCTGGCAACGTCAAATTGGTGTGGACCCTGGCGCGCGCACGGCGCTGCATGGCCTTGTGCAACAGGTTCATGACCGCGACGGGCGACAGCCGGTACTGTCGGCACAAGTCGTCCAGCGCGTCAGGGTTCGTGATTCCGCGATTCCGGCGCGGGCCGCGCACCGCGTGGGTAAGGTGGGCCGGCCTGGTGGGCGCTTCTTCGCGGGCATGCCCCGTGCGCTCGCACCAGAGATTCAGAAGCAACTCGCCGCGCCAGTGGCTGGGCGCGCTGGTGCCGGCCATGTACTGGCGGATCATGCTTTCCGTGAGGCGACGGTTCAGCGCAGCACAGATCCGGGACTGGTCCATGCCGCTTCGCTTGAGGTCGAAAACGATCTCCGACCAGTCGAAATCCATCACCTCACCCGCCAAATTTCGAGCCCTCCGCAAGGTTGCGCAATGTTTCATTCATTTTCACGCATTGTGCGCAATATTCGTTTCGCTATGCCTGAGCCTCTAGGCACGCCGCTCCTGTATGCCGGCTAGGGAGCGCAATGGTTCTTGCGCGGCGCGCGCTCGTTGGGCGGCCAGCGCCATAGCCGGGGACATGGTCAGGGCGCGCGGTGCCGCCTTCGTGCCGGGGATGACAATGACCGGGCCGCGGTAGGGCTGCTCGGGCTCGATAGGCTCCGGCGCCTTGGCCACCTTGGCCGCGTAGGGCGCCAGCTGCTTGTCGAACTCGCTGACCAACGAGGCATTGAGCCAGCGGTCGTAGGCTTCCCTGGGTGTCTCGCCGCGGCGCGACATGCCGGCATCGAAGCATTCCCACAGGCCCAGTTCGTCCTTGCGCAGGCGCGGGCGGATTCGTTCGGCCGCCTTCTCGCGCTTGGCGGGTGCCTTGGTCCGCGGCCTGGCCGGGATCTCGCCCGCCTTCTCCCGGTGGCGGCGCACCAACTGCCCGATACGCGTGGGCGTCATGCCGTACTCGCGCGCCAGGACGCCTGTCGTCTCGCCACCCAGCCGGCGCTGGACGATTTCCGCGTTGCGCGCGGTCTGTTCGTGGGTGGTCATGATTTGCGCTCCTGCGGCTGGCGGCCGCTGCGTGCATTCGAGGTAATCGCCACGCCCAGCGCAGGCCATGCGTGAGTGCTGACGCCGTACAGTGGCCCAGGCTGTCCCTTGGTGCCGACCTGGGGTGTGGCCCCGCCGCCCGTCCGGGGGAACAGGTCCAGAATGGCCTGGCGCACGTTTCCATCTTTCGCCTTGGTCGTGCCGCACAGGTGCATCTTCACGTCCTTGCGATAGACCAGGTCGACGGACTCGGGCAGCGCCAGCGCCTGCATGAACCGGCCGATCCATACGCAGGTTTCGAACACCTCGCGGCCCACGGGCATGCCGTAGCTGGCGATCATTTCTATGGCGATGCGGCCGTAGCTGACAGTCTGCAGGCGCTCCAGCACCACTGCGTTTTCCTCCACGCCGCACGACAGAACACGGTGGGCGTCTGGCAGGTAGATGCACCAGCCGGTTTGCGTGGGACCGGGGTCGATGCCGAGGACGGCATAGACGGGTGTCGCGCCCATCGTGGGCACCACCCTAGATCCAGCATTGGCGCGGCGTGGCGAGGCATCGGGGGCCGTTTGGGCACCATCCTTCGCCCAGGTGTCGACGCTGTACGGCACGCGCGCGAAGCTGTCCGAAGCCGCGCGCAGCGCGCACGGGCAAAGCTTCTCGCCCGGCTGCGGGCCAATGCAATGGCAAGGCGTCGGAACGTTCGCCGGGCTGGGCAGGCTTCGAAAATCCGGGGCGTAGGCAATGCACCCGGTCTGCAGCGTTCCCGCCATCGGGTCCAGCGCCACGTCGGCGGATTGGGGGGTGAGGTTCGGTGGGGTCATGCTTCGTTTGCCTCCGAGGGTGCAGCGACCGCGTTTTTGGCCAACTGCAGCACGGTTGGGGAAATGGACTCACCCTTCTGAGCCCGATCGATAAGGCGCTGGGCCCAGGCACGGTGGTCAGTGACCTGGGGAAAAAGGCCGTGGCCGGTGCGTTTCTTGATCTCGCGCAGGAACGCCTGGGCTTCGTCGCGGGTTGCGACGTTCTGACCAGGCGCAACCAAGGCGATAGTCGGAGCTGGGATCTGTTCCCATCTGCCCTGCTCCATCACGTCGCGCAGCGCGTATTCCCAACGCCCGCGAATGGCCTGCCAGCCCATGTTCAGCAGGTCGTGGTGCCCTATACGAACAGCGGCCCAATAGACACCCGGATGCGACCAGGTGCCCATGGCCCCGCTTGCTCGCGCAGCCACGCCGGCGACGGCCTCGTGATACGCGGCCTCCGGGTTCAACGTCGGGCGGCACAGGCCCAGGAATTCGGGCAGCGTGGGCGGGAAAGTGCGGCCACGGCACGAGGCCAGTCCCCGCTGGATTTCCTCGGCCGTGTAGTCGGCGATCTCCTGCGCCCATACCTCGGCCAGCCTGGCGGGCGCGATGCCTTCCCACTGCTGGGTGAACTTGGCGCCGTACAGCGCCTGCATGCGCTCGATCAGACGCGCAGCCCAGGCGAGCGGCACAGGTGCCGTGGTTTCAGATGAGCGTGCCAGTTGCATCGATCACTCCCATGTCGACCTCCCGCCGCGGTCCCGCGCCGGCCTGGTCAATGACGGTTTGCAGTTCCGCATTCCACGCGGCTCGCCGGTCAGCACCGGAAGGTGGCAGGCCGGAACCGGACCGCCGGCTTGGTTGGCGTGCTATGCGCTCGTTCAGTGCCTTGGATAGCCAAGCAGCTGGCTCCAGCGCCTCGGCGCGCATGCATTCGGACGCCAGTTCCCACGCACCCTGATCGCCCAGCTGCTTACGCGCACCGCCGAGCAGGGACCGCGCACTGCCGTCGCGCACGCCGCGGGCAATGAGCCATGGCACGGCGACCTGAAACAGGGCTTCGGCCGGAGCTAGGCCGACAGGCTCCGGTTCCGCAGGTTCGGCAGGAGGCGGAGCTTTGCCCGGGACCGCGCCAGCGGTCGTATCACCGTCAGGTGATACGTTCTCTTTTCCCTTCCCTTCCTTATCCACTCCACTCCCTTCCGGGGGTGAGACCTCGTCGAGCGCTCGACGAGCAGCTGCAGGATCACCCGGCTTATACGGCGGATGCTTGTAGGTCGGGCGGTCTATTTTCTGGTGATGCCAGCCCGTTACGTGTAGGAAGTCCTTGTTTTCAAAGGAGTAAAAGGCGATTAATCCATTCGACGACAGCTCGTCGAGTAGTTCCTGAATGCTCGACGACGTAATGTCGTCTCCGGGGAACACGTTGGCCTTGATCGTCTTCGGACTGGCGACGTGGTTACCGGCGTCGTCGCAGAAATTCCACAGGCCGATGAACAGTAGCCGAGCAGTCGGCGAGCAGTTCATGACCTGTTCGCTGGTCCAGAATTCGGGTTTTATGGAGCGTATGCGGGCCATGATGATCGTCCTACCCGCCGAAGCCGAGGGGGTCTTCGGCGTCATACTCTTCGCGCACACCGAAGAAGACAGCGAGCAGTTCTAGCGCTTCGTACGCAACTTTGAACGGATCGGCGCAGACCTCGCTGCCAGTAAAGTGCACGACCCTGAGACCCTTCTTAACCAGAAACCTATCGCGGCCCTTTTCGTAAGCGCGTTGGTGTTTGTCCTTATCGTGGAAAGCGTGGCCGTCCAACTCCACCACCACCGGAGTCACGATGTTCTCCGGCCCGATTCCAACCTGACTCAACAGGAAATCAACGCGGTACTTCCCCACCATGGCCTGGGTTTCCATATAGACCCCCGGCTGTAGCCGCAAGACCCCATCAGGCCCGCTGCGAGGAGACGGATTCACCTCGTAACGCTCGGCGGCGCACATTGCATGCACAGCGATGAAAAACAGGTCTTCGATGGGCGATTCGCAGGCCCCATTACTGAGGTGCCCATACATGTCCTGGGAGAATTCTTCTTCACAGCGGCGGCCATGTAGCGCTGCCGCGCGCTCCATAAATTCAAAGACGTTGGGCGCAAGTTTTCGGCTTTCAGCCATGAGAGTTCTCCATCTTGCTGGCGCGCATTGGCACCCACCGGGTGTATGCCCAGTCGAATGCGGCGCGCTTGAATTCCCGGTTGATGCCGGATTGGTCGTACAGGGCGTGACAGAAATGGCACGCGGGAACGGTGAAACGGTCGTGAACCTTCAGGCCGGTGCCCTTTCCCTCGTTCTGGTGCGCCGGTACGACAGTGGGGTCGTCCTGGTAGCTCTTGCAGCCGGGGAAGTTCAGGTAGCAGCACTCGCCGCGGCAAGCGGCCAGGTACTTGGGTTCGTGGCCGGCGCGCTTCTTCGGTGCGCGGCGCTTGATGGCGGCACGCTGGAGGGTTGCCTGCCGCTTGATACCGGCGGTGAATGGGGTGGGCCGCTGGAATTCGGTGGCGCGCAGCGGGGTCTTGCGGGTGAGAGGTGCGGAGCGTTTGAGCATCACGGCGCCTTCACTTCAAGGAGAACGCCGCGCGCCGCGAAGTCATCGCGCACTGCGTCGGCGTACTTGGTCAGCTGGCGGGTGTTCATCCGGGACGTAACCGGGAACACTCGCATGGCCAGCAGCTTTTTCTCGTAGGACAGCGGCTTGATGGCGCCGTCATAGGCTTCGCGGAAGGCGGCATCCTCGGCGCGCAGAATCGGCACGCCGTGGTGCAGCTTGCAGTAGCACTTCCAGCCGAGCGTGTCGTCTTCCGGCAGGGCTAGGGCAATCTCGCCGTACCAAGCATGGGAAAAGGCGTTCTGGGCGCGCGTGCGCGGCTTCTGGCGCTCACGGATCAGTACTTCGTAGGGACGCTCGGCATCCAGTGGCAAACGCGGCAGCAGCTCCAGCAACGCCGACAACTGGCTCGGGCCGACCAACAGGAAAGATTTGGGGTTGAGCAGGCGCGCGCGCATCAGTGCCTCGTCGCGTATGTGTCGTGCAGGCCCACCACGATGAAGGCCTCACGCAATTGGGGGTTCAGGTCTTCGCGCAGCATCATTTCCTCGTATGCCTTGGCGCGGTCCCATCCGTGCAAGCGCAGCGCTTCCTCGAATGCGCGCTTGGTAATGGCCAGGGCTTGCTCATAGGTCATGCGGCCCTCTGGGCGATGACTTCTTCCATGATCGTCAGCCGGCCCAGATGGTTCAGGTACTGGCGGATGGCGTGGTTGCCCACGGCTTCCTCGAAGGCGTCGATACGGTCAGCGGGAAGGTTCAGCCGTGGGCGGTTCTTTTCGTCGTAGGGCTCCGGGTGCAGGTAACTGCTGACGTGGGGCGCGTACAAATCGCACTCTTCGGCCAGGCTGCGCTGCGTCATATTCGGGCGCGTCCGGTTTTCCCAAGCAAGGCGCACGGCCTCGCGGAAGGTCCTGCACGCGGCAACCGTCGACTGCGGCAGGAACCGTTTTCCGGCGGGCGCCGCTGCGGTACTGGCGCTGTATACGACTGCGGGATGGGTGTGCATTTCTCTTCGCTCAGTAGGAAAAATTCATGGAGTTACAAGGTGAATTACAGGGTCGGACCCGGGCAAAATTTTTTGCATCGACAACAACGCGCGAAACGACATGACCGAAACCGAAAAGCTTCTGCAGCACGCCCAGGACATCGCCCGCCGGACCTTCGTGGACCCGAGCGAGAAAGCTGTGCTGGATATCTTTGACGAGCTGCGTGCCGAGCGTGACCGCACGGCATGGGCTACCGATGGGCGCGAGAGCGCCACGGTGCATTGATGGGTTCATTGCTCGCTCCGGCGAGCGCTTTGCATCGCGGGCCGCGACCCATATGAGAAAGCGCGCAATGCCATAGCCAGTTGCGAAACCGAGCGTGGCCGATCCGGCGGCCTGAAGGAGCAGGTCCATTTACGCCGTCTCCTGCTGGCCGGCGACCTCTGGCGGCGGCAGTGATCGAGCCAGTTCCGCCAGCTTCAGGGCGTCGTTTGCCCCCGCCGATGGCGAGCCTGCTTCCCAACGAGACAGGCGCGGTTGAGGTATGCCCGTTCGTCGTGAGATTTCCGACTGGGTCATTCCGGAGGCGCGAATGCGCTTGATGAGATCGGTAGCGGTGTCCATGGGTGCCAGATTATACGTTTCCGAATAACTAAGCAATACCCAACCGAATTATTCATTCATGCATAGTTTCGCCATGAACTCCCGAGAATTCCTCCAGGCCCTGATGGATCGTGCCGGCGACACTGCGAACTCGTTGGCGCGCAAAGCCAAAGTGCCGCAGCCGACTATCTACCGATTCCTATCTGGCACGGCGGCAGAGCCGCGTGTGTCCACATTCGAACCAATAGCGCGCCATTACGGCGTGCCTGTCGAGGCGTTTCTCAGCGACCGCGCGCGGGCCGACGTGGTCGACACGATCTTCAGCGGATTCCCTGCCAAGGAGGTAACCCCTACGCCTATACCAGTGAGCGACGACATTCCGATTCCGCAATTCGACACGGGGGGAAAGATGGGAGACGGATTGGAGCTGCGTGACCAGCCAGGCATGATCAAGAGCTGGCACGTGGACCCCGAATGGCTGCATAAGAACGTGCGCGGCGCCTCGGCGGCCTCGAACCTATGCATAGTCACCGGCTTCGGCGATTCGATGAAGCCAATGTTCAATCCCGGCGATCCGTTGCTGGTTGACCGCGGCATTACCACAGTCGAGTACGACGCCGTCTATTTCTTCCGCGTGTGCGACGAGGGTTTTATCAAGCGGCTGCAGCGCATTCCTGGTCGCGGATTGACCGCCATATCCGAGAACAAGGCCTATGAGCCTTGGATTGTGGAGGCGGGCATGGACTTCGAGGTCTTCGGCCGGGTGTTGAAAGTGTGGCGCAGCGAGGACTTCTAAGGGGAATCTCCGATGGGAAAAGCCAAGTTCATCCCCCTGACAATGGACGCGTTCAGAGCATTGCCAGAGGCTGATAAGCAGCTCTACCGCGAACGCTTTGCCGCACACGAAGCGGCCAAGGCGAGACTGGCGTTCTGGGGTGCCGGTGCAGCTTTAGCGGCGGGCCTCGTTTACTGGCACGACACTCCAGACCTGTTCGAATCCGTCATCACGATGGTCCCGCTCTGGATAGTGTGGGCGTTCAATCGGCTTTGAGCCCCAGCACCGCCCGACCAAGTCGCCATAGGGCGGCTTTTTTTTGATCTCGGGTATACCCTTACGAATTATTTATTCGTTTTCGTATTGACGGCACTATTCGTTTGCGAATATTCTACCCCCATGCACTCACCACCCGGTGAGCAGACAGGGAGAACAGCATGAGCAACGCAGAAAATCTGAAACGCGAGGTAGCCGATGCCCGCGAGTACGTAGGGAAGATCGGCCGGCCGCAGCATCACTTCCGCGACGGCTCCGTTGGCAGGCTTCACCGGCTGGACGTTGCCAGCGAGATCGGCCACCAAGAGTCGACGGGTTCCACGAATTACTGGAAGGACAAGGCCTTCGATCTGGCGCTGGCGAAGATTGTGCGCGACCGCTTCGCCGAGCTGTCGGCCGCAGCTCTGGAGCTGATGGAGCAGGGATACAAGGCTGCACGCATCGCCGAGAAAGACGCATTGCTTGCCAGCCTCGCCGAAATCGAAGCGCTGGAATCCGAAGCCTGACCACCCCGCCCCGGGTGCCGGGGCAAGGAGACATCCATGTCCATCATCTTCGAAGCGACCACCGCCGAGCAGGCCATCAGCACGATGGAGACCTATGGCGGCAAGTTCATCAAGCAACTTGCGCACCTGTGGCGCCTGGCTGACCCGGTCAATCGCGGCCGCCTGCAGCTGGCCTTCCGCGCTGAGTTCGACAAGTACGCCGAGGACGCCAAGATCCTGAAGCATTACCAGGGCATGGCGCGCGAGGCTGAACTGGCGGCGAGGAACTGAGCCATGAACGCCCGCCAAGCCTTCCTTGATGACCCGACGCGGGTTGCGGACTTCGGCCTGCTGGCCGATGAGGTGGACGCCGACGCGCCGACCGTGACGCGCGAGCGCGCCGTGGCCCTGGTCCGTGCATGCCTGGAGAACGAGACGGCCGGCGCCTTCGGCCAGTCGGCGCGGATCTGGGCTGATTGCCTGCTGGATGAGGTCAGCGACAACCAAGCCGCGGCCGCGCTGGTGCTGCTGGCCGGCACGGTGAACATGAGCATCCACAGGTTCCTGTCGCAGCACCTGGAGAACTATATCCACGCCGAGGCCAACCGCCTGCTGGCGGACATGGACCCCGACGAAGCGGAGGCCTGCAAATGATCCTCTTCATTTTCATCGGCGCGCTGTGCCTCTACGACGCGATCGTCGAATGGCGGGCCGGCAAATGACCGCCGCCTACGCCATCTGGGGCCTGTGCGCCCTTTATCTGATTGCCTTGATAGGCGACGAAATCGCGGCGCGCCGCAGGAGAAATGTATGACCACGATCACCCACGGCGGTCCGGCGTTCCCCGTCCCCCTTCACCCGGGGCAGTCATACCAAGGGCATGCGCCATGCGACGGCATGACCCTGCGTGATTTCTTCGCCGCCAAGGCCATGCAGGCGTTTCTGTCTGGCCACATCACGCATTACGGTCATGAACGGCATTGGCCCTATGCCGAAATGGCCTCAGAAGCCTTCGATGTGGCTGACGCCATGCTGGCCGCGCGAGGTGCCCAATGATCCGCCGCCTCCTGCGCTGCCTGCTGCGCCTCGACCGCTATGAATGGGTCGGCATCGCCTGCGGCGTCATCGTGCTGGCCGCCGTCACTGGCGTGCTGGGCCCGACCGTCGACAGCAAGTCCCCCACCCCCACCCTCACCGCCTGCGAAGGCTGCGGCAAGACCGCCGTGGCCGCGCGCGAACAGCCATGAAAGCCGAAGACTTCTATGCGCCAGGCCTGCCCGACCAATTTCTGCGCGCCCACCGCGGCCGCTCGGTAGCACTCGCAGCAATCGACAAATCAGGAGCACTCAATGAGCACCGTAACAATGATCCTCGGGCAGTCTGGCACCGGCAAGACCACCAGCCTGCGCAACCTCGACCCCACGCAAACGCTGCTGATCCAGGCCATCAAGAAGCCCTTGCCGTTCAAGAGCGGTGACTGGAAGCCAGTGACGAAGGACACGCCCGCGGGCTCGATCTTCGTCTGCGATTCGGCCCAGACCATCGTCGGCGCCATGAAGCGCACCAAGCGCCCGGTGATCGTGATCGACGATTTCCAGTACGTGATGGCCAACGAGTTCATGCGCCGCAGCGCCGAAAAGGGCTTCGAGAAATTCACCGAGATTGGCCGCAACGCCTGGGACATCCTGGCCGAAGCCGCCCGCCTGCCGGACGACGTGCGCGTCTACATCCTGTCCCACGTCGAAACCACCGACGACGGGCGCACCAAGATCAAGACGATCGGAAAGATGCTGGACGAGAAGATCACCCTCGAAGGCATGGTTTCCATCGTCCTGAAGGCGGTCGTGCAAGACGGTCAGCACTTCTTTGCTACGCGCAACAACGGCAGCGACACCGTCAAGACGCCTATGGGCATGTTCGACGCAGACCTGATCGACAACGACCTGGCCGCCGTGGACACCGCCATCTTTCAGTACTACGGCCTCACCGAAGCCGCCTAACCCAGGAGCAAGCATGTACGCACTCGACCCCGCAGCCGCGAAGGCGGCCGAATCGACCGGCAGCCGTATCGCCGAGAAGGGCAAATACAAGGGCAAGTTCACGCGCGCCCAGCACGTCGTGTCCGAAAAGGGCACGTTCGGCATCGACTTCGATTTCGTTGCCGAAGGTGGCCAGAAGGCCCGTTTCGCCATCTACACGCAGCGCGAAGATGGCACGCAGGTCTACGGCTTCAAGCAGCTGTCCGCAATCATGGCTTGCCTGGCATTGCGCGGCCTCGCCGACCCGAAAGAAACGCCGGCCAAGGTCTATGACTACGACCAACAACGCGAGGTCGATGTGGTCGTCCCACAGTTCACGGAACTGCTGGGCAAGCCTGTGGGCCTGCTCTTCACGATGGAAGAGTACAGGCCGGGCAAATGGCGGCCCAACCTCGCTGGCGCCTTCCAGGCCAGCACCGAGCTGGTCGCATCCGAGATCCTGGAACGCAAAACCCAGCCCCTGCAGCTCGCCAAGATGGTCCAGGCCCTGCGGGACAAGACTTACCGCGGCGCGGCGGGCGGTTCCATCGACGAAGGCAATCGCGCAGCCGCTGCCGCTGGCGCAGACCCTTCGGATGACATTCCCTTCTGAGGACCCTGCCATGAACATGCCTCTCTACGCTCTCACGCAGGAATACCGCACGTTGGCCGTGCGCCTCGCAGAAGGTGAATTCGACGAAAAGACGGTGGCCGACACCATCGAGGCCAGCGGCCTGCCGGAGCAGATCGGCGAAAAGGCCCAGGGCTGCGAAATGGTGGCTCGCACCTTCGAGGCCGACATCCCGACCATCGACGCGGAAATCAAGCGCCTGCAGGAACTGAAGAAGGCGCGCCAGGCCCGCGCGGACGCACTGCGCGACTACCTGCTGCGCAACATGATCGCCGGCGACATCCAGGTGATCGAGTGTCCGCTGTTCCGCATCAGCATCGCCAAGAACCCGCCCGCGGTGGAAGTGTTCGACGAGAAGCAGATCCCGGTCGACTACTTCACCAGTCCGCCCGCGCCGCCGCCCGTGCTGGACAAGAAGCTGATCGCCCAGGCGCTGAAGGACAACCACGACGTTCCCGGCGCGCGCCTGCGTCAGGGCCTCCGCCTCAACATTCGTTAACCGCTGCACCCATCCCTGGAGAACACCATGAGCAATCCCATCGTTGAAATCAACGGCGTGAAGCTGGAACTGGACCAGCGCACCGCCACCGCCACCCGAATTGACACCTTGCGTATCGGCAGCAAGGTCAAGGTGCTCAAGAAGGAATACAGCGACTTCCGCGTGCATGCCGGCGTGGTTGTTGGCTTTGAAGCCTTCCAGGCACTACCCACCATCATCATCGCCTACCTGAAGAACGGCTACGGCGAGAACCCGGTGGATTTCATCAGTCTGAACGCTCAGACCAAGGATGTTGAGGTCATGGCCACCGAAGAAAGCGAGCTGATGGACCTGCAACAGGAAGCCATCCTGAAGACGCTGGACCGAAACATCGAGTCAAAGCGCGCGGAACTGGCGAAGGCCGAACAGCACCGCGAACTGTTCGTGAAGCACTTCGGCGCAATGGTTGGCCTGGCTGAGCCGGTCAGCGCCTAACCCTTCCCCAGCAGCACAACCTACGGAGCAATCCCGAATGTTCTCGATCACCGAGCAAACCGCAACCCTGGCGCATATCAACGTGCGCACCGAGCGCCACGGCGAAGAGCCGGCGGGCGCGGCTGACCTGAAGATCCAGTTCACCGCTGGCAATGGCGGCCTGTCCGAGTTCCACCCGCGCCTGCGCCACGCCCTCTACAAGGCCGAGGAAAACCCGGACCAGGCCAGTGTCGAAGGCGTGCATCCCGAGCCGACCGTGCGCGTATTCGGCGACCTCATCGAGAAGATCCGCCTGAAGCACGAGCTGGTGGGCGCCAAGGTCGTGATCGACTTTGGCCTGGGCGGCGATTCCGATATCGAACTAGACCCCGCCGACGTCGATGGATTCGCTCTGGAGTTGATGGAAGGCGGCAGCGTGATCACCACCTTCCGCGTGAAGTGCCACCCGAGCGGCGAGCAGGTCAAGAAGCTCTACGAGGTGCTGGGCAACGACATCACGATCAGCATCACACCGGCAGCCGAGAAGCAGGGTTCGCTGGGCCTGAACCTGGAGCCGGAGACGGCGTAACTCTTTGGCCGGCCCGGCGGCGGGACTCCCTCCCTACTCCGACCGCTGCCGGTGCCCGGCCTCCTTATCCCGAGAAGAACATGCCCGAATTCAAGCCCGCCACGGTCAAAGTCGCCGCCCAGCAAATGATCGGCGAGTACATCCAGCAGGTCGGCGCCTACGGCGATCCTGACAAGGTGCGCAAAGCGCTGGAAATGCTGATCAGCTCGGCGGCGCTGGGTTACGGCTTCGTGTCGAACCAGAAGGCTGTCATCGACCTCTTGCTACGCACGGCTGCGCACGTCGCCCACCGTATGGAAAGCGGCGACGCCTACCCTGAAACGGTGCAGCAATGACCCACGCCCGCAAGCCCCGCAACAAGGCCTACAAGGGTCCGACTTTGCCGCGCATCCCCGTCATGGGCCCGCTGCGCGACGAGTTCGGCATGAGCCTGCACACCGCGCTGTCCTGCCTGGAGCATGCCCCCACAGAGGACGCCTGGAACACGCTGGCGCGATCGTTCAACCTGCTGCAACTCACCCTTGAACACGACGAGCGCCACGCCCACGAAGCCCGCCTGATCACCGGCGGCGCGTCTGCGCTCATCCAGGTTGAAAAGCGGGCTTGCCGCGGCGTGATCTTGCACGACTACGAGCTGGCGCCGATCCGCGTCGGCGTCAACACCATCGACGGCCTGCTGGGAAAGCTGGACGTCATCAAGCTGAACTACGCACGCATGCGCCTGAACGCCATGCAGATCCAAGGAGCCTGACCATGACTACCCTCCCCGCCGGCCTATTCCGCAAGAAGCCGATAGCTGTCTCTGCCGCGCATTGGCTCAAGAACGGCGACCATCCCCTGGACTACAGCAAGACGCATGACGGCCTGGAAAATGGCGAGCTGCGCCAGTTCTCGCCAGAAGAGCGCCGGGCCAATGGCTGGGAAGGCGACATCGTGCGCTACTACCGCCACCCGGACGATTCCGGCGAGCGAGCCTGCCAGCACTGCGGCAAGACCATGCACGTGCACGGCTGGATCGACACGAAGGAAGGCGGCCACATCGTCTGCCCTGGCGACTGGGTCATCACGGGCGTACAGGGCGAACACTACCCTTGCAAGCCTGACATCTTCGCCAAGACCTACGAACCGGCCAACACCCCTCCCGCCACCCCCCAGGACGCTCCAATCACCGTATCCCTTGACCCCGACCCTCGCGGCGTAAGCGTAGGCGTATGGCAGGGATCGCGCTGCATCTATAACGGCGCGCCTGCGGTGCCGGTCAGCGCACAGGACGATGCGAAGGACGAGCAGGCCGCATTCGAAGAATGGCTTGAACGCACCTGCCCGTCTGGCGACGTCGAAGCCGTGCAGCGGCAATGGGAGGCCAGCAGCGACTACGCCGACTTCCACGCTCCCGCTGCTGGCGATGCGCGGGATGATCTGACGCTGGCCCAGAAGTACGAAGACGCTTGCACCTTAGCCAACGCCAATGCGCGGGATGCGGAGCGGTTGGAATTCCTTATTACCCACGGGGCATGGGTTGCGTGGTCGAAGGATCACGAACTGTGTCGCGTGTTCCACCGGGACGAAGACGGCGATATCGAACCGTTCATGGGCTGGCACAGGTCCGAGCTCGCGGCGTCACTCACAGCGAGAGACGCGATTGACAAAGCGATTGCAGCCTCTCAGCAGCAGGAGGGGTGATGTGCCGGGCGCCTACTACAACGAAATCGACCCCTACGCCGCCGACTGGCTCCGCAACCTGATCGCAGCCGGCCACATCGCGCCCGGCGACGTGGACGAACGCAGCATTGAGGACGTATACCCTGATGACCTTCGCAGCTACACACAGTGCCATTTCTTCGCCGGCGTCGGCGTCTGGTCGTATGCCCTTCGGCGCGCTGGGTGGCCCGATGATCGACCTGTTTGGACTGGTTCCTGCCCGTGCCAACCTTTCTCCGCGGCAGGCAAAGGAACTGCGTTTGATGACGAGCGGCACCTCTGGCCGGCCTGGCATTGGCTCATCAGCCAGCGCCGCCCTCCAGTCGTCCTTGGTGAACAGGTTGCAGGCACGAACGCGGAGCCTTGGCTCGACCTTGTATTCACTGACCTGGAAGCCTTGGGCTACGCCAGCGGGGCGGTCCCTTTCCCGTCTGCGGGCATCGGTGCGCCGCACATCCGAGATCGATTGTTCTGGATGGCCCACGCCGACCAAGGGCGACGGGGACGGCGGGCACTTGATGGGCAATGCCTCGGCGACGGGCCGACGCCCAGACGGCACCAAAACACAGGTGACCCTTCCGGGCGTAGCGCAGTTCGCGGGCTGGCCCACCCCAAGCAGCACCGTCGTGGATGCGAAGCCGCAGCCACCAATCATCGGCAACCGCAAGCCGACAGATCCGCAGATTGGCCTCGCGGATGTAGCTGTGCATCTGGCGGGGTGGCAGACACCCACCTCGATCGACGCAAGACGCGGGGACTATCAATACGACCAGGGGCAGAAGGATCGCCCGCGTGCGTCGAACCAGGGAGTATCCAGGGTAAGCAGCCCGGCCCGGTTAACGGCTTCTGGCGAGCTGCTGATTGGCTCCTCTGCCGCGATGGAAAGTGGCGGCCAGTTGAACCCGGCACATTCCCGCTGGCTCATGGGGCTGCCGCCCGAGTGGGACGCCTGCGCGCCTACGGCAACGCGATCAACGCGCAGCAAGCGCAAATCTTCATCGAGGAGAGCATGAAATGTCTCTGACCGACCACACCCCCGCCGCCCAGGCGGCAATGCAGGAAGCCGACCGAATCGCAGCAGCCGATGAGTATTTCGCGGCCCGCACGTGGATCATGGACACGAACGATAACCGGCGCATCTTCGAGGCCGGATTCGACCGCGCCTACGCCCTGCTGTCCAAGCTGCGCGCCCCTGTAGCCGATGAGCGGGCGGCGTTTGATGACAACGATCTGCTGGCGCTGGCCCGAGACAACGGCATCTGCGCAACCGATCAAGCCGATATGTACAGCGCCCACAAAGGCAATTTGGTCGACTTCGCTCGTGCCGCTCTGGCGAGCGCCCCTGTAGCCGGGGAGGCGAACTCGACGAGTTGGCAAGACGCGTTGCGTATCTCCGAATTGCCGGAAGTGGATGAGGTGCTGAGCAACTTCGCCAACGACAGCACGGGGGACAACGCCGTAGGACTGGTACAGGCGATTTTGAATGCCGCGCCCCAGGTCAGCGAGGCGGTGCGCGATGCGCTCTGGACTCTCACCGAGCACAACGCTCTGCATTTCGGAGAGCAGCACAACACCGTGATTCAGGGACGCGCCGCCCTGTCCGCGCAACCGGGCGCGCAGAAGGAGAGCCGTGATGCAGAGTGACCGCGAATTGCTGGAGCTGGCGGCGAAGGCTGCTGGACTGACCATCGTGCATATGCCGCTGTCAGGCCCGGGCATCTTGGAAGGCCCTGGAATGGGGTCTTCCTGGAATCCCCTCACCGACGATGGTGACGCGTTGCGGCTGGCCTGCGAACTTCGAATACACGTGGGGTTCTTTCGCGGGATGGTCGCCGTTCAAGGCCCTAAAGGAGGTCAAAAATCTGTCCCAATTCGTGAGAATGGAGCAGGAGAACCTACTCGCCGTGCCATCGTTCTTGCTGCCGCCGAGATCGGTATTCAGACGAAGGAGGTGAATGATGCCAACTAAGACCTATCCACTGAAGATCGAGAACGTGGGCGAGGACACCTATATCCTCATGTCCCGAGGCCACCACGACCCGCACGAGTTCATGCGGCAAGCACGCGCCGATGGCTACGACTGGCCCGTTGGCATGCCCAAGCACTATTGGACGAAGCGAATACCTGCGGCTCCCAGCTCCGGATACACCTGTCACTACGTGATTGTTGACCAGGGCACACGCGGAGCCTTCCCGACCACCTACGCGCATGAGGCATATGGTGCAGACCAGTACGAGGCCCTATGCGCCCGGGCCCACCCCGACCACAAGGACGGAGGCGCCGTATATGAATGAGCTGAAACGTTGCCCGTTCTGCGGGTCCGAAGCGTTTGCGACCTACAAGACCGGCGACGATGACATCCGCCGTCATTCGGTGCATTGCCGTGATCGCTGCGGCGCGCAGATGGGCAGCAGATTCGTCGGTCACTACAGCGAGGAAAGCGCCGTCAACGCGTGGAACCTGCGCGCATCAGAGGAGCGCCTAGCGGCCCAGCTCCGCGAGTGCGCCGACACCCTCGGGGCCGACCAGATCGACGAGCAGCGCGCCATGCGGGCCTATGCCGACGTGGTGAAGCTGCTGGATGAATTGAAGGAGAAGCCGTGATGGGATGGCCTGAAGCAACCGTGGCGTGCGTCGGCATTGCGACCGCCGGCGCCATCGTTTGGAAATTTCTTAGCGTGCTTGGTGGCTCCCAAGCACGGGACGACAAGGAGTAGTCATGACCGAGCGCGATCTGATCGACACCAACAAGATCGCCGAACTGCTCGGCGGCATGAACCCAGCCCACGTGCGTAATCGGATCTGCACGCGCGAAGACTTTCCGCGAGCGTTTCGAATCGGGGGCCGGAAGCTCTACGACCGGGGTGAGGTCCTCGAATGGATCGAGGAGCGCCGGCAGGCACCCGACGGGCGGCGCACGCCATCATTACGCCAAACACCCTCGCAAGCCGCATAACTATTGGGTTTGTGGTGTCCGGCCCCGGGCACCAGAATTCAAAAAGCCGTTGGCGTTTACCGTCAGCGGCTTTTTTCTTGTTCGACTTGGGCACGGACCGCTGTAAACAATCTTGGGGTGCTGACAGTCCTGTGCCCAGTTCCGCGCGAGTCGATCAATTAACCGTCACGCCCGCCTCGCGCACCACATCGCCCCACAAAGAAATCTCCTTCACGATCTGATCGCGAAAGTCCTTCGGGCTACCCGGCGCGGCCTCTTCCCCTGTCGCCTTCAGACGATCAGCCATCTCAGGCATGACAACAGCCGCATTGATCGCGGCGTTGAGCTTGGCCTGCACCTGCGGCGGCACGCCCTTGGGCGCGATGATGCCGTACCACACCGTCACGTCATACGGCACGCCAGCCTCGCGCACCGTCGGGATGTCCGGCGCCGAGGACACGCGCTGCGGCAAGGTCACGGCCAGCACCTTCAGGCGCTTGTCCTCGCGGTAAGGCAGGGTCGAGCCGGCCGTGGTCAGCATCGCGTTGACCTGGCCTGAGACCGTGTCCGTCAGAGCCGGCGCGGACCCTTTGTACGGGATATGGACCATGGTGATACCGGCCGTCTTCAAGAAGGCCTCCATCGCCAGATGCGATATGCCGCCCGTGCCGGACGATGCATAAGTCAACCCGCCGGGCTTCTTCTTGGCCAGAGCCACCAGATCGCCCAAGCTATCCGCCGGCACGCTGGGATTGACCGATACGAAGAACGGCGCACGCGCGATCATGCCGATCGGCGTCATGTCCTCGACCGGATCGAACGGCAGCTTGTACAGGCTGGGGTTGACGGAATAGCTATTGGAAATCAAGGTCAGGGTGTAGCCATCGGGCGCTGCCTTCAGGCCCTGCTCCACACCCAGCTTGCCGCCTGCGCCGGGGCGGTTCTCCACCACCACGGGCTGCTTCAGGCCATCGGACAGCAGCTGCCCCAGAAGACGCGCGATCCCGTCATTGCCGCCTCCGGCGGCAAAGGGCACGATCAGTTTGATCGGCTGCGAAGGGTAGTCATCCGCCTGCGCATTGGAAACCGATGCGGTAAACGCCACGGCAGCCAGCGTCATCCCCAGTACCGCCTTGCCCAGCTTGGCGCCGGATCGCGTTGTCATAGTTATCTCCTCCCTGATCGGCCGCAGCGCGGCCATGTTTATTGGCGAAAGGCGCAAGACTACAACTTAACGAGTGAAGTTGCAGGCTGGCCCAGCCTATCGATGGCGTTGAAAGGCTTCTCTATGTTGTATGCCTGGCCCGGACCGCAGGATCCGCGAGCCGCTCCACCAGCGTTGCCACCACCGACTTGTCCAACGATTGCACTGCATAGCAAAGTCCGATGCGCCGCGACATCTCCAGTCCTTCCAGCGGCCTGATCGCCACGCCGGCCTGGCTACGGGCGAGGGATTCCGGCGCCACGCACATGCCCGCGCCGGCGGCCGTCAACGCCAAGGCCAGGCGCAGCGATCCGGCGTGCGTGGCCGGCGTATTTGCACCGGCGCCATAGAAGGGCAGCAGGCGCTGATGCGTCGGGTGGCTCGGGCACACAATCCACGGCAATGCCGCGTCGGCGCCGCTGCCCGCGGGCAGGGCCAGCACATAGGGGTCGACGGACAGCGGCAAGAACAGCTCGTCCTCGCAACGCTCGTCTTCGGTCGCCAGTCGGGCATCGCCCTGGCATCCTTCAAGCAGATTCACGAAAAGCCCCGGCACGACTTCCTGTGCCGCGCGCATGAAGGCCGCGATGTCCGGCCCTGCGATATCCGCCTCCACGCCGATCTCGATGCGCGACGCAGACGAACCATGGCGGAACTGATGCGTCATCGAGTCCGTCTGCGACAGGATGCGCCGCGCCTGTGGATACAGGATGCGGGCGTCCTCCGTCACGGCCACGCCCCGCGCCTGGCGTGCGAACAATTGCGTGCCCAGCAAGTCCTCCAGGCTCTTGATCGTGCCGGACAGAGCCGGCTGGCTCAGGTGCAGGCGACGGGCGGCGGCCGTGATGTTGCGCTCTTCGAAGACGGCGACAAAGGCCTTGAGCTGGCGGCTATCCATAAGATTTTCCGATTTCTTCCAAAGGAATAAACCATTTCTCAGGGAGAATCCCCGGGAATAGAATGATTTCCGATCACTCAAGCATACATAAAACCGATATCAGGAGCCCACCATGTCAACCATGAAGAAACCGCTGGTCATCATCACGGGCGCCAGTTCCGGCATCGGCCTGGCCACCGCCGGCCTGTTCTCGGCTCACGGCCACCCGCTACTGCTGCTGGCCCGCCGGCTGGAAAAAATGCAGGCGCTGAACCTGCCCGACACCCTGGCGCTGTCCGTGGACGTGACCGACCGCGCCGCGCTGGCCGCCGCCGTGCAGCAAGGCGAAGCGCGCTTCGGGCCGGCCGATGCGCTCATCAACAATGCGGGCGTCATGCTGTTGGGCGACATCACGCGCCAGGACCCGGACCAATGGGACCGGATGCTGGACGTGAATGTGAAAGGCGTGTTGAACGGCGTCCATGCGGTCGCGGCCGGCATGGTCCAACGCAAGCGCGGCAGCATCATCAACATCAGTTCAGTGGCCGGGCGCAAGACCTTTCCCAATCACGTGGCTTACGTGGGCACCAAGTTCGCCGTGCACGGCCTCTCGGAAAACCTGCGCGAGGAACTGTCGGCGCACAACGTGCGCGTGACCACCATCGCGCCGGGCGCCGTGGAAACCGAGCTGCTGGGCCATACCACCGATGCGGACATCAAGACGGGCTACGAGGCCTGGAAGGCCGAGATGGGCGGCAAGGTGCTGGCCGCCGAGGACGTGGCCAACGCCATCCACTACGCCTATGCGCAGCCGGACGGGGTTTGCGTGCGGGAAATCGTGCTGGCGGCCACGCGCCAACAGGCCTAATGCATCCGTTGCCGTGGCCGCATGACGTTCAACCCTGCGCCTCTGCGCGCAGCGCGGCCCGCACCGCAGGGCGCTCTCCGATGCGGGCCGCGTATGCCGCCAGGGAAGGCCAGCGATCCAGGTCGGTCGCGAAGAACCTGCACCACCCCAGCACGGTAAACAGATAGGCATCGGCCACGCTGAACTGCTCGCCCATCAAGTAGGTGCTTTCGGCCAGGGTGCCGTCCAGGTAGTCGAAGCGCTTGAAGAGCCGTTCGCGGAAATGCGCCTTGGCGGCTTCGGGCAAGGCCGACTGGAACAAGGGCGCCGATCCTGCGTGGATCTCGCTGGTTAGGAAGTTCAGCCATTCCTGCAGCCGCGTGCGTTCGCGCGTGCCATTGGGTGGCGCCAGCTGCATGCCAGGACGCAGGTCGGCCAGGTACTGGACGATGGCCGGCCCTTCAGTGAGCACATCGCCATCTACCAGTTCCAGCGCGGCGACATAGCCTTTGGGATTGATGGTGCGGAAATCGCGGCCGTCCGCGGTCTGCTTGGTCTGGTTGTTCACCTTGACCAGTTCGAAGGGCAATTCAAGTTCGCGCAAGACGATGTGCGGCGACAGCGAGCAGGTATGCGGGGCGTAGTAGAGCTTCATGGCATCTCCGGGAAACAACAGAGGGCAGTCTCTCGCGCCACGGTGCATCAGTAAAATTAATGCTCTAATTCCTTATCATTAGCTCAGCTACTTAATATGTTGAACCTGGGACATTGGCGCCTGCTCGTCGCGACGGCCGACACGGGCAACATCTCCCGCGCCGCCGAGCGCGTGGGCATCACCCAGTCCGGCGCCAGCCAGGCCATTGCGCAGCTGGAAGCGTCGCTGGGGCTCCAGGTCTTCACCCGTTCCCGCAAGGAAGTGGCGGTAACGGCGCTGGGCGAACAGGTCATCGATCACGCCCGCGCGATGCTGTCTCACCTGGAGTCCATCCGCGCCCTGGCCGACGACAGCCAGGGACTGAGCCAAGGCCGCATTCGGCTGGGCAGCTTTCCCTCGGTCATCTCGACGCTGCTGCCGCCCCTGCTGCACGGCTTCCGGCTGCGCCACCCCGGCATCGAGGTGGTGGCCTTGGAGGGCACGGATGAAGAGGTCGAGGAATGGCTGTCGCGCGGCGCCATCGATCTGGGCGTGGTGATGAACCCCGCAACGCAAAGGCAAGCCCTGATCCTGGGCCGCGATCGCTGGATGGCGCTGCTGCCGGGCATGCATGCGCTCAGCCGCCGCGCGTCGTCGCGGGGCGTCGCACTGGCCGAGCTGGCCGATGAACCGTTCATTCTCGCGACCGGCGGCTGCGCCGTGAATGGCCTGAGCCTGGCGCGCAAGGCCGGACTGGAACTCAACGACATCCGCGTCACGGTCCGCGACTGGGCCAGCGCCTGCGCGCTGGTGCGCGAGGGCATGGGGGTCGCGGTGGTTCCCGAGTCCACGCTGCCCGCGGACATGCGCCAGTTGCGCGCCTTGCCGCTGAGCCCGGCGGCGCGCCGGGAGTTCGGGCTGGTGCGCTCTGCCGCTGGACGGCAATCCGCGGCAGTGGGCGCGCTGTGGCAGCATGCCGCCCATGCCCTCAGCTCAAAAGCTTCGGCCAAAGTACGTACCCACTGAGACGAATCGCACGCGTATCCCAACCGCCAGCCGAAACTCCGCGCTACGATCTGATCATCGTTCCATCCCGCTTTTTCCGGACACGATCGCCGAAGCGCTGCCCAAGGGAAACACCGCGCCATGACACCCCGCCTGTACGCGCTCACCCTGCTCTCCATGCTTGCCTTCGCCGGCAACTCGCTGCTGTGCCGCCTTGCGCTCAAGCAGACCGCGATCGATCCAGCCACCTTCGTCGCCATCCGCATCGCTTCCGGCGCATTGGTGCTGTGGCTGGTGTTGCGCCTGCGCAAGCCGACGAAGGCGCTGGAAGGCAATTGGCATGGTGCGTTGGCGCTGCTGGCCTATGCCGTGGCCTTCGCCTATGCGTACACCCAGATCCCGGCTGGCACGGGCGCCTTGCTGCTGTTCGCGTCGATCCAGATCAGCATGATCCTGTACGGATTCTTCATCGGCGAGAGGCTGAGCATCACGCAGGGGCTGGGCATAGGCCTGGCGGTGGCCGGCCTGGTGATCCTGATGTTGCCCAGCGTCAGCGCCCCGCCGTTGTTCCACGCCTTGCTGATGATCGCGGCCGGCGTCGCGTGGGGCGCCTATTCGCTGCTGGGCCGCAGCGCCAGGGACGCGGCCTCGGCGACGGCGGGCAACTTCATCCGCGCCACCCCTGTCGCATTGTTGCTATTCCTGCTGCACGGGCTGAGCTCACGCGTGGGCTACGACGCTGCGGGCGTGGCATATGCTGTGGCTTCCGGCGCGGTGACCTCGGGCCTGGGCTATGTCGTCTGGTATGCGGCGCTCAAAGGCCTGAAAGTGACTCACGCCGCCACCGTGCAGCTCAGCGTGCCAGTGTTGACGGCATTTGGCGGGACCCTGTTCCTGGATGAGCCCGTGACCGGAATCCTGGTGACGGCGTCGGTGCTGATCCTGCTCGGCATCGCGTTGGTGGTGCTGGTCAAGCGGCCGGCCTGACGGCGCGATGCCTCGCTAATCGCCTGCCTGCCGTTCCAGGTAGGCGCTGGCGTCTCCGTCGCGCTTCATCGCATCCCATTGTTCCACGCTGGGCGTGCCGACCTGAAAGGCCGACCCGATACGGCCATACCAACCAGGGTTCTGCATCCGCGCGATCAAATCCATGGGATTCGGATCGAAATGCATGCGCTCGGCATTGAGCACGGCGGCATCCATCACATGGACGGCCAGCACGTCTGCAAGCACCAGGCTGCGCACCCCATCGATGTCGAACAGCTCGCGCACCCGGCATTCGAAAGACGCGGGGCTGTCCTCGATACGAGGCGGCTGCACCAGCCGCGACGCAGCCAGACACAACTGGGCCTCGGCGGATTCGTCCACTTTTGGTTCGAATTCGATGGAGGTGGCCACCATGCGATGCACCAACGCCCCGGAAACAAGGTTCACCACAAACTGGCGGGTCGTGGCGATGTTGTGCGCCGTGTCCTTCGGACGGCCATCCTTCTTTCCGATGCAGACGCAAAGCAGCGGCGGGTTCCCGGAGATCACGTTAAAGAAGGAAAAGGGCGCGGCGTTGACGTTTCCTTCGGGGTCGGTGGATGTGATCCATGCGATCGGCCGCGGAAGCACGGTCGAATGCATGATTTTGCTGCGTTGATCGCCGCTGAGTTCGGCCATGGGAAAGTACATGTTTTCTCCTGATCGTTTAATCCCGATCCCGTCGCCCTTGCTCGCGCGATGCCGTTCCCCCTGGGGAAATCCACTACAATTTGAAGCATCAAAGAGGAGCTTCAATTGACCAAGGAAACGCGGCGCCGGGACAGGATATTCCTAGCCGCAGAGTCGCTATTTGCCCTCCACGGATACAACGGCGTGTCCATACGAGACATCTCGAAGTCGGCTGACGTGAATTCGGCGCTAGTCCAGTACTACTTCGGTACCAAAGAATCTCTTTACAGAAGCATTTTTGAGCAACGCTACCGCTCGGTGACCGACGAGCGGCTGTCCAGAATCGAACTGATCTCCCCCGATAAAGACAAGCGGGCCTGGACTCATGCCCTGGTGCAAGTCTGGGTGGCGCCTTCGCTGCTGCTGACGAAAAAACGCGGCGGCGCGCGCTTCATCCGCCTGCTTGCCCGCGAATACTATGACCCCGAGAGCGAACAGCGCGGCATCATCAAGGAGTACTTCGATCCTTCGGCCCGCGTGTTCATCGGCAAGCTGCGCCAGGTGTTTCCACAGGCATCGAATTCGGACATCGCTTACGCCTATCAATCGATGATTACCTTGCTGCTGACGCTGGGCGTGAGCGCACGGCAAGCCATCAGATTGTCCGAAGGCGATGCGGCCAAGAACCTGGAGCAACGCGTCGCCTATATCGTGGACTTCGTTGCGGCGGGCGTGTTCGAGTCGCTGTCCCGGTCCAGCTGACGGCACTCAACCAGGCAGGTTGTCCAAAATTCCACAGATCAGTTCCTCCGCGCCCGCCAGGGTCTTCAGCGCCAGGGGATTGGCGAATGGCAACATCTGCATCATCACCTGCACGGCCACGCCTCGTTTCTGATCAATCCAGAAGAACGTATTGGCGGCGCCCGCCCATCCCACGCTGCCCGCCGAGCGCCCGGCGGCGCCGACCTGCAAATTGACCAATCCGCCTAGCGCCCATCCGCTTTCCGCGCCGGCATGCAGGTCGACGTCGGCCGCAACGCGAGGCATCGCAGTACGCAGGATGCCGATGTGCGTCCCGCTTACCTGAGGCTGCAGCAACAGGGCTACCGTTTCAGTGCGCAGTATCCGCCGCCCTGCCAGCTCGCCGCCTCGCAGCAGCGCCGTCAGCAGCTTGGAGAAATCATCTTCGGTTCCGTACAGCCCGGATCCGCCCATGAACGTCTCGGGCGTGGGGAATGATCGCTCTACTGGAGCCATCGCGCCCGTGTCATCCCTGGACATGAGATCGACCATTCGTTCACGCATGGAGGCGTTTACGAGGAAACTCGTGTCGCGCATCTCCAGCGGTTGAAAGATCGCTTCCTGAAAGTAATCCTCCAGCGTTTTCCCGGAAACGCGCTCGACGATTTGGCCAGCCCAATCCAGGCCTATCCCATACATCCAGCTGGTTCCTGGATCGAACACCAGCGGCAAGGCCAACGATTCGATCTTGCCGCTGCCCGGCATGGGTATGCCGCGCTGACTTATGTAGCGCGCAATATCGTTTTGCCAGATGGGATATGCCAGACCGGACTGGTGCGTCATCAACTGGCGTAGCGTGATCGGGCTTGCCGCGGGCCGAAGCGCCGGCTCCTGCCCGCTAAACCCTTCGAGCACGCTCGGCGACGCCAGCTCAGGCAACCATGTGGCAACCGGCGCGTCCCATTGCAACAAGTCCCGCTCCCAAAGCTGGAGAACGGCGATGGCAGTCACCAGCTTGCTCATCGATGCCAGCCAGTAAACCGCTGGCGCCTCGGACGACCGGGTTGGGGAACCGTCGGCTCCTTGTTGCCGGGATCCTCGGTAAATGAGCCCGTCGGGCCCGACCACCGCCGCCGCGAGTTGCGGCACTCCCCAGGAGACGGCATCTTCAATGTAACTATCCAGCTCAGGCCAGCGCGCCATGGTTTCCTCAGTATTGTTTGCCGGTGTTTCAAAGGCCGTCTCGATGCACGCTTTCGGGCGGCATTGAAACGGCGAGAACCCCAGCTCAGTTGATCAGCAGGTTGCCGCGGTCATCGACCGAAAGCCCGGTGTCCCGCGCCTCGACGATCACGGACGGATGCCAATCCACGCGCCCGGCATCGGGGCCGCCGACGATCGCCATCAACAGCGAATTCTGGTCGTCGTTGGCGCTGCGGAATCCGCGGAAGACGCCGGGCGGCACGGCCACGAGGTCGCCCTGGTTCAAGAGGATGGATCGCTCCTCATCTCCCTCCAACCACACCACGCGCCACGCACCGCTTATCGCCACGAATATTTCTTCCGTGGGATGGCGATGCAGGGCTGCTCCATCGCCGCGACGCACGCCGCGCACGTAGGCGATTGCGAAGCCATGCGCGCCACCGGCGAGTTTCGGCGCCAGGGCGGACTCCTTGACGTTCTCGGTCACACCCATTCCGATCACGTTGATGATTTCCCGCTGATACCGCGGAATGCGCTGATCGAGAAAACAGAGATCGGACCCTTCCTCGTTTTCCGCGCGGAATACGCAATCGCGTTCCATCGCCTCCACCGGTACGACGGGAACGGTTTCACCCAGGAACCTGCTGTCCATGTATGCCATGTTGTCTCCTCTTTTTTACACGACTGTGTAAAACGAACTATAGGGACTGGCCCAACGGGTGTCAACAGCAATGCGGCCCGGGAAAACGCGCAGGCGGGACCCCTCGCCCGGCTCGCGTAGCGCGGGGGCGGATCCGTGGATCAGGCGGAGATGAAACGGGGCGTAGCGGCTGGCGCCGTCAGTTCACGCGCTTGGGCAGCACCGCCCGCATCCAGCGCGACAGGCGCGGCCGGATGCGCTGGTTGTGCAGCAGCACGGCGCCCACGGCGCCGATGAACGCGCCGACCACCGTATCCAGGAAGCGAGCCTCGATGACGGCCGCGGGATAGCCCTGTCCCAGGTGCGGCGCCTCGGCCAGGAAGATCGTCAAGGGCGTGATCAGCACCACGGCGCTGGCGTAATGGCGCACCACCAGCGTTTCTATGCCGAACGACAGCGCCATCATCACCAGGCTCAAGGTCCATACGTTCAGCGGCAGGCTCAACAAGGCCCATGCCACGCACAAGCCCACGGCGGTGCCCAGGATGCGATGCAGCTGACGGTTCCAGGCCGCCATCAGGGTCGCGCCCTGAATGATCGCCAAACAGCTGACGGGCACCCAGTAAGGCCGGGGCAGTTGCAACAACTCGGCCACCAACAGCGACACGCCCACGAACAGGCCAATGATTACGGAGTCGTAGACCACGAAGTCGAACGTGGGCCTGGGCAACGCGGTTTCGGGCGGCGGCGGCGCGACCCGCGTCATGTGCAGGGAATACACAAACGCCACCAGGCACGCGACCAGGCTGCCCAAGGCCACCATGCCGACACGTGTGGGGATTTCTTCCACGCTCCCCGGCGTGTAGGCCGCGATCGCAGTCGCCATGATGTAGAACAGGCTGCCCGGCGGCCCCAGCCGGTAGCAGCGGCAGACCATGTTCACCACCATGGCGATGAAGGTCAACGCCACCAGCATGACAGCAGGCCAGAACTGCGTCAGCGCGCCCACCGCATAGCAGGCCACCATGCCGAAGGACGCCGCCAACAGCATCATCATGCGGTGCTGTAGCGAGGAATTGGGCAGGCTCAGGAACACCATGCCGCCCAGGCTCGACATCAGGCCGTAGTCCATGCGGCCGAAATAGGCACCCACCAGCAAGGGCAGCCCAGAGGACAGGGCCGCGGCCAGGGGCATTTCCCAGGGCCGGTCGCTGGCGTTGACCCGGATCAGTTCGCGCCACACGCCCAAAAGGCGCGCTTTTGCAAAGGCGAATGAACGCCAGGAATCGGGACGGCCGCCGCCGCCCTGCGGCTCATCGCTATTGTTCATGTACAGGCCCGATCGGAAATTCCATGCTTGCCATTGTCGCCGCCTGGCTGCAATGTGGATAGAGGCGGCAAGGACGCCCAACCGGCGGCATCACAGTAAAATCCGTGCTCAGTCCGTACGTTCAGCACGTCCAATGCGTGTGCCGTTGACAAAAATCATGATGCTCATTGCATTGCTTCGGATAGGCTTATGCGCAATATAAAAGGCAAGTCCTCGTCCAATACGGATGGCTATTTGTTTTCTGATCAAGTCGGTCACCTGCTGCGGCGCGTGTACCAGCGGCATACCGCCCTATTCCAGCAGTACATTCCCGATTCCCAACTCACCGCTGCGCAGTTCGTCGTGCTGTGTTCGGTGCGGGACAAGGGCGCGAGCTCGCTGGCCGATCTGGTCAAGGCCACGGTCATCGACCAGGCCACGGTGCGCGGCGTGGTCGACAGGCTCAAGCAGCGTGAACTGGTCCAGGTGGACCATGACCCCGTCGACCGCCGCAAAGTCGTCATCAACCTGACGCCCATCGGCCAGGAACTGGTGCAGCAGATGGAGCCGTTCGCCAAGCAGATCACGGAAAGCACGTACGGCAACCTGAATCCTGCCGAACGCCTGGCGCTGAACTATCTATTGACGAAAATGCTGAACGGCGACGAACAGGGTTGACTGTTCGCCGCCGTTCGTCAGGCAAAGGTCAGTCCAGCGCGCGGTTGCGCGATTCCACGTCGACAGACCAGATCGCGATGGCGCCTGCGACCAGCATGCTGGACAGCACGGCCAAGGACAGCGTGAAGTGGCTGGCCATGATGGGCGCGATGATGGCCGGCGCGAAAAGTCCGCCGAAACGCGCCACGGCTCCCGCCATGCCCATGCCGCTGGCACGCAGGTCGGTCGGATACACCTCCGGCGTGAACGCGTACAAGGCGCCCCACGTTCCCAGCAGCGAGAAACTCATCAGCAGGGTAGATCCGATCACCACGAACGGCGACGTGCCCAGGCTGTACAGCATGCATCCCACCGCGCTCAGCAACAGGAATCCGACCAGCGTGGGCTTGCGTCCCCAGCGCTCCACGCCGTAGGCGGACAGCGCGAAGCCGGGCAGTTGCACCAGCGCCAGCACCACCAGGAACTCCTGCCCGCGCATGAATGCGAAGCCTTCAGTGCTGAGCTTCACCGGCAGATAGACAAAAACGCCGTAGTACGCGATGGAGATCAGCGCCCATGCAAGGAACAGCCCGATACTGCGGCGCCGATAGTTGCCCGAGAACAGCGCGAACATGGACTTATGCACCGGCGTCTCGGGCTGCAAGTGGGGCATGTCCACATCGCGGCGGTTGACCCGCGCCACCCTTTCCAGCACCTTGCGCGCCCGGTCCGACTTGCCGTTGCGGTTCAAGTACATGGGAGATTCGGGGATATAGAAGCGCAAGGCCACCCCGACCAGCGCCGGCAGGCCGGTCACGAAGAAAATCACGCGCCATGCATCGTCGCCCCACGACGTCGCCGCCAGCGCCAGCAGCGCGAGAAGAATGGTGCCCACGGCCCAGAACGATTCCAGCAGCACCAGCCAGCGGCCGCGGCGGTCGCTGGGCAGGAACTCGGCCATCATCGTGTAGTCCACCGGTAGCGTGCCGCCCACGCCGATGCCGGTCAGGAAGCGCAGGAACAGCAGCCAGGTGAATTCAGGCGCAAAGGCCGACGCCACGCCGGCGCAAGCGTCGATGATCACCGCAATCATCAGGACAGGGCGGCGGCCAATGCGGTCGGCCATGCGTCCGAACACGAACGCGCCAATCAGCATGCCGATGAAGAAAAACGTGCCGCTTTGCAGTGCCTGCGGCACCGTAATGCCAAAGGTCTTGGCGATCGACGGCGCGCTGAAGCCGATCGACAGCACCTGCATGGCATCGGCCATCCAGACCAGGCCAAAAATCACGAATAGCCGATACTGGAACTTGCCGACGCCGGCCACCAAAATGGCCTTGTCCACTGAAACCAATGAAGCTGACATAGATGAAACCCCTTGTTGTGATCAACACAAACTGCCGCACGCGTTGTGGCCGCGCTTCCTTTAGTTCAGCTCCGCGTGCTCGCGCAGCTTGCTAATCGTGTTCGTCGTGTCTGGCCAGGCGTCTTTCCCTGGCGCGTGGCGTTCCCGCAAATAGCCGACCAGGTCCGCGATCTGTCTATCGTCAAGGCTGTCCTTGAATCCCGGCATGTAGCCCAGCTCGTCATTGGCCGGATTCTGGATGCCGTTAAGAATCACCTGGATCAGGTTGTCGGGCGTAGCGGCGTGCAGATTGGTGTTCGCGTTCAATTGGGGTTTCACGCCAAACAGCGTCGGGCCGCTGCCTGCCTCGTGACAGACCGCGCATGCGTTCTGGTAGACACGTTCGCCGTTTGCCCGCCGGCCCTGTAGGGATTGGATCGTGGCTGCGGCCGGCGCGGGAGCCGACGAGGCCTCAGCAGCTTTGGCCCCGGCAGCGCCCGCCGCTTGCGGCAGATCCAGCAAATACGTGGTGATGGCCCTTACGTCGCTGTCCGGCAGCTCGGCCAACCCCTGGATCACCGGCGCCATCGGACCCGCCGCCACACCGTGGCGGGGCGAGTACCCCGTGCGCAGATACTGGAACAATTCCTCTCCCGTCCAGGCCCGCGAGCCCGCAGCCAATTGGTTCAGCGCGGGTGCGGTCCAGCCCTCGGCCTCGCCGCCAGCCAGGTAATGCACGCCCGTCTTTTCCGCCCCCAGGCGGTTGCGCGGCGAGTGGCATGCCGCGCAGTGTCCGGCCCCCTGCACCAGATAGGCTCCCCGCAGCCACTCCGCGCTGCGCGACGCATCGGGCGTGAACGGCGTGGCGTCGTGAAACAACGCATTCCAGCCTGCCAGCAAGGGACGGAAACTGAAGGGGAAGGCCAGCTGCGTCTTTGGCGGCTCGGCGCGCACGGCGGGCTGCGACATCAGATAGCCGTACAGCGCCTGCATGTCGGCGTCGCTCAGCTTGGCGTAGGCCGTGTACGGAAAGGCCGGGTACAGCTGGCGCCCGTCCTGATGCACGCCTTGGCGCATGGCGCGCTCGAACGCCGTGTATGACCACCGGCCGATGCCTGTCTCGTTGTCGGGCGTGATGTTGGTGGTGTAGATCGTGCCGAATGGCGTGTCCAGCGCCAGGCCGCCGGCATTGGCCTTGCCGCCCGGCGCGGTGTGGCAGGCAATGCAATCGCCCGCGGCCGCCACCAGGCGACCGCGCTCGATCGCGCGTGACGAATACAGCGACACGTCGGGACCGGCCGTCAACGGCAGCGCCGGTTTGACAGGCCAGAGCGCGGCGGCCATGCCGGCGACGCCCGCCATGCCTGCCGCCAGCCAGACCCAGCCGCGCCTCAGCGGATTGCGCATGCGCTCGCGGCGACGGCTGGCGAGCGCCAGCCGCAACTGCTCGGAATCGAAAGGCGCCTGCCGCAGGCGCACGCCCGTTGCGTCCTGGATGGCGTTGGCAATGGCGGCTGCGGCGGGCAGCGTAACCACGCCATCCATGCCCAATTGTCCCTGGACCAACACGCCGTTCTCGGTTGCATCACGGCGCGACAGGCCATCGTGTCCTTCGTATAGGCTCAATGCGCCGTGCTGTTCGTCTTCGGCATCCGGCGCTCGACTGCGCCAGTCATCGAAGACTGGCGGCCCCGCCAGCAGGCGACGGGCATTGGCCAGCAGCCGGGGCGACTGATGCTCGATTGCCGCACATATCGGCGCGCCTTGGGCCTGCCGCAAGTGCTGACTGTCATGCCCGGCGACCACCCGCGTCACATCGACCTGACCGGTAAGAGGCTGTACGGTGACCTCGGCCACCCAGGCGCTCCATACCGTCCGCGCGGCGCCCGTCTCGTCCTCGCACTGCACCTGCGCCGTGGCGAAGCCTGTGCCGCGCAACGCGCCGATCCGCGGCGCGTCGTTGTCGTCCCTGGACAGCTCCGCCCGCTCCACCACCTGGCGCGCGAGTTCGAGCCCCGGTCCTTCGGGCAAATGCCGCAGGCGCCACGCGAGCGGTTCCTCGCCGCGGGCCAAAGCCTGCTCATGCCACAGGCTTTCCTGGGCAAACACTTGCGCCGCATTCAACTCGTCAACGCTGGCGCGCAAGGGGAGCGCCGCCCGAGTACCGGCCTGTACCGCGAAATCGCTGCGCACCGTCGCTTGGGCGGACGCGCGCGCGTGCCCGGGCTGGCTCAACAAGCGCGCCAGGCTCGGGCGCATGGCCCAGGATGCGTCCGCCCACAGGATCGCGGGCTGATCGCGAGTGCTCTCGACGCCAGGCGTCGTTGCATGCGGGTTCGAGGCAGGTTCCGGCGCTACCGCTGGTTGAGGGGCTTGCAACACCAGTTCGTCCGCAGCCTCTGCGCGGCAGGCCACGCAGACAGGCCGGCCCACGGCCTGCGACAGCAAGGCAGCGTCTGCAGCCGCATCCATCAGATCCAGCGGATGCGGCATGTTCTGGTGGACTGCGGTCGCACCATTGGCGTCAACAATGTTCAGCCGTATCGCCGCCTCGGGCAGCTGTAGCAAGGCCGCGAGCTCACGCCGCAGAATATGCTGCACGCCAGGCGCACACGCCGGCAGCCATACGCCTGCATACCCATCGACGCTCCAAGCCGTGACGCGAACGCCGGCTTGCGGCTCGGCCGACGGCAGGCGCAAGCCGTAACGGATCTGCTCCGAGCCGGACGTGGACATGCGTGTTGTCTCGCCCGCATCAGCCGATTGCCACACGGGGGCCAACTCTGCCGCGGCTTGCCGGGCATACAGCAGGGTCACCGCAACCACGCCGATGAACTGCGCACGCTGCGTCGTCGCCACCACGCCAGCCAGGGCTCCGGCCTCTGCCAGTCTCGCGCTCAGCAGCCGGCTGCCGCGATAGCGCACGCCGTCCCACGCCAGTTCAGGCGGCCGCAGCGCAATGCCATGCAATATGTCGGCGGGTAAAACCGTCGGCAGGCCGCCATTTGCCGGCGGGGCCCCGAAAACGTGCGCGCTCATGGGGCGGGATCGTCCGCGACGCCAGCCGTGCGCAATTGCACGGCGCGCACGGCCGCCTGCATGATCTCTACATGGGTGCCGCAGCGGCACAGGTTGTGGTGCAACTCGCTGCGCAATGCTGCTTCAGTGGGGCAGGGATTGCGCCGCAGCAGCGCCTCCACCGTCATGATCATCCCGTTCAGGCAGTAACCGCATTGCGCCGCCTGACACTCGATGAAGGCTTGCTGGGTTGGCCCGGGCCGTTGCCGCGTACCCAGGCCCTCCAGCGTGGTGATCGCACGCCCAAGCGCGGCCTTGACTGGAATCACGCAGGACCGCGCCGCCACGCCATCTATCAACACTGTGCAGGCCCCGCACTCACCCAGGCCACAGCCGTACTTCGGGCCATTGAGTTCGAGATCATTGCGCAGCACGTGCAGCAGCGCCGTGCCGGGCGCAGCCGGCACATCGTGCGCGCATCCATTCACCATCAGGCGGATCGGCTGCGGGGCGCTGCTTGGATAGACGGTGGATCCCATGGGCGTGGCACGTGGCTGAGTTTGAAAGGTAGGAAGGTTGCCGCTACGCAGGCCGGGGATCAAGTCCATTTTTCCCCACGCAGCGCAAACCCTTACGCCACGGCTCGCGCCTTGGGTTCGACCAACGGTTCGTTGAACACGTCATAGCCGAAGCACCACGAAGGGTCTTCATTGGTGCGCAGCCAGGTGTTGTCGTGCGAAATGCGCTGCACCTTGCTGGCGCGTTCCGCGCGGTTCGCCTCATACAGTGCAAACGCCAGTTCATGCTTGTCTACGCCTACTTCCCGGAAGCAGCGCGCCAGCATTGCGCCGTCCTCGATCGCCATGGCTGCGCCCTGCGCCATGTGCGGCTTCATCGGATGGCAGGCGTCGCCCAACAGCACCATGCGCCCGCGGCTCCACAGCGGCAGCGGATCGCGTTCCAGCAACGACCATTTGGTCACTTCGACGGTGGCGTCGATCAGCGCCTGCACCGTGGGATGCCAGCCGTTGAAAGCCTCGCGCATTTCATCCTTGCTGCTGGGCAGCCAGCGGTCGTTCAAGTCCCAGTGTTCTACCGGCACGCCGGTCACGTAATAGAGCTCGTCGGCCTTTCCTGTCACGAAATAGACCATCATGTGGCGGTCGTCGCTCCACCACTTGACGCAGGAATCGAAGGGCAGCATGCCGTTCTTGACCGGCGGCGTGGGGAACACCGCGCGGTGCGCCAGATAGCCCGCGTACTTAGGCAGTTCCGGCCCCAGCAACTCTTCGCGGATGCGGGAGTTCACGCCGTCGGCGCCGATCACGATATCGGCCTCTTCGGACGTACCGTCGGCAAAGTGCATCACCACCACATCGCCCCGGTCCTCGACCTTGGTCAGCGATTTGCCGTAGGCGACGGCGCTTTTCGGCAAGGCATCGATCAGCAGCGCGTGGAAGTCGCCCCGATGCACGGTGAGATAGGACGCGCCGTAGTTCTTGACGGCGTAGTCGCCCAGCGGGATCTGCGCCAGGATATCGCCCGTCTCCCAATGGCGGCTATACCAGTAGTCCGGGTGGGAGCCTTGCGCGTTCAGCGCATCTTCGACGCCGATCCGCCGCAGGATCTTCATGACGTTCGGCCCCACATGGATGCCAGCCCCTAGCCGCGAAAACCCCGACGCCTGCTCGTAGACACGGACGTTCAGTCCTTCCTTGAGCAGCAGCGCAGCGGTTGCGGCGCCGCCAAGACCGGCGCCAACAATGGCGATACGAGGGGATTTGGACACGGGGGCTACTCCTTGCTGAATGATGAATGACTGGACAAGTGATTGCGCGAACGCGTTGCCGGCCGGCTTACGAAGATGCTGCCGCCAGGCGCTGGAGTTGAAAATTTATGAAGTACACGCTTTATTTTTTGATATCAAGAATTTCAACTTGCTCGCAATTCCGAAAATCAAAATCAAAAATATCGTATGTTTTTCACCTTATTAGGTGAAAACCACTACTAAAACCAGGTTGGCTACCGGCCTCACTCTTTGCAAGAATAGAGCGTATACACTTTATTTTGAATTTATCGGAAACCCTAGGTCCGATTCTCAAGGCACCCCCATGACGACGAACTCCAGCACCTATCTCTACGGCGGCCAGGTCCATGCGAATGGCATCCGCCAGCACTACCTGCGCTATGGCGGCCCTGAGGGCGAACGCGCCGAACGCCTCGCGGTCATCATCACTCCCGGCATCACCAGCCCCGCCGTCACCTGGGGCTTCGTGGCCGAACGCCTGGGCCGCCAATTCGACACCTATGTGCTGGACGTGCGCGGACGCGGGCTGTCGGCGTCCGGGCCTGACCTGGACTATGGCCTGGACGCGCAAGCGGCCGACGTGACGGCGTTCGCGCAGGCGCTGGGACTGGAGCGCTATGCGCTGGTCGGTCATTCCATGGGCGGCCGCATCGCCGTGCGCGCCGCGGGCAAGAAGCCGCAGGGGCTGGCGCGCCTGGTCATCGTCGACCCGCCCGTCTCGGGCCCGGGCCGCCGCGCCTACCCCGCCAACCTGGCGTGGTACGTGGACTCCATCCGGCAGGCGACGCGCGGCATGACCGCCGAAGACATGCGGGCGTTCTGCCCGACCTGGACCGAACCGCAACGCCAGTTGCGCGCCCAGTGGCTGCACACCTGCCACGAACCCGCCATCGTCCAGAGCTTCGAGGATTTCGGCCGCGACGACATACACGCCGACCTGCCTGGCATCGCCTTGCCCCTGCTGCTGATGACCGCCGAACGGGGCGGCGTCGTGAGCGATGAGGACGTCGCCGAATGGCAAGGCCTGGCGCCGCAGACGCAGCACGTCCGGGTGTCGGGCGCCGGCCACATGATTCCGTGGGACAACGAAGCCGGCTTCTACGCCGCCTTCGGCGATTTCCTTGGCCACGCCGTGGACTGATACCGCGCACGGGACCTGCACGCCTCCATTCAGCCGCTTCAAGGAACCCTCATGTCCGTCAGCGATACCGATCTGATCCATGCCTGGAAACAGGTGCTCACCCTCTCCCGGCTGGAAGCCGGCCAGATTGTCACCGTGCTTACCGGCGCCGACACGCATCCGCAGACCCTGCGTTGCGCCATCGCCGCAGCCACCGACATGGGCGCGCGCGTCACCCGGCTGGACCTGCCGCCCGTCAACGCCGACAAGTCCATCAGCCGCGACGCCCTGGCGTATCTGGGCGCCACGCCACTGACCGGCAATGCCGCGGCCATCGCGGCGCTGACCGCCAGCGACCTCGTGCTGGACCTGATGACGCTGCTGTTCTCCCCCGAACAACACGAGATCCTGCAGACCGGCACCAAGATCCTGCTGGCGATCGAGCCGCCTGAAGTGCTGTGCCGGCTGGTGCCGAGCGAGGCGGACCGCGCCCGCGTGCAGGCCGCCGCCCGCCTGATCGAAGCATCGCGCCAAATGCACATCACATCGGCGGCCGGCACCGATCTGCGCTGCCAGTTGGGCGACTTCCCCGCCATTTCCGAATATGGTTTCGTGGACCAGCCCGGCCGTTGGGATCATTGGCCCAGCGGCTTCGTGCTGACCTGGCCCAACGAGGGCCATAGCCAAGGCCGCGTAGTACTGGATCGCGGAGACATCCTGCTGCCTATGAAGGATTACGTGACCGATCCGATCGAGCTCGTGGTCGAAAACGGCTACGTCACCCGCATCAATGGCGGGCTGCAGGCCGACATTCTCAAGGAATACATGGCCGCGTATGAAGATCCCGAGGCCTATGCCGTATCCCACATAGGCTGGGGCCTGCAGCCGCGCGCCCAATGGTCCATGCTGGCCCACTACAACAAGGAAGCCCATATCGGCATGGACGCCCGCGCCTTCGAAGGCAATTTCCTGTGGTCCATGGGCCCCAACAACGAAGCTGGCGGCAGCCGTACTACCGCCTGCCACATCGACATCCCGATGCGCCGCTGCAGCGTCGCCCTGGACGGCCAGCCAGTCGTAATTAACGGAGTCGTGCAGGATGCACCGGGACTGGCCCGCGCTGCGCGCCGTGGAGAGCTCAAATGAACGCGCCCCAGCAACCCGCCCGCATCGATGACACAGCCGGCGACATCTCCGCTTATGCGCGGCAGGGTTTCGGCACTCCGCTGCCGCTCAAAGCCCCCTATGGGCTGCTGATCATCGACTTCGTCAACGGCTTCGCCGACCCGGCCGTTCTGGGCGGCGGCAACATCCCCGAAGCCATCTCGCAGACGCGCCATCTGTTGGCCCACGCCCGCGCGCAAGGCTGGCCGGTAGCGCACAGCCGCATCGTGTTCTCGGACGACGATGCCGACAGCAATATCTTCTGCCTGAAGGTACCGGCCATGCTGGCGCTGAAAGAACACAGCCACAACAGCGCCATCGTGCCGGAACTGGCCCCTGCCGCCGGCGAGTATGTGGTGCGCAAGAGCACCCCGTCCGCCTTCTTCGGCACCATGCTGGCGCCATGGCTGGCGCAGCGCGGCGTTCAGACCCTGCTGGTTGCGGGCTGCGTCACCAGCGGCTGCGTGCGAGCCAGCGTGGTGGACGCCATGCAGGCGGGGTTCCGGCCGCTGGTCGTGTCCGATTGCTGCGGCGACCGCGCGCTGGGGCCGCACGAGGCCAACCTGTTCGACATGGCGCAGAAGTACGCCGCCGTCATGCCCATGGACCAGGCGATAACCGACACGCGGCCATGAACGGCGGCCCTGCCCATGGCGTCCGGTAATGCCGGCATAATCATCCACCGGCCCGGACTCTGTCAGCCCCATGAACCTGCCTCAACCTGAAGAAATGCCTGGCGCGCTGCTCGCCCATACCGACGCCTTGCTGGTCGTGCGCGAACCCACGGCCCCGCCGCGCCCCGCGCCCGGCCAGCCCGGTGTCGCGTCGGACTATGTCCAGGCTACGCCGGAGATCTTCATTGCGTTGCTGGGCGACAGCGGCCAGCCATCCCAGGACACCGCGTCCGCCGGCTGGCGCGTGCTCGCCTTCAACGGCCACGTGGACCTGGGCACCGGCATCCGCACTTCGCTGGCCCAGATCGTCGCGGAAGAACTCGAGGTTCCCTTGTCGCGCCTGGAGATGGTGCTGGGGCACACCAATGCCGCTCCGAACCAGGGGCCCACCATCGCCAGCGCCAGCATCCAGATATCGGCGGTACCGCTGCGACGCGCCGCGGCCCAGGCCCGCGAACATCTGCTGATGCTCGCGGCTCGGCAATGGGACATCCCGCGCGATGCCTTGCGGGTGCGCGAGGGCGTCATCCGGCCCGCCGACGCCAACGACCCGCGGCAGCTGCACTATGGACAGCTGCTGCGCGGCCAGCACATACGGCTGCTCCTGGCGCCCCCTGACCAGGAGGTCCGCCTCAAGCCCGCCCACGAATACAAGATCGTGGGACAGGGCGTCGCCCGCGTCGACATTCCCGCCAAGGCCACCGGCGAACTCAGCTTCGTGCACGACGTGCGCGTGCCCGGCATGCGCCATGGCCGCGTGATCCGCCCTCCCCATCCGGGGCGCGACGCCGGCAGCTTCATCGGCCGTTGCCTGGCCGATCTGGACCGCGACTCCGTCGCCCACCTGCCGGGCAACGTCCAGGTGGTGGCGCAGGGCGATTTCATCGGCGTGGTCGCGGATCGCGAGGAACAGGCGATCGCCGCCATGCGTGCGCTGAAAGTACGCTGGAAGCCTGTTCCGCCCGCGCCGCGCCTGGATGATCTCGAGCAAGCCATCCGCGCCAATCCATCGACCGCCCGGCCGCTGATCGAGGAAGGCAACATCGATACGGCCTGCGCCCGCGCCGCCACGCATCTGCGCCGCAGCTATGTCTGGCCCTATCAAATGCATGCCTCCATCGGCCCGTCTTGCGCTGTCGCCGACTTCAGCGGCGGCCGCCTGACGGTCTGGACCGGCACGCAGAATCCCCACATGCTGCGCGCCGACTTGAACCGCTTGCTCAAGCTGGGCGAGGATCGGATAGACCTGATCCGCCTGGAGGCCGCGGGCTGCTATGGCCGCAACTGCGCGGACGACGTCTGCGCCGACGCAGCGCTGCTGTCGATCGCCGTCGGCGCCCCGGTCCGCGTACAGCTCACGCGCGAACAGGAGCATCAGTGGGAACCCAAGGGCACAGGCCAATTGATGGACGTGAGCGCCGCGATCGATGCCGACGGCGAACTGCTGGCCTATGACTTCGGCGTCCGCTACCCCTCCAACGACGCGCCATTGCTAGCCCTGCTGCTGACTGGCGCCATTCCCGCCGAACCTCGCACGCTCGAAATGGGCGACCGCACGGCCGCGCCGCCCTATCGTTATCCCAACCGGCGCATCGTCTGCCACGACATGGCGCCGCTGGTACGCGCATCGTGGTTGCGCGGGGTGTCGGCCCTGCCCAACTCCTTTGCCCATGAGTGCATGATCGACGAACTGGCGCACGCGGCCGGCGCTGATCCTGTCGAATACCGACTGCGCCATCTGGAGGATCCGCGCGCCATCGCGTTGCTGCAAGCCACGGCCGCCCGCGCGCAGTGGTGCCCGATGACGCCAGGCAGCCGGGGCCGCCCCGGCGCCGATGGCCGCTTGCATGGCCGGGGCGTCGCCTATGCGCGCTACGTGCATAGCAAGTTCCCCGGTTTCGGCGCCGCCTGGGCCGCATGGGTCATCGACCTGAGCGTGGATCCGGCAAGCGGGCGCATCGAGGTCGAGCGCATCGTCGTCGGCCAGGATACCGGCATGGTCGTCAATCCCGACGGCGTCCGCCACCAGATCCATGGCAACGTCAATCAGACGCTAAGCCGCAGCCTGTTGGAGAAGGTCGTTTTCGACGACGCCGGCGTGGCCTGCCGGGAATGGGGCGGATACCCCATCATCGGCTTCAAGAACCTGCCTGCCATCGACGTGCTGTTGATGCCGCGCCAGGACGAGCCGCCCATGGGCGCCGGCGAATCCGCGTCGGTTCCCGGCCCCGCGGCGATTGCCAATGCGCTCTTCGACGCGACGGGGCTGCGCTTCTACGAAGCGCCTTTCACTCCTGAAGCCGTGCATGCCGCGCTATTCCCGGCGGCTCGCGACGCGTAAATTCCGCCTCATGGATTTAACGGGAATTCCCTGATACTCCCGCCCCGGCCCGCTGGCTACCATTCGCCGCACCTCAGCCTTCGGCTGATCGCTACAAATGCGCCGGATGGCGCGGAGACACCCATGAAAGCACTCAAACTGGCCGCGGCAGGCACCGCCTTACTCATTTCGTCCTTGACCGCCCACGCCGGCGCGACTTTCGAGGCGGTCAAGAACAAGGGCTTCGTCCAATGCGGCGTGTCCACCGGCGTCGCCGGCTTCTCGGTGAACGACAGCAAGGGCGGCTGGATCGGCCTGGACGTGGACCTGTGCCGCGCACTGGCCATCACGATGTTTGGCGACGCCTCCAAGGCCAAGATCATGGCGGTCAGCGCGCTGCAACGCTTCACCGCCCTGCAGTCCGGCGAAGTCGACGTGCTGCCCCGCAACACCACGCTCTCGCTGACGCGCGACACCACGCTGGGCCTGATCGGCGTGGGCGTGAACTACTACGACAGCCAGGGCATCATGGTGAACAAGTCCCTGAACGTGAAAAGCGCCAAGGAGCTGGACGGCGCCACGGTCTGCGTGCAGCCCGGCACCACCACCGAACTGAACCTGGCCGACTGGTTCCGCTCGCAGAACATCGTCTTCAAGCCCGTGGTCGTCGAACGCCTGGACGAAATCATCCGCGCCTTCGCGGTGGGCCGTTGCGATGCCTTCACCGGCGACAAGTCGCAGCTGGCCGCGGCGCGCAGCAACCTGGAGAACCCGGAAAAGTACGACATCCTGCCGGAGAACTTCTCCAAGGAGCCGCTGGGCCCCATGGTCCGCCAAGGCGACGAACAATGGTTCAACGTCGTGCGCTGGACCATGTTCGCCATGCTGGAAGCCGAGGAATACGGCATCACGTCCAAGAACGTCGACGAAATGCTCAAGAGCACCAACCCCAACGTGCAGCGCCTCCTGGGCGTGACGCCGGGCATGGGCAAGAACCTGGGCGTGGACGACAAGTGGGCCTACAACATCATCAAGAACATCGGCAACTACGGCGAGAGCTTCGAGAAGAACCTCGGCCCCAGCAGCCCGCTGAAGCTGCCGCGCGGCCTGAACGCTTCGTACCGCGATGGCGGGCTGATGTACGGCTGGCCGGTGCGTTAAAGTCACAGCAGGACCACGCCAGGCATCGCCCGCTACGGCTTCGCGCCGTGGAACAGCGGCGATGCCTGGATTCTTTCCAGCATGCCTCTAGCCGCGCTGGTCAACGGCCGATTCGCCCGCACGATCAGCCGCGTCTGCGCCGCCTCGAAGATGGGATTGGTGGTGCGCAGCGCCACCAACTCACCCCGAGCCACCTCCTTCACCACCGAGTTCGCCGACGTGAAGGTCAGCCCCAGGCGGCTCTCCACATAGCGCTTCAAGGTCACCACCGAGTTGGCGATGAAGCTGGGCGACAGCACGATGTTCTCCGATAGTTCCGCCATCTCGATCAGCTGGCGCAAGCCGAAGCCCGGCCCCATCAGCGCAATCGGATAGCGCGCCACGTCCTTCAGCGTCGGCCGCTTGCGCTGCCGCGCCAGCGGATGATCCGGCCACGCGATCACGCACAACGGATGGTTGCGCGTGTGAACCACGCGTATGCCGGGGTCCGCCGGCGCGCCGAACACCACGCCAATATGGGCGTCGTCGTGCACCACGGCGCGCACCGCGTCGGAAGCGCCGGCCACTTTCAGCGAAACCCGCACGCCAGGATGCTGCCGGCAGAATTCATCCACCACGCCGCTCATCAGGATATCGACGAAGCCCTCGCTGGTGACGATCTGGATATCGCCGCGTTGCAAACCATTGACCTCGTCCAGCCGGGCCCGCAAGGCCTGCTCGCTGGCCTGCCGGTCGCGGCAGTGGTCCATCACAATCGAGGCCATGTCGGTGGGCACGATGCCCCGGCCCTTGCGCTCCAGCAGCGCCACGCCCAGCTCCGTCTCCAGCAACTGGATCTGACGGCTGACGATGGAAGGCTCCACCCCCAGGCGCTCGGCGGCGCCGCGCACCGATCCGGTCGTCACCGCCTCGAAGAAGTATTGCAGGCGCCGCGCGCTCAGTCCTCCGTCCATGCTTGTCCCCTTTTTCTACGATTTCTCTAAATCGTTGCCTTTTTGGCAACAAAATCCCTCGCAGCTTACATTGATTTACAGGCCTGCGATTGCGAATAATGCGCGTACTTTCAAATCCGCTCGGTTGCGAGCCGCAAGCTGGAAGCCAGCGGCGGCGGCAATGCGAGGTAACGCCCATTTCGAGCCTTTAAGCATGAAACTCTTCGCTTCGATCCTCGCTGCCGCAACCCTGAGCGTATTCAGTCAACAGGCCGCTTTCGCCTCGCCGGAAGCTGCCTACCCGAGCAAGCCCGTCAAGGTCGTGGTCGGCTACGCGCCGGGCGGCTCGTCCGACGCCGTGGCGCGGCTGATCGCCGGCCGCCTGTCGGACAAGCTGGGCCAGACCTTCGTGGTCGAGAACCGTCCCGGCGCCGCCAGCAACATCGCCGCCGCGACCGTGGCGCGCTCGCCCAACGACGGCTACACCATCCTGCTGGGCTCGAACGCCAGCACCATCAACGTGTCGCTGTACAAGGAACTGTCCTTCGACTTCCAGAAGGACTTCGCGCCGGTGGCGCTGCTGACGCGCTTTCCCAACATCATGGTGGTGAACAACACCGTGCCGGCCAAGACGGTGCAGGAGTTCATCACCTACGCCAAGGCCAACCCCAAGAACATTTTCTTCGCCTCGTCCGGCGCAGGCTCGTCGACCCGCCTGTCGGCTGAACTGTTCAAGATGATGACGGGCGTGGAAATGGAACACGTGCAGTACAAGGGCAGTGCGCCCGCCCTCACCGACCTGATGGCCGGCCGCATCCAGGTGATGTTCGACACCGCGCCTTCGGTCATGCAGCTCATCCAGGGCGGCAAGCTGCGCGCACTGGGCGTCACCAGCGCTACCGTCCAGCCCTTTGCGCCCGAGATCCCCACCATCGACGCCACCGTCAAGGGTTACGAGATGACGTCCTGGTACGCGCTGTTCACGCCTGCCGGCACGCCCGCCGGCATCGTGGAAAAGCTGAACAAGGAAGTCAACGCGATCCTGGCAGAGAAGGAAATCCAGGAGAAGCTCGCCGGCATGGTCGCCACGCCCGGCGGCGGCACGACGGAAGAACTGCGCCAGCACGTCGCTTCCGAAATCGCCAAGTACGCCGACGTCGTCAAGGCCTCTGGCGCCACCGCGGACTAAGCACTCGTACCATGCGCGTTTTCACCGGTTCGCTGTCCACGGAGACCAATACGTTCGCTCCGCTGCCCACCTCGCTGGATGATTTTGCCGACCGGGGCTACTACCCCGCAGGCACCCATCCTCCCGAGATGACCATCTTCAGCGGACCTCTGTGGGCAGCGCGCCAGCGTGGCGCGCAACACGGCTGGACCGTGATCGAAGGCATGGCCGCCGGCGCCCAACCCGGCGGCATTACCACGCGCCATGCCTACGAGACTTTGCGCGATGAACTGCTGCGCGACCTGCGACAGGCCTTGCCCGTCGACATGGTGGTGCTGGGCCTGCATGGAGCCATGGTGGCCGACGGCTACGAAGACTGCGAAGGCGATCTGCTGGCGCGCGTCCGCGGCATCGTCGGCCCCGAGGTCGTCGTCGGCGCGGAGCTGGATCCGCATTGCCATCTGTCGGACGCCATGGTCGCCAACGCCGACATGCTGGTCGCCTACAAGGAATATCCCCACACCGACATCCGCGAACGCGCGCTGGAACTGGTGGACTTCTGCGCGGCAATCGTCGATCGGCGCATCGCCCCGGTTGCCGCCGTGGCCGACTGCGAGATGGTCGTCACCATCCGCACGCCACAGGAACCGGCGCGCAGCTATATCGGCCGCATCAGCGCGCTGGAAGGCAGCAACGGCATACTCTCCATTTCCGTGGTGCACAGCTTCGCCTGGGGCGACGTGCCCGACATGGGGACCAAGCTGCTGGTCTATGCCGACGGCAACGCCCAGGCCGCCCAGCAGCTTGCGCGGCGCCTGGCTGACGAGCTCATAGGCATGCGCGAAGTGTTGACGCCCATCTACCCCAAACCGGACGAAGCCATCGACCAGGCTCTGGCATATGGCGCAACGCCTGTCGTCATTGCCGATGCCGCTGACAATCCCGGCGGCGGGGGTGCGGGCGACTCCACCTTCCTGCTGCGCCGCCTGCTGGAACGGGGCGTGCGCAATGCGGCGATAGGCCCCATGTGGGATCCCATCGCCGTCCGCATCGCTTTCAGCGCTGGCGTCGGCGCGCGCTTGCCCTTGCGCATCGGGGGCAAGATCAGCCCCCTGTCAGGGGAACCGCTGGACTTGATGTGTACGGTCAAGGCGCTGACGCCGGACATGGTCATGACGGGCTTGTCCGGATCGCCGGCTGTCGTGGGGAATTCCGCCCTGGTCGAAGCAGATGGTATCGAGATCGTGCTGATCACGGTGCGGGCCCAGGCCATGGATATCGATGTGTTCACGCAGTTGGGGTGCCGGCTGGAGGAGAAGGCGCTGATCGTGGTGAAATCGGCGCAGCATTTCCAGGCGTCGTTCTCGAAAGTAGCGCGGCATGTGATCTTTGCGGATGCGCCGGGGTCGGCGACGCTGGACCAGAGGAACCTGCCGTATAAGCATATTCCTAGGCCAAAGTGGCCGATCGATATGTGACAAAATTTCCGGAACGCTGGCCCCCGGACGTCTTGTATTGAAGGGATACACAACAGTCGTCAGTGGTTCATCATCCGCGAGTTACCCTAGCCTAGCCAGCGCCAGTCCGCTGAATGCGTTACTCTCCCCCTCCCCAATTCAAGTCCGCAAGGAGCCCCAAATGGCACAAGCCTCCGCCCGCCACATCCTCGTCTCCACCGAAGCCAAGGCCAACGAACTGAAGACCGCCATCGAGAACGGCGCCGACTTCGCTCAGCTGGCCAAGGAAAACTCCAGCTGCCCGTCCTCGCGCGACGGCGGCAACCTGGGTACGTTCGGTCCGGGCCAGATGGTCAAGGAATTCGACACCGTGGTGTTCAGCGCCCCGGTCGGCGAGGTCCAGGGTCCGGTGAAGACCCAGTTCGGCTACCACCTGGTTGAAGTGACCAGCCGCAAGGACTAAGTCCAGCAGCAGTCTCAAAGAAAGCCGCCGCCAGGCAACTGGCGGCGGCTTTCTTTATGGCTCGCGCATCTGGGCCGCCGCTCTCAGGCAGTCCACGAACGCGGTCAATCCGGCGCTGTCACGGCGGCCACTGCGGGTGACGATGGCGTAGTCCAGCGCGACGCGGGGCGTAAGGGCCCGGAGCTGCACGCGCCAGCGCGTGCCGGTCAAGGCGGCAAACGAGGGTACGACGGCTTGGCCCAGCCCGGACTCGACCATGGCCAGGATAGTTTCCAGGTGGCTGTAGACGCGGCGCGGCGGGAGGTTCGCGACATCGGGCATGCGAGGAACGTGCCGGTCTATCAGTTGCTGGATGGGGTTGCTGGAAGGCAGCACGATGAGACTGGCGGGATCGAGCCGCTGCCAGGGCAAGGGAGCGCGGCGGGTCCGGGCGGCATGTTCGGCCGATTGCGCCAGCACCAGTTCGGCGGGGAACAACCCGCGGCGGCGCAGGCCAGCCGCCTTCTGGAAGAAGGCGCCGAAACCGGCGTCCAGGGTTCCGTCTTCGACACCCTGTTGGATCAGGCTGCGGTCCATGTCGGCCACTTCGACACGCCATTCCGGCTGTGCTGCCGAGCAGGCGCGCAGCACCTGCGGCAGGATGCTGCTGGCGATGAGCGGGGTGACGCCCACGCGCAGCACGCGCGCCTGCGGCGTACTGGCGGCGGCCAGTTGACTCAGCGTGCCGCCCAGTTCATCGACCATGCGCTGGGCGACGGGCAGGAGCGTTCGTCCCGCATCGGTGAGCAACACGGCGCGGGTGCTGCGTTCGAACAGGCGGCTGCCTATGCTCTGTTCGAATTCGCGCACCATGGCGCTCAGGCCGGCCTGCGTCAGGTGCAGTTGGGCCGCGGCCTTGGTGAAGCTGGCATGTTCGGCTACGGCAAGGAAGCCGCGCAGTTGGCGCAGGGAGAAATTCACGCGTGTACTACCAGATAATTAATAAAACTTCTTTGTTAATAGACAAGATAACGCAGTTTTACTTGTTTATCCGTTTGCGTTGCAATTGCGAAATGCGCTGCCTTCCGTCCGGATGGGCCCAGAACAAAAGCGCAAATGCGCCTACAGGAGACAAGCATGTTCCGATTCCCCCTGCGAATTGCCTCGGCATTCGCCATCGCGTGCGCGGCCCTTGCGCCGGCGCCCGCCGTCCAGGCTGCGGACTTCCCCGAGAAGCCGATCAGGCTAGTGGTGCCATTTCCGCCCGGTGGCCCGACCGACACGAGCGCGCGCCTCTTCAGCAAGACCATGGCCGAACAGCTGGGCCAACCGGTCATCGTGGAGAACCGTGCAGGCGCGGGCGGCTCGGTGGGCACCACGTCGGTAACGCGCGAACAGCCTGACGGCTACACGCTGCTATGGGGCGGCACCAGCAGCATGGTGGTGGCGCCCGCGCTCTATCCCAAGCTCGACTATGACCCCAACGCCTCCTTCACCCCCATCGGCATGGCGGTGCGCGGCCCGCTAATCCTGGTGAGCCGCCCCGCCCTGCCCAGTGCTGACCTCAAGGCGCTGCTCGACCTTGCTCGGCGCCAGCCGCTGACGGTGGCCTCGGCCGGCACGGGTTCGGTCGGCCATCTCACGGCCGAACTGTTCGATCGCAGCGCGAACGTGGACATTCTGCACATTCCTTACCGCGGCGGCGCGCCGGCGCTCAGCGACGTGCTTGGGGGCCAAGTTGATCTGTTGTTCGACACGGTGACTCTGCTGTATCCGCAGATCGCGGCGCAGAAGCTGCGCGCCTATGCCGTTACCGGCGCGCAGCGCTACCCGCAACTGCCCAACGTTCCCACCGTGGCTGAAGTGCTGGGCAAACCTTTCGAAGCCTATTCCTGGTTCGGTCTCATGGCGCCCGCCCACACGCCGCAGCCGGTGATCGAGCGCCTGACCAAGGCGCTGGCCGCCGCAGCGCGCGATCCCGAGGTCAAGCGCCAGCTGGCCGACCTGGGCCTGGAGCCTGTGGGCGATACGCCGGAGCAATTCGCGCAATCGATCCGCACGGACCTGGACAAATGGACCCAGGTCGTCAAGCAAGCCGGCATCAAGCCTGACTAACCCACACCCCCGCAACATATGTCTCACAACGCCTCCCCCCTATATCTCATCGCCGGCGCCGGCCTGGGCGGCCTGACCGCCGCGCTGGCCCTGCAGCGGCGCGGCTTGCGCGTGCGCGTGCTGGAACAGGCACAGGAGCTGCGCGAAGTCGGCGCGGGCATCCAGCTCAGCGCCAACGCCAACCGCGTGCTGTATCAACTGGGTCTGGAACACGCCCTGACGGAGGTCGCACGCCCGACGGCCGGAAAGCGTATCCGCTTGTGGTCCAGCGGGCGAACCTGGCCGCTGTTCGACCTGGGTGCGGAATCCGTGGCCCGCTATGGTTATCCGTACCTGACGATCTATCGCGCCGACCTGCACCGGATTCTGGCGCAGGCGGTGCAGGCCAATGACCCGCGGGCCATCACCCTGGGCGCCAAGGTCACCAGGTTCACGCAGGACGACACAGGCGTCACCGCCGTACTGGAGTCGGGCGAAAAAATCGAAGGCGCGGCGCTCATCGGCGCCGACGGCGTGCACTCGCGCGTGCGCGCCGCGCTGTTCGGCGCGGACGCCGCGGCGTTTTCTGGCACCGTCGCCTGGCGCGGCGTGATCCCGGCCGAAAAGTTGCCCGCGCATCTGCGCGAGCCCTATGCCTGCAACTGGGTAGGCCCGGGCGCCCACGTCATCCACTATCCGCTGCGGCAGGGAAAACTGGTGAACTTCGTGGGCATCCTGGAGCGCGACGATTGGCAGGTGGAGTCCTGGACCGAGCGCGGTAGCGTAGCGGAATGCGCGCGGGATTTCGCGGGCTGGCATGAGGATGTGCAGACACTGATCCAGGCGCTGGACGAACCCTACAAATGGGCGCTGATGCTGCGCGAACCGCTGCCTGAGTGGTCGCAGGGCCGCGTGACCCTGCTGGGAGACGCCTGCCATCCGACGCTGCCCATGCTGGCCTCGGGCGCGGCAATGGCGATCGAGGACGGCTATGTACTGGCGCGCGCATTGGAGGCGCAGCCGGACGATGTTCCCCAGGCATTCAAACGCTACGAAGCGGCGCGCGTGGAACGGGCATCTCGCGTGGTGCGCGGTTCGGCCGAGAACGCTCGGCGCTTCCACAATCCGGCACTGGCACACGCGCAAGGCGCCGCCGACTACGTGGATCGCGAGTGGAACGAAACGCGCGTGCGTGAACGCTATGAATGGCTGTTCAGCTATAACGCGGATGAAGCGCCGGTCTGACTCTGCCGCCACATGAAAAAAAGGCCGCCGCCGGGTCTATCGCTGGCGGCGGCCTTTTTCATTCGCATGGCCGCTGGGGCCAAGCGCGGCCTTACTCTTTGCCCGTCATCACCATATGCGCCAACGCGTCCGCATCCAGCCCGGCCACGTCGCGCTCGATGACCTTGGTTCCGCTCTTCAGGATCGCCACCCTGTCCGCCAGCGCCACCACGTCGGCCATGTTGTGGCTGATGAGGATCACAGTGCGGCCCTCTTCGCGCAGCTTGCGCACCAGGTTCAGCACCAGCGCCGTTTCCTTGACGCCCAGCGCGGCGGTGGGTTCATCCATGATGACGACGCGGGCGTCCCAGCGCAGGGCGCGGGCGATGGCGACGGCCTGGCGCTGGCCGCCGGACATGCGCTCCACGGGCCGGTCCATGTCATCGATGGGCACGGACAGGCGTTGCAGGTAGCCGCGCGCATCCTCGGCCATGCGGCGTTTATCCAGGATGCTGAGCGGCCCCACGCGCCGCACCAGTTCGGCGCCCATGAAGATGTTTTCCCAGATCGACAAGCGCGGAGCCAGCGCCAGATCCTGGTAGATGGTGGCGATGCCTTGCACCAGGGCGTCGTGGGGCGATCCGAACGCGACCTGCTGCCCGTTCAGGCTCATCGCGCCGGCGCTGGGTTCCTGCGCGCCTGAGATGATGCGGATGAGCGTGGACTTGCCCGCGCCGTTGTCTCCGCAGATGGCCATGACCTTGCCCTGGGGCACGTCCAGGTCCACGCCCCTCAGGGCTTCGACGGCGCCATACGACTTCTTGATCTGGCGTAGCGACAACGCGGCGGTCATGGCTCTTGGCTCTTACTTGGCGGGTTGCAGGAATTTCTGGACATTGCTGGCGTCGACCAGGACGGAGTCCATGAAGAGGTAGGGCCCGGCGGCGATGCTTTCCCTGGGTTCCTTCTTTACGACGATCCGGTCGATGGCGTAGATGGCCTTGGTGCCCATCTGCTCGAAGGGAATCATCATGGTCGCTGTGATGAGACTGTTGGGATCGGCGATGCGGCGGTAGGTCTCCGGGCTGCCGTCGACGGACACGAGCGTGATGTCGCCCTTTTTCATGCCCTGGGCCTGCAGCAGATCGTCGATGACATAGGCCTGGCCGTCGAACGAGGCCCAGATACCCTTGAACTGGCCCTGATGGCGCAGCAGCAGCGCCTGCATGCCGTTGCGCACATCGTCGCGCCAGCTCTGGGTGCGGGCCATGCTGAACTTGGCCAGGTCCTTGACGGCGGTGTTCTCGGTCAGGACGGCGTCCAGCATCTTGCCGCGGATGCGGGTGCCGGAGTTGCCGTCGAAGCGGGCGGACAGAATGTTGCCCTGGTAGCCCATCTTGCCCAGCATGTAGAGGACGGACTGGGCGCCAGTGGCGTATTCGTTGACCTCGACGTCGAACAGCATGTGGGGGCTGGCGCCGGACATCACGCCGACGACGGGTATGCCCTTCTCCTTGGCGGCCTGCAGCTGCGCGTCGGTCTCCACGGGCTTGCCCATGGCGATGACGATGGCGTCGACCTTCTTGTTGACCAGGGTGTCGAGCTGTTCGGCCAGCTTGGGCAGCGAGCCTTCGGCGTTCAGCTGGGTTACGGTCCAGCCCTTGGAGCGGGCGGCTTCGGCAGCGGCGTTGGCGACGCGCGCGTGGGTTTCCGAAGACATCTGGAACGCGACGATGCCCACGTCGAAGGCGTGCGCCGCCGCGCCCACGGCCAGGGCCGGCACCGAAAACACGGCCAACAGCAGATTGCGCATCAAGGATTTACGCATGGTTCTCTTCCCCTTCCGATCAGAATTTGAAGGCCGCTTTCTTCAGCACGGCCGATGACACCGCGACGGACGCGATGATGATGAAGCCCAGAACGATGTCCTGCACGTAATACGGCGCACCCATGAGGACCAGGCCGTTGCCCAGCACCTTGAGGATCAGCGCGGCGACCAGCGTGCCGGGTATGTTGGCATGGCCGGGGTTGAACATGGTCATGCCCAGCAGCACCGCGGCGATGGCGTACAGGAAGTAGTCGCCGGCCATATTGGGCGCGGCCGAAGACAGGCTGGACGTGAGCAGCACGGCCGCCAGCCCCGCGCACAGGCCGGAAAGCGCCAGGCCTATGCTTTTCATGGCACGTATGTTGATGCCGGCCAGCCGCGCGGATTCGCCGGCCTCGCCGGTGGCGGTCATGCGGGCCCCGGTGCGGGTCCATTTCACCAGGAAGAACGCCAGCAGCACGGCGCCCAGCATCCACAGCACCAGGGCAGGAATGCCGAAGGGCTTGCCGCGCGCCAGGTCGGTGAATGCCGCGGGCCAGCGGCCCACATAGGACACGCCATCGGTCAGCATGAAGGCGAAACCGCGCGCCATGGCTGCCATGCCCAGCGTCGCGATCAGCGAGGGCACGCGCAGCCGCGTGACGGCGATGCCGTTCACCAGGCCGCACAGCAGGCCTACGCCGAGGCCCGCGCCTATGGCCAGGAGCACCGGCTGGCCGGTATGCACCAGGGCGCCCGTGACGACCGCCGCGAGGCTGGCGACGTCGGCCACCGACAGGTCCAGTTCGGCCGTGACCAGCGCCAGCGTGAAGCCGATGGCGATGATGGCCAGGAAGCTGGTTTCCTTGGCGATGTTCAGAAGATTATTGGGCGCCGCGAAATTCGGGGCTGCCAACGCGAAGAAAACCACCAGGACCAATCCCGCGATTGCCGTGCCGTACTTTTCCAGGATGCCGCGCATCGACTCAACCCTTACTGCGTTTTGCTTGTTATGTGGGCGCGTCGCTGCGCCCCGCTGATGGCGAGGTAGTTTATACCTGGGCCATCAGCCCATGTCGATGCCGGCCAGCGCGCGCGATACTGGCGCCAGCGCGGCTTCCGCGGCGCGGAACTGACGGTACATGCGGCGATAGGCGTGCGCCCGCTCGGCCTGGGGTTCATAGCGTTGCGCCACGCGCACCAGCGCGTCCTGGGCGGATGCGAAGCTGCCGTAGCGTCCCAGGCCCGTCCAGGCGGCGACCGCCGCGCCCAGCACGCCGGGCTGTTCGGCCTGGCCGACCACCAGAGCGCGTTCGCAGATATCGGCCTTGACCTGGCACCACTGGGCATTGGACGCCGCGCCGCCGCCAAAGCGGATTTCTTCCACGGGACTGCCCAGCGCGCTTTCGGCGCGCTCCAGCACGATGCGGTTGAGAAAGGCCACGCCTTCCAGCACGGCCCAGGCCAAGTCGCCAGGGCCGTGGCGACGGTTCAAGCCCAGGAAGGCGCCGCGCAGGTGTGGATCCCAATACGGCACCCGTTCGCCTTGCAGATAGGGCAGGAACAGCGCCGGTTGCGGATCGCGCGGCGCATCGAGCAAGGCGTCCATGGCCTCGCCCACCCCGGCCATGCCTTCGTCGCCCAGGCGGCCCAGCAGCGGCAAGAGCCACGCCACCGTATCCGCGCCATTCTGGCCTGGCCCGCCAATCTGATGATGTCCGCCGCCCCAGTCCACCGTCATCAGGCCTTGCGCCTGCACCGGCTCGGCGCCCACGGCGCCGAAAACTTCGGTGGTGCCGGAGATGTTGTAGGCGTAACCCGGCCGCAGTGCGCCCAGGCCGGCCACGGCCGCCCAGGTGTCGTTGGCGCAAGCCACGACAGGACGTCCCGACAGACGCGCCAACGCGCCCGATAGACCCTTTTGCACGACGCCTACGACCTCCAGCGGATCGAGCAGACGCGGTACCCAGGCCGGATTGGCCCCCACCGCCGTCAGCAGGTCGGCGCAGTCCGGTCCGGCCGTGGCGGCCGCCGCCAGGCGCGCCATCGACACGGTGTCGCTCACGGTGCGTCCGGTCAGGCGGAAATTCAGATAATCCTTGGGTTCCAGCACCAGCCGCACCCGCGCCGCGTGCTCTGGCTCGGCGTGCAACAGCCAGGCCACGCGCGCCCAGGGATGGAAGGCGTTGATCTGTCCATGCTCGGGATGGGAGGACGGCATGGACGCGAGCCACGCGCCCACGTCCGCCGCCGCGCGCGTATCGCGCCAGGTGATCGCCGGCCGGATGGCAGCGCCGTGCGCATCGATGAAGACCTGCGTGCGCGTGACGCCGCAGATCGCGATGGCCTCTACCGCACTGAAAGCGGCGTCCGCCTGCGCCGCCAGCGCATCGGTCAGGGCTTGCAGCCCGTTCCACCAGGCATCGGCGTCGATCTCGTCCCAGCCAGGATGAGCGGCGGGGCTGGCACGCGCCGGACTTTCGATGAAACACGAATGCGCGATGCCGCCGCGATCGTCCACCAACGCGGCGCGAAAGCGCGTGCCACCCAGATCCACTGCCAGGACGTAGCTCATGCCGGCACCTGCATCAGGCGGATCTGGCCGCGCCCGGGCTGCATGGCCCGCAGCGGGCGGAGGGTCTGGATATCAAGCATGGGAGGCGGCTTCTGCGTGATCGGATGGCCGTCGGAACGGGCGTTCCGGCATAGGCAAATTGTAGTCCTGTCAGGGCCCGCGCGCAGCGCTGGCGCCCAGCGTCGCTGCACCGCAGCACCGGAAATCCTATCAATTGATTATTTCTGTTCAGGTGACACGGGCCGCGGGCGTGGGACAGAATGGCCCACACCCGGAGGAGACAACCGGGGCCATGAAAACCATCAAGAACGCATGCGCAAGCGCGCAGCCCGAGGCCCATGAAAAAGTCCAGGAACAAGGTCATCATTACCTGCGCCATCACCGGATCGGTCCATACGCCGTCGATGTCGCCCCATCTGCCCGTCACGCCCGATGAGATCGCGCAGTCCGCGTTGGATGCGGCCAAGGCCGGCGCCGCCATCGTGCATCTGCATGCGCGCCAGCCCGATACCGGGCAGCCTACCCAGGACCCCGCGCTGTATGCGCAGTTCCTGCCCCGCATCAAGAACGCTTCGGACGTGGTGATCAACATCACCACGGGCGGCTCGCCCGTGCTGCCGCTTGCCGACCGCATGGCGCCCGCGCTGCAATTCAAGCCCGAGGTGGCCTCGCTGAACATGGGTTCGATGAACTTCGGCATGTATGAACTGCTGGAGCGATTCAAGGAGTTCAAGCACGCCTGGGAACGTCCGTATCTCGAAGGCAGCAATGACCTGATCTTCAAGAACACCTTCAAGGACATCGAGCGCATCCTGACCTCGTGCGGCGACAACGGCACACGCTTCGAGATCGAGTGCTACGACATCGGGCACTTGTACACGGCGGCGCATTTCGTCGACCGCAAGCTGCTCAAGCCGCCCTTCCTGATCCAGTCCGTGTTCGGCATACGCGGCGGCATCGGCACGCATCCCGAAGACGTGATGATGATGAAGCGCACCGCGGACCGCCTGTTCGGCGACGACTACATCTGGTCGGTGCTGGCCGCCGGACGCAAGCAGACGCCGCTGGCGACCATGGCGGCCACCCTGGGCGGCAACGTGCGCGTGGGCCTGGAGGACTCGCTTTGGGACGGGCCGGGAGAATTGGCGCACTCGAACGCGGACCAGGTGCGGCGCATCCGCCGCATCCTGGAAGACCTTTCGCTACAGATTGCCACGCCCGACGAGGCGCGCGAAACGCTGCAATTGAAGGGCCGCGACAACGTCGCGTTCTGAACCAGATCCATTCAGTGGGGAGACAGACATGAAAAAGACATTGTGCGCAGCCGCGCTCGCGACGCTGTTGGGGACGGCCGGCATGGCGCAGGCCGACGACGGCGTGATCCGCATCGGCTTCATCACCGACATGTCCGGCCTGTCGGCGGATGCCGACGGCCCGGGCGGAGCAGAGGCGATCAAAATGGCGGTGGCGGACCTGGGCGGCGTGGTGGCGGGGAAAAAGGTCGAGGTGCTGGTGGCAGACCACCAGAACCGGGCCGACATCGCCTCGTCCAGGGCGCGCGAATGGCTGGACCAGAAGGGCGTGAACATGCTGATTGCGGGCGCCAATTCCGCGGCAGCGCTGGCGATGGCGAAAGTGGCCGAAGAAAAGAAGACGCCGTTCTTCGTGGTGAGCGCGGGCGCCTCCGAGCTGACGAATTCGCAATGCACGCCCTACACCGTGCACTATGTGTACGACACGGTTTCGCTGGCGCGCGGCACGGCCCGCGCGATGATGAAGGAAGGCAACAAGGACTGGTACTTCCTGACGGTGGACCACGCCTTCGGACACGCGCTGGAGCGCGATGCCTCAGCGGTGGTGCAGGCCGACGGCGGCAACGTCAAGGGGCGGGTCCGGCACCCGCTGAACGCGGCGGATTTCTCTTCCTTCATCCTGCAGGCGCAGGCATCCGGCGCATCGGTGCTGGGGCTGGCGAACTCGGCCAGCGACACCAGCAATGCCGTCAAGGCAGCCAATGAATTCGGCCTGACGCCCAAGATGAAGATCGCGGGCCTGCTGGTATTGATTACGGACGTGCACGCGCTGGGACTGCAAGCCGCGCAGAACATGTATCTGACCACGGCCTGGTACTGGGACCAGGACGACGCCTCGCGCAAGTGGGCCGCGCGCTTCGAAGCCACCATGAAGAAAAAGCCGTCGATGCTGCAAGCCGGCGACTATTCCGCCGCCACGACCTATCTGAAGGCAGTGGAAGCCACCAAGAGCACCGATGGCGACACCATCATGAAATGGCTGAAGGCGAATCCGGTCAACGACTTCTTCGTAAAGGACGGAAAGATCCGCGCCGACGGCCTGATGGTGCACGACATGTTCCTGATGCAGGTGAAGAGCCCGTCGGAGTCGAAGGCGCCCTGGGACTACTACAAGCTGGTGGCCCGCGTGCCGGGCGATCAGGTCTATACCTCGCCGGCGGAATCGACCTGCCGTTTGATGAAGCCCTGAGCCGTAACGACAAGGATCTGGCATGACTATGAAGAACGTTGTTCCGGGGGACATTTCCGCGTTGCCCGTGGATCTGTCCGGCAAGCGCGTCATCGTGACCGCGGGCGCCGCCGGTATCGGCGCGGCAATCGCCGCCGCATTCGCGGACCGCGGCGCCAAGGTGCACGTCTGCGATGTGGATGGGCAGGCGCTGGCGGCCTGCCCTCACCCCTGGTCGCGCGCCGACGTGAGCCGGCGCGAAGAGATCGACCGCTATATGCAGGAAGCGCTGGCGCAGCTGGGCGGCCTGGACGTGCTGGTCAACAACGCCGGCATCGCCGGCCCCACGGCAGGGATCGCGGACATCCAGCCGCAGGAACTGGACGCCACGCTGGACATCAACCTGGCATCGCAATTCCACACGGTGCGGCATGCGCTGCCGGCGCTGCGTACGTCGGGCGGCGGCAGCATCATCAACATCAGTTCGGTGGCGGGCCGCATGGGCATCCCCATGCGCACGCCCTACGCAGCGACCAAATGGGGCGTGGTGGGCTTGACGCGTTCGCTCGCGGTCGAACTGGGCGGCCATGGCATCCGCGTCAACGCGCTGCTGCCCGGACTGGTGGCGGGGCCGCGGATCGACCGCGTGATCGAGGCGCGTGCCCGGAACATGGGCCTGACCGTGGAAGAAGAGACCCGGCTGGAGCTGGCCGGCGTCAGCCTGCGGCAGTTCGTGCGGGCCGCCGACATCGCCAACATGGCTTTGTTCCTGGCCAGCCCGTTCGGAGCGATGATCAGCGGGCAGGCGATCAGCATAGACGGCGACCTGCAATCGCTGCCCTGGCAGCCGCCGGCGGAGTAGGACCGGCGTCTACTCCAGCAACTGGACCGTATGCGCATAGACGCCCTGGCGGCGGTCCTGAGCCGTGGCGCGCAGGGCGTCCAGCAGCCGCTCGGCCAGGTCCTGCCCGCGCTCTTCCTTGCGGGTGATGAGGTAGAAATCGAACCACTGCCGCGACGCCAGGGGCCGGGCGACCAGATCGGGATAGGCCGCCACGATGTCCCAGGCGGAGAGCGCATTGACCAGGCTGATGCCCCGGACCGCCCGCACCGTGCCGGGCAGCAGCGACATGTGCGCCCGCATGCCCGAGCTAAGCAGCAGCGTATCCGCGATGTCGCCCTGGGCCACTACATAGTCGGACCACAAGGGCTTCACATAGGTGTCTGGCGGTATATCGGCCGCCGCGATGGTGTCGCGCCCGGCCAAGGGGTGGTCGCGATGCGCGATGGCCATGACGTCGGCGCGCAGAAACGGCGTGAACGCCAGGCGGGCGCTGTCGCGCTCCACCGCGCCCAGGCCGAAGTCCGCGCGCATGGTTTCGACCGCGCTGATGGCCTGCACGGATGATTCGATGTCGATGGAAAAAGGCCGGGTGCCGTTGGCGTCCAGATAGCGCCGCACCGCGTCGGGCGCGTAGCCCAGCGCCAGCGCGGGCGAAGACGCGATGCGCAGGCCGCGCCCGCCGAATTGTTCGATGCTGTGCAGGGCCTCGTCGATGCGGACCAGCTCGTCCAGCACGAACTTGGCCTCGCTGTACAGGTACTGTCCGGCCTCGGTCGGACGCAAGGTCTTGTGGGACCGGTCAAACAGCTGCACGCCGGTCGCGCCTTCCAGGCGGGATATCGCGTGGCTGACCGCCGGCTGCGTCAGGTGCATGGACTGCGCGGCCTGCCGGGTCGATCCGGTCATGACCACCGCGTAGAAAATGCGCAGGTCGTGAATATTGAAATTGCGCTTCATGCGGCGCGAGCCTCCCTGGGTGGTCGGTTGCCCGACTGCGCCCGGCCGGACGTCGATGGCCGGCCTGCGCGAGGCCTTCTTGTAGCCCAGACCGCCGCTAGTGTCGAACCTGGAGCGGGGAAGGCGCGGACCGCGCCTGCGGCGCCTGTCTGGCCCGTTCAATCTGCGGCGAAGTCCACTTGCCTTCCAGCAGCGCGGGCTTGGGCCAGTAGTACCTCAACGTGACCATGAAGGGCCCCGCCGGCGCGGGCAGCCAGTTGGACTCCTTGCCCTTGCCGGGCGACTCCGACTGGATGTAGATCGTGATGCCGCCATCGCGATCGCGTTTGAGCGACGGCAGCATGGACGAATTGATCAGGTACCGCTTGAGCGGATTGGACGCCAGCAGCTGTTCGGGCAGGCGATACATGGTCATGGACCAGAATGCGTTGACGGGCGGCAGGCTGCGCGGGGCGAAGCGCAAGGTGTATTTGTTGCGGCCGTCCAGCGGCTGGCCTGTGCTGTCGTTTTCCAGCACGGGATAGAGCGCTTCCTCGCGGCTGTTGCCGCCGATGCCGACCTGCGTGCCGGTGGCGCGTGCGAGGTAATCGTTCTTCAGCGTATTGCGGTCCCCGAAGAGCCGATCGGTCTTGCCATTCAGGGCCTCGCGGTTCTTGTCGATATCGTTCTGGCCGTCGTGCATGCCTTCCTGCAAGGCGCGGCGCAACGCGGGGTTCATGCTGTTGAAGTCGAACTCCCGGCCGGGTTCCAGGCCGATGCTGGCAAAGCGTTCGCGCAATGATTGTTCCGAAGAATGGGTCGGCGCGAACTGCAGCAGGAAGGCAAGCTGGTTGTAGAACTCCAGCGAACTGCGCATCTGCGCGGGCGGCTCGGGCGCTATCCAGTCCACCGCCGGCGCCGGTTCCGGCGCGCGCTGCTTGCGGTAGGCGGACAGCGTCTGGATCTTGTAGCGTGACTGGATGCGCTTGACGTTGGGCAGGTCGCCCGCATTAAAGAGCTGGGTGCGCCCGACCAGATTGACCAGATCGGTCTCCGACCGGATTACCTTGGTGATGCCTGCCGGCGCCTTGCCCTTCCAGCGCGGGCCGGCCACCAGGAACCGGCCGCCGCCATTGCCCGTGCTGCGGCTGCCGATGTAGGCGAAGTTGTAGGTGTACAGGTCCATCAGCTGCAGCACGAAGTAGCGGCGCGGCTCCATGGCGGGCACGGTGATGACCACGGGTTCGGCGCGCAGGTCCAGCACCGCGAAGGTGTACGGCGTGTCGGCGTTGGGCGTGACGAAGGCGGTGTCTTCGGGCGTGAAGACGCGCGCGACGTTGTTGACCGTATTGAACGGACCTTTGTACTGGGGGTTGTTCTTGTCGATGCTGAAGGCATGCATGGTCTGGTAGCTTGCGACCATGGGCGTGCCGTAGAGATAGGCTTCGCGGGCGATGGCGCGCGCCTGCTGCGCGGTGACGCCGTCGATGCCTACCGATTGCGAACCGCTCGAATCATGGGAGTTGAAGGCGCATCCCGCCAGTCCGCCCGCCAGCGCGGCCGCGACCATCAGGCGCGCCGCCATCAGCGCGGGACCGCTGCCGCGGACCTTGGAGGAAAATCCAGTGCTACTCTGGCTATCGCGCATCCGGTGCTCCAACACAACACTGCGTGAGGTTGGCGACGCCCATGCGGCCGGCATCGCATTCAAAGCGTAAAGTCCGGGGAATTCTGGCATATTTCCTGGCGATGTAGAAGAAACAGCGAGCCAGAACGGGAACAGCACCAACCCATGCATACGCAAGATCCGGCCGCGGAATACCCGCAGATGAACATACGCGCGTCCTCTTACTTCGTGCTGCAGGCGACGCATGCGTGCATGCGCTGCGGCGAAGAAACGCCGGTGCACGCCCTGGCGGTGCCGCCCGGCCATCAATGCACGGAAGCCGACATCGAGCTGGACGAAGCCGATGCCGACAGCCCCGGGCTGAGCCCCACGGATTTCAGCACGTGGCTGTTCAGCCCGCCGCAATGGCTGGATATTGCCGATCCCGCGCTGATTTCCCAGACCGGGCTGCTGTCGCCCGCGGTGGCGCAGGCCATGCAGGCACTGTCTCCCCACTACCGCCAGAACCCCGACAACCAAGGGCAATGGACCAACTTTTGCGCCCACTGCGGCAAGCCGATATGGGAGGGCGATCTATACCCGACACCGGGCCAGGCTTTCAGCCCCGCGGACGCCGAGGCGGCCGCGCGGATCCAGGTCCGCAAGGTGGAAGAGCCATTCGAGGCCTACTACGGCATGTGCTGGACAGCCAACTACCGCAACAAGTGGCCGCTGTTCGCCCGCCTGGGCTACGAATACAGCGAAGCGGATTGACGGCGAGGGCGGCTCCGCACTCTAGCGGGACGCCTTGCCCGCCACGAATTCCAGCCCCTGCCTGGCCACGTCGAACACGGGGTAGGCCAGCGACTGCATCTTGATCATGGTGTCCAGCACCGCCGTCAACACCGGCTGCCCGCCCGCGGCTTGCGTCCACGCCTGGTAGGTGGGATGCGAGGTCAGCGGCGTGCTGATGGCCGCGCGCGCCAGCAGGCAGACCAGCAGCACCGCGGCCAATAGCGCCCCCGCCTTGACCAGCGGACTCCTGAAGCGCCAGCCGCTCGCAAGCTGCGCCAGCAGCAGGCCGGTCTTGCCGATGTGGACCAGGGCGCCCAGCAGCGACAGCGTCAGGGCGAACACGGGCGCGATCATGGCTTCATAGGCCTTTTTTCCTTCGGCCTCGCGCTTGCCGCCGGCGCCGTAGTCCCGGGCCTGGCTGCGGTAGTCCTGCAGGCGGTCCATGGTGCGGCCGGCCAGCACCGGCTGGTAGTAGCGCTTGTTGAATTCGTCCGCCGAGATCACGGCCAGCGTCAGGCGCGCCACCTTGTCCGGATAGCCCAGGCTTATGCGCCATTTCTTCTGCACGACCGGATGCGCGGCAAACGCCTCCAGCCCCAGGTTGGGCGGCATGCCTTCCAGTTCGCGTTGCAGCGCCTCGTCCATCTGCTTGCGGTACTTCTGCTGCGCCAGGCGCACGAAGTAGGCTTTGTCGCCGGTGCGCCAGGAATCGGGCACGTCCAGCCCCATCTTGCGCACTTCGTCCCGCACGCGCGGCGCCACGAAGCCGGGTACCAGCTCGCCGCTGCGGTCGCGCAGGCGGGCGCGGCCCCACTTGCGGTTCTTGGCGTCCAGCCGGTCCAGGTAGTGTTCCCAATCGCGCTCGGCGCGCGCCGGGATTCGCGCCAGTTCTTTCTGGTGGTTCTGGATGCCGCGCTCGTAGAAGTATTTGTGGCGGCCGCGGATATCTTCCTGGCTGTCGACGAAACGCTGGTACTCCGCGTCCCGCCCGCCCACGTTCTGTTCGATCACGGCGCGCACCACCTCGGGCGCGATCGCCATGGTCTGCCGGCGCGCCGCGTCGGATTGCGCGGCCATGTAGGACACCACGCCCACGAAAGCCTTGCCGGCCACCGACTGTGCGTTCTCGTCGGCCCATAGCCCATCGAGCATGCTGGCGCTTACGGTGCCGGTGGCCAGCCCTTGACGCAGCAAGGCGCCAGTGACGGCGGCGGCGCGGCTTTCAGCGGTGGAGCTGTCCACCAGGGAGTCGATCAGCTTGCGCTCCCCCTGATACACCGCGGTGATGATGGCCAGCGACACAACGATCAACAACGGCACCGTGATCCGCCATCGGCGGGTGCGCGCGAAAATGACGGGCCAGACCAGCAGGGCCACGGCAAAGCCCGAAATCAGGCGTCCCCATGCCTCGGCCGTGTCCACGCGGTTGCTGGCGTTTTCAGACATCACGTCCAGCAGCCAGGCGCTGAAGCTGAATTCGATGTAGAGATACAGCAGCGTGACCACGGTCAGGACACGCAGGCCGCGGGCCTTGGGATCGCGAGTCAGGAAGCGCTGGCGCAGGCGCTGCCAGCGGGTGGGCGGCGGATTGGGTGTTTGGGTGGCCTGCTTTATCTTGGCTGCGAGATTTCGTCTCAGCGCCTCGATCGATACTTCACTCATGGGGGAATTCTTGGGTTGCTATGACCGGAGGCGGCAGTCTGCCATCCCGCCTGCCTGCCGGTAAGCGGGAATACGCCGCGACTAGCGGCGAAGATCAGCGTTTAGGCGGCCTGGGCCTGGGCTTCGAGCCGTTGGACCGGAATCGCGACAATGGCGCTTTCGCTGGCGGAAGCATCCGTGGTCAGGTGCTGGATCAGGTCCACTGTGGTGGAACGGCGGGTCAGCATCAGGCAGGTGACTTCCTCGTCCGTGACGCGCGTGGCGTGCCAGCAGCCCGGGCGCATGCAGACGCCCTGCCCCTGCGGCACGCGGAATGCCGCGAGCGTGGCCAGGTCCGGACTGCCGTCAGCCGCGCTGCGCGCCACGACCTGGATGATCTCGCCCGTCAGCGGCACGATGGCCTGCTGCGTCAGCAGATGCTTTTCCAGGCTGGAGATTTCAAAGGACTGGCTGCGGTAGTTGACCCACAGCAGCTCGGCGTCGCCGCCGGCGCCGGTGTTGAACAGATGCTCCTGCCAGAAGTCAGTATCCGGATTGGAGAACAGCGGCACGCCATTGCCGTCCGGCATGGGCTTGCCCAGCATCCAACCGTAGGCCCTGAAGGCGTCCGGCGTCAGATCGTTGATGTCCAGCTGCTTGTCGCTCGTCATGCGGAACCCTGTGGTGGCTTGGTCGCGCCGCCGCGCTTGGGAAACTCGGCGTCGTAGTCGAATTCGCCGCGCGCGATGGCCTCGAGAATGGCGGCCCGCCTGTCGGCGGCGCGCTTGAGGTTGGCGGCGGTGGGCTTGGCCCGGATGCGTTCGACGCAATGCCGGCCTTCATAGAAGAAGCCGATCTCGATGGAAGACTCGGACGCGGGCCTGACCCCGTCGAATCCCTGGCGCATCGCCCTCTCCTGTTATAGCCGATGAAGATGCACATGATATCGCTTTACACTGGCCCGACACTTCTCACCCCAGGAAGCGCAACATGACTACCAATCTGTCGTCGCACTATCTCCTGCTGGACGCCTCAGGCGCCTGTAGTGCCGTCGAAGGCGGCAACGCCTTCTGGTCGCAGCCCGAAGAGGAACTGGAGCGGTTCGGCCGCGGCTGGCTGGTGTCCGAATACGCCTTCGAAAAGGACTGGCCACAATGGGAAATGCACCCGCAGGCCGACGAGGTCTTGCGCCTGATCGAAGGCGCCGCGGAATTGCGGCTGGAATGGCCGACGGGCGAGCAGGCCGTGCGGATGCAGGCGGGCGACGCCTATGTGGTCCCCAAGGGCATCTGGCACACGCTCAAGGTGGCCGGTCCCTGCCGCATGCTGCACATCACCATGGGCGCGGGCACGCAGCACCGGCCGCTGTAGGCCACCCGCTATCCGGGCGCGCCCGCGGTGCGGACGCGGGGAATCTCGCGGTCGTCTATCGGCCAATGCAGCGCCGCCGACAGCACGCCCAGCGCCATCGCGCCCAGCCAGATCAGGTCGTAGGACCCCGTGGCCTCGAACACCACGCCGCCCAGCCACACGCCCAGGAAGGAACCGAGCTGGTGGCCGAAGAACACGAAGCCGAACAGGGTCGTGATGTAGCGCACGCCGAACACCTGGGATATCAGCCCGTTGGTGAGCGGCACCGTGCCCAGCCAGACAAAGCCCATGACCGCCGCGAACACATATACGGTCCACGACGACAGCGGCAGCAGCACGAACAGCGCGATGGCGGCCGTGCGCAGCAGGTAGATGCCGGCCAGCAGGTACTTGCGGCGGTGGCGTCCGCCCAGGACGCCGCAGACATAAGTGCCCATGACGTTGGTCAGCGCGATGATGGCCAACGCCGCCACCGCGTCGGACGCGCGCAGGCCTTTGTCCATCAGGTAGGCGGGCAAATGCGTGCCGATGAAGGCCAGCTGGAAACCGCAGGCCAGGAAACCCAGGTTCAGCAACCAGAAGCCGGGCTGGGCGAAGGCCTCGCGTATGGCCGCGGACATGGACAGCCCCGCCTCGCCCGCGGACGCGCCCTGCTCCCGGCCGGGAGACTCCCGCAGCGGCCAAGCCAGGGGCAGCAGCACGGCCAACGCCAGCGCGAACGACAGCAGGGCCGCGACCCAGCCCCAGCCGCTGATCAGCCATTGGGCGGCCGGCACCATGGTGAACTGGCCCAGGCCGCCCACGGCGCCCGCCACGCCCAGCGCCCAGCTGCGGCGCTCGGGCGCCACCAGCCGGCTGAGCGCGCCGTAGATCGCGGCAAATGCAGTGCCGGACAGCGCGATGCCTATGCATACCCCGGCGGTCCACAGGAACCCGGCGGGCGTAGTGGCATGCGCCATGCCTACCAACCCCAGCGCATAGAACACCAGCCCGCCCGCGATCACTTTGGCCGAGCCGTAGCGGTCGGCAATCATGCCGGTAAAGGGTTGGACCACGCCCCAGGTCAGGTTCTGCACCGCCATCGCCATGGCGAAGGTCTCGCGGCTCCAGCCCCGGTCCATCGTGACGGGCAGGAGGAACAGGCCCTGCACGTGGCGCACGCCCAGCGCCAGGCCCATGATGACGCCGCCGGCCAGCACCAGCAGCAACAGCTGAGAAGCATCCAGTGAAGACTTGCGCAGGACGGGCATGGCGGACCTCGGCAGTGGAACGTCGCCTGCGTGCGAGCAGGCACCGGCGTCCATTACAGGGCCGCACGACGCGCGCATCAACCGATTATTTTTTGTCCGCTGCATGCATGGCGGGAATGCCAGCGCTGCCCCTTTCCGGACAGCGGCGGCAGTGTTGTTAACGGTTTGTTTTCTAAAGTTACATTTGCCGCGCAATTGCCCGCTGACGCTGGTTACAGTGCTGCCTTTCCCATCATTCTTGGCAGGCATACGACCATGTGGCACGCCCAGCCCGGCCTTTACGCTTGCGCGGTTGCAGCCCGCGCCGCTGCACAATGAAGACCCCGCTCGCCCTCAAACCCCTGGCGCTGGCCGTGGCGCTGGCCGCCCTGCCCGTCGTGCCTGGCGCGGCGCAGGCCAGGTCCAACTGGATCGACCAGTGCGCCCCTGGCTACAACGAATACAACGGCGCCAACCTGGAATGCCAGCAGGCCTTCCACGAAGGGCTGGCCGCCGTGCTGACCGGATCGGCCGATGACGACGCCGGCCGCTGGGGCTATCTCGACAAGCGAGGCCGCATGGCCATCGCGCCGTCCTTCCAGGAGGCCAAGTCCTTTCAGAACGGCCTGGCCGCCGTGAACCAGGATGGGCTATGGGGCTATATCGATACGCAAGGGCAATGGGCGATCAAGCCGCGCTTTTCCGAGGCAACGGGCTTTAACGCCGAGGGTTCCGCACTGGCCGAGGAAGACGGGCACGATGTGCTGATCGACCGCAAGGGCAACATCATCAAGACCTTCGAGCTGGGCACGCGCTCGTGGGGCTTCCAGCGGGGGCAGAAGCTGGCATCGATGGAGATGCCCATGCCGCCGCGCCTGTTCAATACCGCAACCGGCAAGGCGGCGACGCTGCCTGCCGGCGTCATGGCGCTGGCCGCGCCCAGCGGCGGCTACCTGCCCGCCCAGTTGCGCGATTCGCGCTACAGCGGTTGGTGGGGGCTGCTGGACGAGCAGGCCCGCTGGGCGATCGCGCCGGACGTGTTGCGCGCCCGCGAGCCCGCATTGCGCGACGGCGACGTGCTGGCGGTGAGCCGCGACGCAGGCTGGACGTTCGTGGATCCGCGCGGCAAGACCATCCACAAGCAGCGCTATGAGCATGTGCAACTGGCGGGGCCTGGGCTATGGCTGGTCAAGCAGAAAGGCGCGGGCAAGGCGCTGCTGTTGAACGCCAAGCTCGGCGTCCAGCATGCATTCAAGGGCAATTACATCGGCCTGGATGAACGCGAGGGCTGGCGCGTCATGATCGATGACGAAGCCGTGCTGCTGATCGATCCCGCCGGCAATTTCCGCAAGATAGACGCGCGCCATGGCCGCGTGCAGCTGAGCAACGGGCAGGCCTGGGTGACGGCTTCCTTGCCGCCGCGCGCCGTGGATATGGCGGTCGACGCGGCCGAGGCCGCGGCAGTGGCAGCCGATGCCGCAGCGGCCGGCGCCGCCGCGGTCCCTGATGACGGTCCCGGAGAGGCGGTGGAGGCCTCGGCCGACGCCGCAATTGCGGCGCAGGAGGCGGTCGCCGCGGCAGCCGCGGCCTCGGAAGCCGAGACCGTGGCCGTCGACGTCGCCACGCCTGCCGCAATGGACGTGGCCGCCGCCGCAGTGGACGCCGCCGCAGTGGACGCCGCCGCGCAAGCGACGAGCGCGGATGCCGCGCCCGACACCGGCGGCGGCTTGCTGCAGATCTATACGCGCGAAGGCAAGCCGCTGCTCGACGCCGACACCGTCGCACGCCTGCAGGACTACGACATCAGGGCCTTTTCCGCGCGCGAGTCCGCACACGGCCGGGCCTTCGCGGACAGCTTGCCGCTGGCCCTGTTGCGGCCCCTGGACTACACGCAGCCTCTCGGCATACTGACGTCCAAGGGCAAGATCGTGACCAACCCGGACTGGGAGGACATGTCCAGCTACGACGTGACCATGCCCTTGCCGGTGCGCGCCGCCAACGGCAAGTATGGCGCCATCGACGCCGACGGCAACTGGGCTGTGCAGCCGCGCTACAGCGTCATCCATCCGTTCCGCGGCGGCTACGCGCAGGCGGGCGCGGGGCGCAGCCGCAGCGACGGCGACCAGTTGATCGACGCCCGAGGCAAGGCCGTCGCGGTCCCTGCCGAGATACTGGACGGCGCCAGGTATTTCGACGGCGAACTGATCCAGTACCGCGCGCCGGACGAAAACCGCGAGAACCGCTGGGGCATCTGGAATGTCGCCAAGGGTGCGCCCGCCGTCAAGCCGGTGTACGAAAGCATGGAGAAGTTCGAAGACGATTGGACCAAGGTCCAGCACCAGGACCGCTGGGGCGTCATGAACCGCGAGGGCAAATGGGTGGTGCCCGCCACGCAGGACAGCTCGTACAAACTCGAATATCTGGGCAACGGCCTCATGCTGGTCGAGGACAACGCTCCCGGACAACGCTCCCGCAGCTCTTTCGACGCCACCTACCGCCTGGTGAACCTGCGCACCGGCAAGCCCAGCGAGCCCGTGACCGGCAAACCTGAGCGCCTGAAGGACGGACGCTACCTGGCCGCGCTGGCGGGCGGCGGAACCATGTTGTTCGACGCCAAGGGCGGCGCCACGCGAGTCTCCGACGGCCGAGCCAAGCGCACGGAGCTCTACCAGCACTGGCTCTACATCGAACATGACGACCGCGAGGGCGCCATCGATGCCCGCGGCAACATGAAGGTTCCCGCCATCTACGGCGAGTTCAATCCCTTCTTCGCGCAGCCCGAGGGGCTGGCGCGCGCCTACAACGGCTCCGACTACCGCGTGATCGACCAGGAAGGCAAGACCGTGCTGGGCAAGCTGGGCGACGGCTCGCCGCTGGCAACCATGCAGCGCATCGTGTTCCACGACTCGGAAAATTCCGTCAGCATCATGACGGACCTGCAGGGCCGGGAGATCACGCGCATCGACGGCACCTACAGCGTGGAAGACCGCAGCGCCAACGAAGGCGTAGCCCCCTATCGCAGCCGCTCGGGCAACGGCAGGCACGGCTTCATCGATGCCAACGGCAAGCGCATCGTGGGACCGCACTTCGACACGCTGGGCCCGCTGAACAACGGCCTGGCGGTGGCGCGCCGCCTGCAGTATTCCGGCACGCTATATGGCTACATCGACCTGACGGGACGCTATGCGATTCCGCCCGTCTTTACCTGGGCCGGAAACTTCAGCGAAGAACGCGCGCTGGTCCGCAGCAACCACCAGGGCCGGAACACGCAGTACATCGATACCAAGGGCGTGCCCATCGCCACGTTCACCGAGGTATGCGACACGGTGACCATCCTGGACGACCAGGGCAGGATCACCTGGCCGCAGCAGAAAATGGATTGCCCCGTGGCCGACAAGTTCGAACTCGCCCCCGACAACGCCAAAGCGAAACAACCATGAAGTCACGCGCGATACGCACCACCCGCCTTGCCTGCGCCCTGGCCGCGCTGGGCGCGTCCCTGTCGGCGCATGCGCAATACTCGTACTGCATCGAGGAAAAGCCCTACAGCGTCGCAGCCGACGACGACATCAGTCCCTACGCCAACGGCTGCATCCGCACGCTGGCGGACCAACGCGCCGCAGTGCTGCTGCCGTCCGCGCTGGTGAACATCGACCGCGTGCCGCGCGATCATTCGCTGCGCCGCCATGCCTGGGGTTTCCTGGACCAGAACGGCCGGCTGGCGATTTCGCCCATCTTCGAAGCGGTGGGCGATTTCCGTCACGGCCTGGCCGCGGTGAAATGGAAAGGCAAGTGGGGCTTCATCGACACCAAAGGCCGGATGGCGGTGCCGCCGCGCTATGACGCCGTGCAGGACTACGCCGAGATCGGCCTGACCGTGGCCATACTGGACGGCCGCTATCTATTGATAGACCGCAAGGGCCAGCCGGTGGGCGCACCGTTGGACGAAGGCGTGCAGTCCTTGCACGTGGGCGCGGGCGTGCCGGCGCTGGCGACGGTGGAATACAAGCCGGAGTACCGCTCCAGCACCGGCGAACGCCGTTACAGCGATGCCGGCGTCAGCATCATCAAGTCCTATGGCAACGGCCTGTACATCGCCACCAACAAGGAAGGCCGGTACGGCCTGGTGGACCGGGACTGGAAGTGGGTGCTCGAGCCCGACTATCAGGACATCTCGGTGCCGGGCGAAGACGGCTCGATGGCCGTCGCCTATGCCGACGGCGGTGCGCTGCTGCTGGACCTCGATGGCAAGCCCGTGGGCGCTGACCAGGGCTATCGCAGCCTGATGCCCGTGACCAAGGCATTCTGGAGCGCCGAGCTCGGCCGCGGTTCCTATGTGGTGCTGGATAGCGGCGGCAAGCCCGTCGTTACGCTCAAGTCCGCCGAAGCGCAGGAATCGCAGCGCCACGGCGACGCCATCGTCTACCCCTCGGGCGGCAAGCAGATGGCGCTGGTTCCGGGGCGCGCGGAGCCGCTGACGCTGGGCGCGGGCCTGTTCGTGGCCGAGGACCAGAACGGCTACGTGCTGTTCTCGAACGAGGACCGCGTACCGGTTGGCCTGCTGACGCCGATGGGCAACTGGCTGCACGGCGAAACGGCGCCCGCCTGGCTCAAGGACACCGGCAGGATGGTGGTCAGCCAGGGCAAGCTGTGGCTCTTCAAGCAGGAAGGCGAACTGCTCAACGTGCTGGACGATGAAGGCCGCCTGCTGCTCAAGCCCGAAACGGTGGAAGCCGCCAAGAGCCGCTCGCTCAAGGAGCTGCCGCTGGACATACCCGGCAGCGCACTGGGCCTGCTGGCCCAGGACCACTGCCAATGCACCGAGGACGGCGCCGGCCTGCTGCTGGCCGACGGCGGCATTGCCTCCGATCCGGCCTGGCGCAGCATCATCCCGCTGGACGGATCCGACGAGGATTACGGCGCGCAGGCGGATGCGGAAGCCGCCGGACTCAAGGCGGAGCAGCTGCGCTACGCAGCCCAGACCGCCGCAGGCCTGCTGCTGCTCGATGCCGTGGGCAAGCCCATGGATCTGCCCGCGCAGCAGCACATCGGGCCGTTCCGCCATGGTTACGCACCGGCCTACGCCGATGGCGTGAGCCGCATGCTGGACCGCAGCGGCAAGACCTACGACCTGCCCCGCGACTTCTTCGAAGCGCAGATCGTCGCCCCCGGCGTGGTCCGTTTTCTCAAGACCGCAGCCGAGGGCTCGCCCTGGGGCCTGTACGACTTCGTCGCCGGCAAGGAAATCGCCGCGCCCGCGTTCCAGGACATCGGCCTCTTCCAGGACGGCCAGGCGGTCGCCTCGCTGGGCCAGGATCGCGTCGGGATCATCGACCTTAAGGGCAAGTGGATCGTGCCGCCCAGCCACCACAGCGCGGAACGCATCACCGCCAAGATCTGGAAGCTGCGCCAGGCCGGCCCGCAGCAGGAAGAGTACGAACGTCCCGCCGCCGTCTTCAATGCCGAGGGCCGCGCGCTGACCGCCTTCCGGCCCAAGCTCTCGGTCGGCGTGGACAGCGAAGGCGCAATCGCAGCCAGCGACGACAAGCACCGCTGGACCATTGCGCCTGACGGCTCGCAAGCGGTGGACATGGAAGATGCGGACTACGTGCGCATGGGCGACTGGACGGTGCTGCGCCGCCAGCCGCGCCAAGGCTATCTGGACAGCCAGGGGCAATGGCAGATCGCGCCGTCCTCGGCCGTCGCCGGCGCCTTCCGCGGCGCCCCCGCCCGCGCCCTGCTGGCGGGCGAAGACGGTCCGCGCCTGATCGACGACCAGGGCAAGACCGTGACCGCGTTGCCCGCCGGCGAATGGCGCTGGCCGCTGGGCTCCGACATGCTGCTGCGGCATTACTACGCGGGCAACCGGGAGATGACCGACTACACCGGCCTGGACGGCAAGAAGCGGCTTTCCGTCGAGGGCCTTGCGTCAGCCTATTCCGAAGGGCGCGCGGTAACGCGCGTGTCCAACCGCGGCATGCGCGCGCTGGACGGCAAAGGCGCGCTGTCCGGCCCGGCATTCGACGCGCTGGGCCCGCTGCGCGAAGGCCTGGCGCCGGTCGGCATCGATAGCGGCTACGGCTACGTGGATGCGCAGGGCAAGGTCGCGATCGCCGCGGATTACCGGGTGGTCGCGCCCTTCAGCAAGGGCCGCGCGGTGGTATCCACGCTGGAGCAATCGATGATCATCGATCCCACCGGCAAGCAGGTGGCGCGCGTGGAAATGGAATGCGGCATTCGCACGCTGTACGGCTCGCACAACCAGCGGCTGTGGCCGCTGAGCCTGCCCAGCCGCTGCCCCCGCTAGCGCCGCGCGCTTACTGCGTGTCCAGCGCCAGGTAGCGGCGCGTCTGCACGATCTCCTCCCGCTCCTTGAAGCTGGTGAGCTGATCGGCCAGCGCGCTGCTGTCGCCTGTCTGCTTGATGGCCGCAAGCGTGGCCTGCATGGCGTGGATGGCGGCGCGCTGCAGGTCCGATGGGATGATCGCCAGGCGGTAGCCCATGGCCGCCAGGTCGGCCAGCGGCGTGAGCGGCGTCTTGCCGCCGTAGAACATGTTGATGAGCTTCAGGCCCGGCAGGCGTTCGGCGATGGCGCGGATCTGCTCCAGCGTCTCGGGCGCTTCCACGAAGATCATGTCCGCGCCCGCCTTCAGATAGCGCTCGGCGCGCGAAAGCGCGGCCTCGAAACCTTCGACCGCAATGGCGTCGGTGCGCGCGATCACCAGCGCATCGGGGTCGCTCAGCGTCTGGCGCGCGATATGCACCTTGCGGCACATTTCCTCGGCGTCCACCAGGCTCTTGTCGTCCAGGTGGCCGCAGCGCTTGGGGAAGGACTGGTCTTCGATATGGAAGGCCGCCACGCCGGCGCGTTCCATGATGCGCACGGTGCGCTCCACGTTGGCCGAACCGCCAAAGCCGGTGTCGGCATCGGCCACCACCGGCAGGCCGCTGGCGTCCACGATCTTTTCCACGCGGTCCATGACCTCGGTGAAGCTGAGCAGGCCGATGTCCGGATAGCCGGCTGCGCGCGCGATGGCGCCGCCGCTGGCGTAGACGGCGGAAAAGCCGGCCGCGGCCACCAGCCGGGCCGACATGCCGTCATAGGCGCCGGGCGCCACGACGATGTCGCGGGCCAGGTGCTGGCGCAACAGGGTGCTGGGTTTGATGGAGGCAGTCATGCGGATTCCTTTGCGGGTGTCGTCGATGTATGCATGATCGGCCCGTCGCAATAGAATGTCCAATATATGGAAAATTCATAATCAATACTTTCAAAGTACCAATATGGAACTGCGTCACCTGCGTTACTTCGTCGCCACAGCCGAGGCCCAGCACTTCACACGCGCGGCCGAGCAGCTGGGCATGGCGCAGCCGCCGCTGTCGCAGCAGATCCGCCAACTGGAGCAGGAAGTCGGCACGCCGCTGTTCGATCGCACCGGGCGTGGCGTTGCGCTGAACGATGCCGGACGCGCCTTCCTGGTCTGCGCGCAAGACATCCTGCAGCGGGCAGACGCCGCTGTGCGCACGGCGCAGCGGGCCGCGCGCGGCGAAGTCGGCGAACTGACATTGGGATTCACGGAATCCGCGTCCTTCAGCGGCGTGGTGACGGAATTGATACGGCAGTACCGGCAGCGCTATCCGGACGTGGAGATGACGCTGTCGCAGGGCGATAGCGAAACGCTGGTGACGCAACTGCGCAGCGGCGCGATCGACGCGGCCTTCGTGCGCCCGCCCTTCGCGCTGGACGGCGGCCTGGCATTCACGCAACTGGCGCAGGAACCGCTGGTGGTGGCGCTGCCGCTGGGCCACGCGCTGGCGCGGCGCAAGCGGCTGGCGCCTGCCGATCTGCAGCAGGAACGCTTCATCCTGTATTCGCGCAAATCCGGCTATGGGCTCAGCGCCGACATCATGGCCGCCTGCCGCCAGCATGGACTGAATCCGCAGATCGGCCAACGCGCGCCGCAACTGTCATCAGCGGTGAATCTGGTGGCGGCGGGCATGGGCGTGGCCATCGTGCCGGAATCGCTGCGCCATCTGCGTCCCGACGGCGTGGTGTACCGCCCTTTCGCGCTGGACTGGCCGCGCGCGGTGCTGGGCCTCGCAGTGCGCGAGCAAGGCGCGGGCGGACGCGTGCGCAATCTGCTGGCGTTGGCCGGCGGCTGAAGGTCTCTACCCCGCCGCCAGCCGGCGCATCGATTCAGCCTTCGTGCGATTCGTGCACGGCCACGGCGCCGCGTTTCCAGTAGCTGGCGGCGCGGATGCGGCTCTTGTCGACGCCATGCTGCGCCACCATGATTTCCCGCACGGCCTTGGCCGCGGCCGATTCCGCGGCCACCCAGGCATAGCCTTCGCCCGGCGGCAGCGTCAGCTCGCGCGCGGCTTCCAGCAACAGGGTGCTGTAGCCCGCCGCGGTGCCGTTGCGGTGCAGCCAGCGCACCGAAGCCTGCGCTGCGGTAGCCAGCGGGATTTCGTTGGAGGCGTCCGGCACTTCGATCAGCACCAGCGCCTGCGCGCTGGCCGGCAGCTCTTCCAGGCGGCGGGCGATGGCGGGCAAGGCGGTTTCATCGCCGATCAGCACATGCCAGTCAAAGCCCGTGGGCACGACGAAGGAGCCGCGCGGCCCGCCTATGCCCAGCAGCTGGCCCGGCTTGGCCTGTTCGGCCCAGGTGGACGCGGGGCCGTCGCCGTGCAGCACGAAGTCGATGACGAGCTCCTTGCGCGCCGCGTCGAAAAAGCGCGGCGTGTAGTCGCGCGCGGCGGGCTTGGGCGTGTCCTCCGGGAACTTGATGCCGTCCGGGGTCACCACCGGCAGCGCCGGCGGCAAGGACGGATCGGCGGAAAAAAACAGTTTCACGTGGTCGTCGAACGAGGCGGACACGAAGTCCTGCAGCTCGTCGCCGGTGAAGGTGACGCGGGCCATCAGGCCGGCGACGCGTTCGACGCTGACAACGGTCAGCGTGCGCATCTTCAGGTTGTGGCGGACGCGTTCGACATTCAGGTCGTTGCGGGTCATGGATACTCCAGGAATGAGGTCTTCAGGAACAGCTCTGTTCCGTGATGTCGGCAGTGGCGCGGGCCAGGATGGCCGCGATGCGCCGCTGCTCGGCGGGCGAGGCGTCGGTGCGGTCCAGCAGCGCGCGCTTGAGCGCCTGGCGCGCGGCCACGAATTCCGGCAGCCAGCCGGTGGCGGTGTCTTCGCCTTCGGGGCCGACGTTGCGCGGCTGGCCGCTCCAGGCCTGGCGCATCCAGTCCATCTTGCGCGCCACGTGCTTGAGCTTGTTGAACATCAGCGCCAGGCGTTCGCGATTGCCGTCCAGGTGCGCACGGCCCGGTTCCGCCAGGTGATAGCGCTTCTTCGCGCCCTCTTGCTCGACGGTGGCGTAGCCCAGCTCTTCCAGGTAGGTCAGCGCGGGATACACCATGCCGGGGCTGGGCGTGTAGAAACCGTTGCTGAGCGCACCCAGCGCCTTGATCAGCTCGTAGCCATGGCTGGGATTCTTTTCCAGCAGGCCCAGCAGCATCAGCTGCAGGTCGTCGGCGCTGACTTTGCGGCTGCGGGTCCAGCCGCGGCCGTCGTCGCCGAAACCGCCCCCGAAGCCGCCGCCTTCGCCGCGCTCGTCGGCCGGACCGGAGAACCAGTCCCCGCCCGCGGCGGCGTGGCGCTGGTGGTGGCCATGGCCTTCGCCGTGGTGGCGATGGTGCCCATGGGGATGATGGGAATGGGAATGATCGTGGCGGCCCTGCGGCTTCTGGCGGGCTCGGCGCACGAATGCGGTAAGGAATTGGGCATCACGCATGGTTTACCTCCGATATCTATCGTACGAGTTATATCTTACGACATATATCTTACGATATACCTGCGATAGTCCAGCCGTCAAGCGCGACGTTCGATCACCCCTGCCGCGATCCCGCCCACGATGAGTGCCATGCCCGCCAGCAGCGAGGCGCTGACCGGCTCATGCAGGAACAGGGCCGCGCACAGCAGGCCGAACACGGGCACCCCCAGGAGCCCGATGGCAGTCACGCCTGCGGGCAATGCACGATTTACATTCACGGCAGCCCAGTGCGCCACCGCGATGCCGAACACGCCGGCATAGCCCAGCAGCCATGCCAAGTCGGCGCTCCACGCCACTTGCGGCGGACCTTCGGTTGCGTACGCTACGGCCGACAATACGGCCGAAGCCAACAGGGCCTGCCACAGCGCGAGTTCGAAGGGCGGCGTAACCCAGCGGTGTGCGCGCACGTAGACGATATTGGCCGCCCAGCACAGCGCCGCCAGCAGGATCAGGCCATTGCCCAACAGGGCATCGCGATTGGTCCAGTCGAAGGCCAGCGGATTGAAGATGACGACCAGCCCCAGGATGCCCAGCGCCAGCCCGGCCCGCCGGGCTGGCCCCACTGCCTCCCTCAGGAACAGCCAGGCGCCCGGTATCACCCACAAGGGCGTGGTGTAGGCCAGCACGGCCGAGCGGCCCGCCGGCACGTACAGCATGCCCAGGCTGACCAGCGCGGCAAACGCCCCCATGTGCAGCAGCCCCACGCTGAAAATCACCGGAAGGTCGGCCTTGACCGGCCGGGCCACGCGGCGCAGCGCGAGACCCAGCAACAGCAATGCGGCGGTGCCCGCAATGCTGCGCGCGGCCGCTGCCCAGATAGGCGTCATGTACTGCAACAGCAGCTTGTTGACGATCCAGGTGAAGCCCCAGGCCAGCACCACCACGCCCAGCAGCAGCAAGGCGTGGCGGCGGGAAAGCGCAGTGGTGGACATGGCCGGCGGAAGCATCCGCGAGGACGCGGCGGTATGAAGACGCCCCGACTATAGGAGCCGCCCACCACGGCTCCGTAGACCCACGGCGCGCCTATTCCCTGGTGCCACGTGCGGGCTTGGATCGGGCCGCTACGCGCCCCGCGAGCCAACGCTCGAACGCCGCCGCCTTGGGTTCGTCGGGCGCGGGCGCGTAAACCACCAGCCGCAGGTGCCGGCTCTCGTCCACCGACAAGGTGGAATGCTCGAACGCCAGCGCGCCCAGGGCTGGCAGGCAGAGGCTGCGCAGGCCCATGCAGGACCCGTGCACATCGTGTTCGCGCCACCAGCTCTTGAAGTCCGGCGATACGCGCTCCAGTTCATCCACCAGCTCTCCGACGTCCGGTGCCTGGCCCGCGCTGGCGAAGTCGCGCCGGAATGTGGACAGCATGGCGGGCGCTTGCGCTGGCCAGTCCACGAACAGTTCGCGCATCGCCGGATCCGCGAACAGCATCCACAACAGGTTCCTGCGGCCCGGCGCCTGCGTTGAAAAATTGAACACGCGGTCCGCGGCCGCATTCCACGCCACTACGTCCCAGCGCAGATTGAGGATGTAGGCCGGGCGCGTGGGCAGGTCGTCCATCAGGCGGCGCACCTGCGCGGGCACCGTGCACCAGGTGCGCCCCGGTTCCGATGGCGGACGCTGGTGCGCCAGCAGGTAGAGATGACGGCGTTCGGCCGCGTCCAGCTTCAGCACGCGCGCCAGGTTTTCCAGGAAGCCTGCCGACACGCTGATGTTGCGCCCTTGTTCGAACCAGGTGTACCAGGCCAGGCCCACGCCGGCCAACGCGGCCACTTCCTCGCGCCGCAATCCCGGCGTGCGCCGGCGGCCTCCCGCGGGCAGCCCCAGCGCGGCAGGACTGAGCCGTTCGCGGCGCAGCCGCAGAAATTCCGACAGATCGGCGCGGGTGCGCTCCAGGCGCTTGGGGGCTGCGGTTGCGGTCATGAGTCTATTGCACCTGGTAATAGCATAAACAGCTAAATTGTATAAGGCTAAAAGCCTCTCCAGAATAGCGCCCATCCTGACTCCGATGGCGCTTTCCATGTCTTCTTCCACACTCCCCTGCCCTGGCGCGCACGCCGCGCCGCAGCCCGCCTTGGGCCGCCTGGGCCTGGCCGTGCTGCTGTCTGGCGGCTTCATCACGATCTTCGATCTGTTCGTGGTGAACGTCGCCATTCCCAGCATGCAATCCACCTTGTCCGCCAGCTTCGCGCAGATCAGCTTCATCATCGCCGCCTACGAGCTGGCCTATGGCGTGCTGCTGATCGCGGGCAGCCGGCTGGGCGACCGCCATGGCCGGCGGCGCCTGTTCATGCTGGGCATGGCGGGGTTTGCGCTGGCCTCGGCGCTGTGCGGCCTGGCGCCCACGGCCGACACGCTGATCGCCGCGCGCATCCTGCAAGGCATGGCCGCGGCCATGCTGTTTCCGCAGGTGTATGCGTTGATCCGAGTCAGCTATCAGGGCCAGGAACGGCAGCGCGCCTTCGGCTTGTTGGGCATGACGCTGGGACTGGCGGCCATCGCCGGACAGGTGCTGGGCGGCTGGATCGTGCATGCCGACCTGTTCGGGCTGGCATGGCGCAGCATCTTCCTGCTCAACGTGCCGCTGGGCCTGTTGGCGTGGCGGCTGGCACGCCATATCCCGGAATCACGCGAGCCCTCGGCCGCCAGCATGGACTGGCCCGGTTCGGCGCTGGTGGGCGCAGGACTGGCCCTGCTGCTGCTGGCGCTGATAGAAGGTCCCGCGCGCCGCTGGCCCGTGTGGACGGTGGCCTGCGGCGTGGCGGCGCTGATCGCGCTGGCGCTGTTCGTGCGCATGCAGCGGCGTGTCGCGGCCCGCGGCGGCGCGCCGCTAGTTGACATGGCCTTGCTGGCGCAGCCGCGCTTCGCGGCGGGTTGTCTGCTGGTCATGCTGGTGTTCTCCACCGCCAGCGCCATGTTCCTCTGCTATGCGCTGCTGGTGCAGACTGGCTTCGGCCTGGACGCGCTGACGGCCGGTCTGATCTTCGCCCCCGCCAGCGTGGGCTTCGTGGCCGGATCGATGGCGGCGCCGCGGCTGGTGGCGCGCTTCGGCACGCTCGCCATCGCACTGGCCGCCCTGCTGTATGGCGGCGCCACGGCAACCTTGATGCTGCAGGTGGACGCGGCCGGCGCGAGCCTGGCGCCGTGGTCGCTGTTGCCGGCGCTGGTGTGGCTGGGCGCGGCCCAGGGCGCCGTCAACACGCCGCTGGTGAATCTGGCGCTGGGCTTCGTCGACGACCGCCACGCTGGCATGGCGGCCGGCGTGGTGTCGACCTTGCAGCAGGTGGGCGCGGCGCTGGGCGTGTCGGCGGCGGGCATGCTGTACGCCGGCGCACTCGATGCGCATGCCGCTGCGGGCGCGGCCGAACGTCATGCCAGCGCTTTTGCCAACGCCATGCAGTTCAATGTCGCCGCGATCCTGATCGCGGCGGTTCTGTTGTGGCGGCTGGGGCGCCGCTACTGATAGCTCATCGTGAACGTGGCCCGCGCATTGGCGGTTCCGACAGTCACGACCTCGTCGGTTTGCACGTAGCGCGCCGTCAACGGGATGGAAAAGACACTGGCTCCGGGCGACACGGTGCCTGCCTTCCATTGGCCAGGGTTGCCAAGCACGTTCGAGTCCGCGCCATATCCCAGCACCGTGGTGCCATTCAATATTTCGACCCCGACGCCCGTGGCGCCGGACCCGGGCGACAAGTTCAGCACCTTGGAGCGGTTGCCTGGCTTGGTGGCGTCCGTCAACGTGGCGTACACATCCAGCGAGCTCAGGCCATCCCCTCCCTTGCAACTCAGATCGATCTTGAAAGGGCGCTCAGCCGACGTCGAGCCGATACCCTTGAAAACCGTCTTGGAAACCACGCCCAGCGAGGTATGGATGGTGTCATTCGACGAAAAGGAACAAGTCGGCGGCCTTCTCACTCGTACGGTGGTCGTCCCGGCGTACCGGAACCGAGCATAGGTGTTCTGGGTACTTCCGAAGGTCCAAAAGGCGATATCCTCGCAACACCCAAAGGATCCAGAACCCACATTCCCAGTCTTGATCAGTTCATACTCGATCGTTACCTTCGGAGGGGTCCCTTCCACTACGGTCTCGCATTCCGTCGGCCAATAATTGGAGACGCAGGACCTGTACCGGGACTTGATGCGAGCGCCTACCCCGGGAATGCCAGTATTAAAGACCCCATTCTGTTCATATACGTCTAGGTAGATAAGCAAAGCGCCCGGGGGAGACTCTTCGGACGCACATCTACCAGGTATAAGCGCTCGGGTGCCCACCGTACCGGACCACATCACCTGACCGACACCCACGTCGGCATTAAGCTCGATCGTGGCAGGAAGGACGATCCCCAAAAAATGGGGTTGCTCACACGGAAATTGATCGCCGGCAGCGTTGGCGGGGGAGTAGACCAGCGACAGCAACGTCGCGCCAAGCAAAAACAGTATTCGAAACGTATTCATCTTGCGATTCCGGTCGAAGGTAAATTGAGAGATATCTAGCTGCAGCGGGTTTCGATCTGCCGATAGCTGTCCGGACCCGTGCCTTTTTCCGTGGCCGGAAGTTCATAATCCATGCGGCATACATCGCCAGGCAGTTCGCCCCACTTGACGGTCAATTGGCCGCGGTCCTGCAGGCCGCGCGCCAGCACACGGCTGGCCTGCCCGACCAGACCGACTTCCACACCATGCTCATCCACCACGCTGGCGCCGAACGGCAGCGGCTTGCCATCGGCTTTCAGCACCTGCAGCATGGCCGACCGCCCCGAGACCGTGGCGTACCGCAGCATCGCGACCGCACCGGCGCGCGGCGCCACCTGCTGGCTGGTGACCTGCAGTTCCACATCGGTGGACAGCCCCTTGGGATCGATTTCCACCGTGTTCATGCGATACGGCGTCAGATGCGGCACGACGGCATATCCACGGCTGTTGACGCGCACGCCCGAGGCATTGAGCAGACGCGCGCCTTCGGCGTCGGGCGCTTCAACGATGCCGAAGGTTTCCGAAAGCGGCTGCGACAGCGTCAGGCCGCCCGGATGCGCGACGAGCGCCCCGCGCACGCCTACCGAGCTTTGCGAATAGCCCGTACCCACGCCTGCGCTGCCCGTGAATTCGGCGACCGGCGCGCGGTAGAGCATGCTGGCGCTGCCGCCGTTCATGCTGTCGCCCGAACCGCCGGAAGCATGGTCGGCGCTAAGGCTGTAGGACAGATCATTGTCCTCGCCCGTGGAGCCGGACAACGTGCTTTGCACCCGCAAGCGGCCGTCGGAGTCGCGTCCGGCATTGGTCGACAGGCTGAGCGGATTGCTCTTGCCCAGCGGAATGCTGATGGTCGCGTAGACCGCGGTGCCCATCTGCTGCCGGCTGTCGCGCTGACGCTGGACGCTGATGTTGTAGCCCACGGTCTTGTACCGGTTCGCATAGGCGATGCTGTAGTTCACGTCGCGGCCGTCGCGGTTCCAATGGTCCACGCCCGAGGCGGTCAGGTTGATGCTGCCGCGCTGCCCGCCCAACTGCTGGCTCAGCATGATCGAGGCGCGGTTGCGCTCGCGCACCATGCTGCCGGTATAACGGTACTGGCCATAGCCGTAGAGCGAATTCATGGCTTCGTTCAGGCCGTAGAAGCCGCTGGTGGAATAGCGGTACGCCGCGATGGAGACGTTGGTGCCAGTGTTGGGCAGGTTCTTTGCATAGCTGGCGCGCATGCTGGTGCCGGTATGCGTAGCGTCTGCCTGCGACAGGCGCGACTGGGTCGCGTCCAGGCCGAACGCTCCGGCCGACGTATTCAGGGCCCCGCCCAACAAGACCGAGGTGTAGTTTTGCGCCACCGTGGCGCCGGCATAACCCGTGACCAGATTGGACAGGCCGCGTTGGTAAGTAGCCTGCAGGAAATGCGGGCTTTTCGACAACTGCTTGTTGCGCACGGCGCCGCCGACCACGCTATAGCGGCTCACGCCCGGGCGCAGCGACATCGGCACGGCGGCGTAGGGCACCGAAAACCTGCGCACGCTGCCGTCGGCTTCCTGCACCGACACATCCAGGTCGCCGCCGTAGCCGGTGGCGTACAGGTCAGTGATTTCAAAGGCCCCCGGCGCCACCGTGGTTTCGTAGATGACGACCGAGTTCTGCCGGATGGTGACCCGCGCGTTGCTGTTGGCCATGCCGCGCACCACGGGCGCGTAGCCGCGCATCGAGTCGGGCAGCATGCGATCGTCGCTGGCCAGGCGTACGCCCTTGAAGGGCGTGGACTCGAACAGTTCGCCGCTGGTATAGGCTTCGCCCAAGGTGAGTTGGGACGACAGCGCAACGATTTCGCGCTGCGCGTAAGTCGAGATGTTCTGGTACTGGCGCTGGCCCTGGGAATCGAAAGAATAGGAGCCGTTGTGGCGCAGACGCCAATCACCCAGGTTGACGCCCGCGCGCAAGCCTAGATAGCCCTGCCGCTGCGTGCCGCCGAACGCCTTGTTGCGGTAGTTGTACAGGTTGAAGTCGTAATCGACCATGGCCGCGTTGACGCCCGAGTCCCATAGTTCCGGACTGACGTAACCGCGGGCGTGGCGGCTCATGGCGGCCTGGGGAATGCTGAGGTCCAGGCGCTGGTCGCCGAAGTCGAAATCGCTGCCGGCGTCCGCGGCGATCTCGTCCAGGCGCAGGCTGGCGTCTTGCGCCAGCTTTGCGGTCGCCTCGGCGGGCAGCTTGCCCAGGTCGACGCCGATGCGCTGCAACAGCCGACGGTCGAACACGGGCTGCGCCGCCGCCTCGCCGGCAACCGCCGCGAACGGCACATCGACGCGGCCCACATAGCTTTGGTTGATGAACAAGTCCACCGAATAGTTGCCGGGCGCGGCCATGTTTCCCTTGGCGAAGCGCGACAGGTCGGTGCGCTGGCCCGAGCCGCCCATCAGGAAGGCATCCTCGAATTCCACCGAAGCCACCATCGTTCCGGATGCGTCGGCCTCGGCGGCCTGCGCCACCCGCTCATGCGCAACCAGGGCCACCAGCAGTGCCGCGCAAAGAGGGGTCAGACGCAGACTGACGCTATCTCGCGTATGCAGGAGCTTCGAAAGGGTTTTCTTCATGACGGCGGAGCTGAAAGAGTGGATTCGATGAAAACGCTGGACAACACTCTCCCCGCGGATGCCGTTGCCAGCATCCATCACTAAGGGAGTTTGGTGAGATGGGCGCCGCGCGCTTGCGCGGCCTTGCGACCTAGCGCAGGGAGGACGCGGGTCCCGACATGAGCGGCAGGGAGCCTTCGACGTTCGCGCCCCAGTCGTTGATGCTGTTGAACTTGACCTGGGCACCGCCTGCCGGCGGCGATGTCATTCCCGCGAGGGGAAACAACGTGGAGTCGCCCGGCTTGACGTAACCGGCTCCGGCATCGAAGGTCTGGCCGCCAGACTGCAGGCTGATCTTGCCCAGGTTCACGACATAGGGCGTGGGATTGCTGGCCTTCAGCGCATAGCCTTTGCCGGCCGCGGCGGGAGCGACCTCCCAACGCAGCTGCGCCGGCGCCTCGTCTGCCTGGCCCGGCAGGCCTTGCGGGCGATACATCACCTTGATGCGCGTGCGAAAGGCAAGCTGCAGGCGATTGGCGTCTTCGCCGGCCTGAGCCTTGGGCGGGACTTCCAGCACGTTAAGCCAGTACATGCTTTCCTTATCCTGCGGCATCGATTCCTTGGTGTGGATCAGACGCAGGGTCTGCCCCTTGCCGGGATCCACGCGGAAGATGGCGGGCGTCAGCACGAAGGGGACCTTCAGCGTTTCCGGCGCGTCGGTGATGCTGCCGTCGTCCAGCCACGACTGAACCAGGGCAGGCGTACGGCCGTCATTGCTCAGCTTGATGGTGACTTCGCGCTCCTGCGCCGGATAGATCACGCGCGTGCTGGAAATAACGACGCTGGCCTGCGCCTGGAGTGCAAAACAGCCCGCGGCAAGCGTTGCGGCGGCCATCAGGGTGCGGCGTAGAGTTTTCATGATGTAGCCCTTGGTGGTGGATGCTGCGTCTATGGTCGGTTTCCTTCCAAGCCGTCTCGGGGAGCGGGTGAGACGGCTTGCAGGGAAACACCTGCCTCGGCGGCCCCGGGAGGCGGCCGCCGAGTCGGCGCATTACTCGTAGGAGATCGAGTACTGCACGCGCGAGTTGGCGGCGCCGGCGGTGGCGTTGCCCAGCGAGTGGTACTCGACGAAGTAGTCCAGGTCAGCCTTGCCGCCGGACAGCGTCACGGTCTGCGAGTTCTGCTGGCCGATGGCCGCGCCGGCCATGATTTCGCCGAACGAGTTGTTCAGCAGGCCCAGTTCGACTTTCTCGGCGCCGCCGGCGTCAACGACCAGACGGCCGGTGGTTTGCGAAACGGTGGCGCCGCCTTCGAAGTGAACCGAAACCGGCTGGTCGGAGGTGCAGCCGCTCAGCGCAATCTTGAACGGCGTGCGGCCGGCGGTGGCGCCTGCGGCTTCCAGCGTCTTGGCCGACACGGCGGGCAGCGCAACGGTAAAGTTCTCGCCGCCGTTGCCGCCGTTGATCATGCAGGTATTGGCGGTGATGTTGCCGGTGAATTCGATGGTGCCGTCGGCGGCGTGGGCGCTGGCGAAGGAGACGAGGCCGGCGATGGCCAGAGCAGCGGTCAGGAGGGTCTTTTTCATGATGAGTCTTTTGAGTTGGGTTTTGAGGTGAGGGAAATCGCCTTTGCGGGCGGATCTTTGCTGCGTGCGCTAGTGCTTGAGGGACCGTTGGGGACAGGTCTTTTCAGTTCGCGTACTCAACAACTGCATCGTAGATTTCGCGGCGCAGGCCGCCCATCGGGCTAGTCCTCTCCGATCCGGGCAAGACATAGGACTAGGCCCATTTTTTGGCGCAGGCCCTCTCAGCACCGGAAAAAGCGCCCGCAGCCGAGCCCGCCAGCGAGCGGGCGCAGTGGTCGACAATCAAGGGGAAAGATCCCGTCAGGACACGAACCCGGACCGGGAAAGTCGGCGCATGCGGGGCCGCGCCCGGAAAAATTTCAGGCGGACTGCACGGGCCGCAGTGGCGGCTGATCGAGAAAGGAACAGCGCCGCAGAATGCGGCGCTGACTCAGAGCATCAGGCGGCCGGGACCGTCAGCGGCACGCCCGGCTGGCTGGCCGAGCGCGTGCCCGGCAGCGGATGACAGGACTGTGGATGGTAGGTATGCACCAGCGACAGCTTCACGCGGTCGCTGGCGTTGCCCTGGGCGGCATGCAGGGTCCGGCAATGGAAGAACACCACGTCGCCCGCCTGCAGTTCGGGGCAGACCGCGCGGGCGATCCACTCGGCGTTCTGGGGCGCGTCGTCGCGGAAGAACTTCTGCTGGTCGAACTGTTCCGGCGCGAAGGCGGCCGCGTGCGAACCCGGGATGAAGGACAGGCCGCCGTTGGCGCGCGTTTCCGGCCCCAGCGCCAGCCAGGTGGACACCAGATCGGTGTCGGAAAACGACCAATAGCGGATGTCCTGGTGCCAGCCGGTCAGGCTGCCATAGGCCGGATGCTTGGTCATCACGCAGTTGTGATGCACGGTGGACAGCACCGGCGTTTCGCCGAAGTAGCGTCCCAGCCACTGGCCGATGCGGGAATCGGCGGCCCATTGCGCGAACAAGGGGTCGCGGCCATAGGCGCCGAGCAGGCGCCGCACGGTCAGCCCGCCTTCGGCCGCGCGCGACTCGGGCGCGCCGGGATAGCGCAGGTCGGCTTCGTATTCGATGGGCGCGACGTGGTCGCGCAAATGGCGTTCGGCAACAGCGCGCAGCGCCGCCACCTGTTCCGGGCTGGCGAACTGGCGCGCCACCACGAAGCCCTGCTCGCGCAGGACGGCTATCTGGTCATCAGGCAACAACATGGCATTCAAGCAGCAGGGGGTTGGGCGGGAGGATTGATGCGGGCGGCATCGCGTTCCTGCACCTCATGGTGCACCCATTCGCGCCACACCGCCACCAGCAGGGCCATCAGCACGGGGCCGACGAACAGCCCGACGATGCCCATCGTCTTCACGCCCCCCACCAACCCGAAGAAGGTCGGCAGGAAAGGCAGCTTGACCGGCCCGCCCACCAGCCGCGGACGCAGGGTCTTGTCGACGATGAAGAGTTCCACGCTGCCCCACACCATCAGCGCGATGCCCGCCACCAGATGGCCCGAGCCGACCAGATAGAGCGACACCAGCGTGAACGACAGCGGCGCGCCGCCGGGTATCAGCGCCATGAAGCCGGTGACCACGCCCAGCAGCACGGGCGACGGCACGCCCGCCACCCAGTAGGCGATGCCCAGCACCACGCCCTCGCCCAGGGCGATCAGGCCCATGCCGGTGACGGTGGAGTTGATGGTGGCCGGCACCACGCGCGAAAAGCGCTGCCAGCGGGCAGGCAGGATGCGTTCGCCCAGCACGTCCAGCTGGGCCACCATGCGGATGCCGTCCTTGTAGACGAAGAACAGCGTGATCAGCATGAACAGCACGGTCAGCAGCAACTGGAACACATTGCCCGTGGCCGCCAGGACCATGCGGTAGATATTGCCCAGATGCTCGCCGCTGACGGCCTCGACCAATGCGCCCAGCGCATGCGGCTGGCCAATATAGGATTCCCAGTACTGGCTCAGGCGCTCGCCCACCACGGGCATGGAGGTGATCCAGTTGGGCACGGCCACGCCATGGCGGTTGGCGGCGATGGCCCAGGCGAAGAAGGTACTGGCTTCCTTGATGGCGTAGGACAGCGCGAACGACATCGGCACGATCAGCACGACGATCACCACCAGCAGCGCCAGCGAGGCTGCCAGCGCGTTGCGGCCGCCGCAGCGCGCGACCAGCCGCTGGTACAAGGGCCAGCTGGCCAGGCCGATGATGAGTGCGGCGAGCGCGGGGACCAGGAAACCGCTGAGGAAGTACACCCCCGCCAACAGCACGAGCAACAAAAGCCAACGGGCGATCAGGTAAGCGGGTAGTACAGGCTGCATGGAGCGGATCGACAGTAAGGACGTTGTAGGCTTTGACTGTCGGACTATACAGACGTTTCATGCAATTCGAGGGACGCAAGGTCTGTATTTACTACGGGGTTTCCCGTGATTCCCCAGGTGGAGGGCGGATCCGCCCCCCACGCCATGCGCTTACAACGCGTACTCCGCGGCCTCTTCGCGCGCGGTACGGCGGCGCGGCGGCAGGTATTCCTCCAGCGCAGGCCTGGGCGCGGCAGACGGCGCGGCGTTCGCCTGGCCAGCCCCGCGGGCGTAGACGCTGCAACTGGCCGCGGCCGGATCGGTCTCGTCGCGGCCGCTCAGTAGCGGGCAACTGGCGAACAATTCAGCGGCCCAGTCGGTGAAGGCGCGCACCTTGGGCGAAAGCTGGCGGCTTTGCGGATACAGCACCGAAATCGCGGTGGGGCTGGGCTTCCATTGCGGCAGCACCTCGATGAGTTCGCCCGATTGCAGGTGCGGCAGCGCCATGTAACGCGGTGTCTGGATCAAGCCGAAGCCCTTGAGCCCGCAATCCAGGTAGGCGCCGGATTCGTTCACCGACACCACGCCCTTCATTTCGACTTCCTGGTGCTTGCCGTCGACCCGGAAATCCCAGGCGCAATTGCGGCCGGTACGGCTGGAGAAATAGTGCACGGCGTGATGGTCGCGCAGTTCGTCGATGCTCTGCGGCAAGCCATGGCGCGCCACATAGGTGGGCGAGGCGCAGGTCACGCTCTGCAGCGTGCCGATGCGGCGCGCGACCAGGCTGGAATCCTCCAGGTCGCCGGCGCGGATCACGCAATCCACGGCCTCCTGCACCATGTCGACCGGGCGGTCGCCCAGGCCCAGCACCAGCTCCACGTCGGGATATTTGTCGTGGAAATCACACAATGAGGGGATCAGGATCAGCCGCCCGATGCAGGTTGGGGCATCGATGCGCAGCCTGCCCTTCAGGCGCAGGGCCGCTTCCTGGAAGCAGGCCTCGGTTTCCTCGACGTCGGCCAGAATGCGCACGCAGTGCTGGTAATAGCCCGCGCCGTCGGGCGTCAGGCCGATACGGCGCGTGGTGCGGTTGAGCAGGCGCACGCCCAAGAGGCGTTCGAGGTTCTGGATGATGGTGGTGACGGTGGTGCGCGGAAGCGAGAGGCTGTCGGCCGCCCGGGTGAAGCTATTGGCGTCCACGACGCGCACAAACACCTGCATAGCCTGAAAACGGTCCATGGCGACGGTGTCCTTTAGGGGAAATAGTCGGTGTGGACGGAGCATAACCCGATTTCGGCGTTGATTAGTCGATCCTTACGACTAGTGTTGCCGAAACATCAGGGTTTATCCGACCCCCTAAACCGCTCAGAATGCAAACCATCTTGAAGTGCCCTTGCCGCCAGGCGCCATCAAAGGGCAAGCCTATCCTCAGATTCCGGCACCCGCAAAGACCCGCCCCGATCAGGCGCCTTTGCCTGGGATGCGCAGCAGCATTGCATGTTGCATTGCGGCATTTCCGCCGGATCCCGAGGACAGGCCTGCCCCAGGCCGCCGCAGCCGCCTCCGCCCCCAGGCTCATCCAGGCAAGCGCGCTTTCGCCCCATCATCTCTCAAGGAAACACCATGGTTTCGCGCAATCGTATTGCTGTGCTCGCCGTCTTTGCCGCCATCGTCGCCGCTGGCGGCGGTTATGCCCTCTTCCGCGCTCCCGCTGGCGCCAATGCGGCGCAGGCGCAGACTGCCCCCACGGCGCCGCCAGTCGAAGTGGCCGAGGTCCTGAACAAGACCATCGTGGACTGGCAGCGCTACTCCGGCCGCCTGGAAGCCATCGACCGCGTCGACATCCGTCCCCTGGTGTCGGGCACCCTGACCGCCGTGCACTTCCAGGACGGCAGCATCGTCAAGAAGGGCGACGTGCTCTTCACCATCGACCCGCGTCCCTACGCGGCCGAGGTGGACCGCGCCGCCGCCGCCCTGACCGCCGCGAAGGCCCGCGCCTCGTATACCGCCAGCGAACTGGCCCGCGGCCAGCGCCTGCTGACGGACAACGCCATCGCCCGCCGCGATTTCGAGGAAAAGCAGAACGCCGCACGCGAAGCCGCCGCCAACCTGCAAGGCGCCCAGGCGGCGCTGGACTATGCCAAGCTGAACCTCGGCTACACCCGCATCGAAGCCCCGGTGGACGGCCGCGTGTCGCGCGCCGAGGTCACGGTGGGTAACGTGGTGGCGGCTGGCGCCGGCTCCGTGCCGCTGACCCGCCTGGTGTCGGTGTCCAAGATGTACGCATCGTTCGACGTGGATGAACAAACCTTCCTGCGCTATGTGAACCCTGCGCGCGGCGGCCGCGCCGGCGCCGTGCCGGTGGAGCTGGGCCTGGCCAACGAGGAAGGCTATTCGCGCACCGGCGTCGTGCAGTCCGTGGACAACCGCCTGGACACCACCTCCGGCACGATCCGCGTGCGCGCCGAGTTCGACAACGCCGACGGCCAGCTGCTGCCCGGCCTGTACGCCCGCGTCCGCCTGGGCGGCAGCGAACCGCGCCAGGCCGTGCTGATCGACGAAAAGGCCATCGGCACCGACCAGGACAAGCGCTACGTGCTGGTGCTGGACGACAAGAACCATGCCGTCTACCGCCAGGTCAAGCTGGGCGCCAACCAGGAAGGCCTGCGCGTGGTCGATTCGGGCCTGGCCGCCGGCGAACGCATCGTCGTCAACGGCCTGCAGCGCATCCGTCCCGGCGATGCCGTGACCCCCACCGTCGTCCCCATGGTTGCGGCCCAACGCAACCCGGTCAAGACCGCCTCGGCCACCCTGAACTGAGCCGGCGCGTCTAACGAGAACGTCCATGAATATCTCGAAATTCTTCATCGACCGGCCGATCTTCGCCGGCGTGCTGTCGGTCCTGGTGCTGCTGGCGGGCCTGCTGGCCATGTTCCAGCTGCCCATCTCCGAGTATCCGGAAGTGGTGCCGCCGTCCGTGGTCGTGCGCGCGCAGTATCCAGGCGCCAACCCCAAGGTCATCGCCGAAACCGTGGCCTCGCCGCTGGAGGAATCCATCAACGGCGTCGAGGACATGCTGTACATGCAGTCGCAGGCCAACAGCGACGGCAACCTGACCCTGACGGTCAACTTCAAGCTGGGCGTGGACCCGGACAAGGCGCAGCAGCTGGTGCAGAACCGCGTGTCGCAAGCGCTGCCGCGCCTGCCGCCGGACGTGCAGCGCCTGGGCGTGACCACGGCCAAGAGCTCGCCCACGCTGACGCTGGTGGTGCACCTGATCTCGCCCAATGACCGCTACGACATCACCTACCTGCGCAACTACGCGATCCTGAACGTCAAGGACCGCCTCGCCCGCATCACCGGCGTGGGCGAAGTGACGGTGTGGGGCTCGGGCAACTATTCCATGCGCGTCTGGCTGGACCCGCAGAAAGTCGCCCAGCGCGGCATGACCGCGAGCGAAGTTGTCGCCGCCATCCGCGAACAGAACGTGCAGGTCGCCGCCGGCGTCATCGGCGCGTCCCCCACGCTGGGTGACGTGCCGCTGCAGCTGAACGTGAATGCCCGCGGCCGCCTGCAGACCGAAGAGGAATTCCGCGACATCATCCTGAAGACCTCGCCCGATGGCGCGGTGACCTACCTGTCGGACGTGGCCCGCGTGGAACTGGACGCGCAGGAATACGGCTTGCGGTCGCTGCTGGACAACAAGCAGGCGGTGGGCATGGGCATCATGCAGTCGCCCGGCGCCAACGCGCTGGACGTGTCCAGCCAGGTGCGCGCCGCCATGGCCGAGCTGTCGCAGGACTTCCCGCCGGGCGTGGAATACCGCATCGAATACGACCCCACCCAATTCGTGCGCGCCAGCATCAAAGCCGTGGTGACCACGCTGCTGGAAGCGATCGCCCTGGTGGTGCTGGTGGTGATCCTGTTCCTGCAGACCTGGCGCGCGTCCATCATCCCGCTGCTGGCGGTGCCCGTGTCCATCGTGGGGACCTTCGCCCTGCTGCTGATGTTCGGCTATTCCATCAACGCGCTGTCGCTGTTCGGCATGGTGCTGGCCATCGGCATCGTGGTGGACGACGCCATCGTGGTGGTGGAAAACGTGGAGCGCAACATCGCCGCGGGCCTGAGTCCGCGCGACGCGACCTATCGCGCCATGCGTGAGGTCAGCGGCCCCATCATCGCCATTGCGCTGACGCTGTGCGCGGTGTTCGTGCCGCTGGCCTTCATGACGGGCCTGACCGGCCAGTTCTACAAGCAGTTCGCCATGACCATCGCCATCTCGACGGTGATCTCGGCCTTCAACTCGCTGACCCTGTCGCCCGCGCTGTCGGCCATCCTGCTCAAGAGCCACCACGACAAGCCCGACTGGCTGACCCGTGGCATGAACCGCGTCTTCGGCCGCTTCTTCAACTGGTTCAACAATATGTTCGGCCGCGCGTCCGAGTCGTACGGCACGGGCGTCACCAAAGTGATCCGCCGCAAGGCCAGCGCCATGGGCGTGTACGCCGTGCTGGTGGCCGCCACCGTCGGCGTCTCCTATCTGGTGCCCGGCGGTTTCGTGCCCGCGCAGGACAAGCAGTACCTGATCGCCTTCACGCAGCTGCCCAACGGCGCCTCGCTGGACCGCACGGACGCGGTGATCCGCCGCATGAGCGACATCGCCCTGAAGGAACCCGGCGTACAGAGCACCATCGCCTTCCCCGGCCTGTCGATCAACGGCTTCACCAATAGTTCGAGCGCCGGCATCGTGTTCGTCATGCTCAAGCCCTTCGAAGAGCGCAAGAACGCCGCGCTGTCGGGCGACGCCATCGCGGGCTCGCTCAACCAGAAGTTCGCGGCCATCCAGGACTCGTTCATCGCCGTGTTCCCGCCCCCGCCCGTGATGGGCCTGGGCACGCTGGGCGGTTTCAAGTTCCAGATCGAAGACCGCAGCGCCGCCGGCTACGCCGCACTGGACAAGGCCAAGCAAGCCTTCCTGGAAAAGGCGCGCCAGACGCCGGAACTGGGCCCCGCCTTCTCCAGCTATGAGATCAACGTGCCGCAGCTGGACGTGGACCTGGACCGCGTCAAGGCCAAGCAACTGGGCGTGCCGGTGACGGAAGTCTTCGACACCATGCAGATCTACCTGGGCTCGATGTATGTCAACGACTTCAACCGTTTCGGCCGCGTCTTCCAGGTGCGGGCGCAAGCCGACGCGCAATTCCGCGCGCACGCCGACGACATCCTGCAACTGAAGACCCGCAACGTCGCCGGCGAAATGGTGCCGCTGTCCTCGCTCGTCACCGTCAACCAGACCTTCGGCCCGGAAATGGTGGTGCGCTACAACGGCTACACCGCCGCCGACATCAACGGCGGTCCGGCGCCCGGCTACTCGTCCGACCAGGCCCAGGCCGCGGCCGAGCGCATCGCCGCCGAGACCCTGCCGCGCGGCATGAAGATGGAGTGGACCGACCTGACCTACCAGCAGATCCTGGCGGGCAACGCGGGCCTGTGGGTGTTCCCGATCAGCGTGCTGCTGGTGTTCCTGGTGCTGGCCGCGTTGTACGAAAGCCTGACCCTGCCGCTGGCCGTGATCCTGATCGTGCCGATGAGCATCCTGGCCGCGCTGACGGGCGTCTACCTGACCGGCAACGACAACAACATCTTCACGCAGATCGGCCTGATGGTGCTGGTGGGCCTGTCGGCGAAAAACGCGATCCTGATCGTGGAATTCGCCCGCGAACTGGAAATGAACGGCCGCAGTCCGCTGGACGCCGCCATCGAGGCCAGCCGCCTGCGCCTGCGCCCCATCCTGATGACGTCCATCGCGTTCATCATGGGCGTGGTGCCGCTGGTGCTGTCCTCGGGCGCGGGTTCTGAAATGCGCCAGGCCATGGGCATCGCGGTGTTCTTCGGCATGCTGGGCGTGACCCTGTTCGGCCTGTTCCTGACCCCCGTGTTCTACGTGCTGCTGCGCACGCTGGGCGGCAAGACGCTGCACTCCGCCGCGCCGCACGAGGCTCCCGTGTGCGTCCCGCACGTGGCCCCGAACGCGCAACCCGCCCAGCAACATCACGCCTGAGCCGGCTCACCACAGTAGCTAGACAGCGCCTTCCGCCCCCTAGGCGGAAGGCGCCCACAAGAGAATAGTCATCATGATCAAAAGACTGACCCGCGGTTCCGCCCTGCTTGCCGTCCTGCTCGTGCTGGCCGGCTGCGCGGTGGGCCCCACCTACGAACGCCCCTCGGCCGCGGTGCCCGCGGCCTTCAAGGAAGCCGCCCTGCCCGCATCCGAGGCCGGCACCTGGAAGACCGCCGAACCGTCGGAAGACGCGCTGCGCGGCGCCTGGTGGAAAGTGTTCGGCGACGAAGGGCTGAACCAGCTGCAGGAAGAAGCCCAAAAGGCCAACCAGAACCTGCAGGCCGCCGCCGCCCGCCTGACCCAATCGCGCGCGCTGCAACGCGAAGCCCGCGCCGGCTTCTTCCCCAACCTGGACGCCGCCTTCGGCCCCAACCGCCAGCGCCCCTCGGCCGTGTCGCAGGGCCTGCCCGACGGCACCTCGACCAGCCCGGTCACGACTTGGCGCGCCCAAGGCGCCGTTTCCTACGAAGCCGACCTGTTCGGCCGCGTCGCCTCCACCTACGACGCCGCCAGCGCCGACGCCCAGCAAAGCGAGGCCCTGTACCGTTCCGTGCTGCTGGCCCTGCAGGCCGACGTCGCCACCACCTACTTCCTGGTGCGCGAACAGGACGCCGAATCGCAGCTCTACCGCCAGACGGTCAAGCTGCGCACCGACACCCTGCAACTGATCCAGCGCCGCTACGACGCCGGCGACATCAGCGAACTCGACCTGGCCCGCGCCAAGGCCGAACTTGCCAGCGCGCAATCCGAAGCCCTGGGCATCGACCGCCGCCGCGCCGCCTCCGAGCACGCGCTGGCCGTGCTGCTGGGGCGCGCCCCGTCAGACTTCGCCATGCCCGAGCAGCCCATCCAGAAGGTCGCGCTGTCGATCCCCGCCGGCCTGCCATCCACGCTGCTGGAACGCCGCCCCGACATCGCCGCCGCCGAACGCGCCATGGCCGCCGCCAACGCCCGCATCGGCGCGGCCAAGTCCGCGTTCTTCCCGCGCCTGGACATCACCGGCGCCTTCGGCTACGAGTCCTCGGACCTGGGCAACCTGTTCCAGTGGTCCAGCCGCACCTTCCTGCTGGGTCCGCTGGTCGGCGCCGCGCTGTCCATGCCCATCTTCGACGGCGGCCGCCGCCAGGCCGGCCTGGACCGCGCCCGTGCCGTCTACGAGGAAGACGTCGCCGTCTACCGCCAGACCGTGCTGAACGCGTTCCGCGAAGTGGAAGACAACCTGGCCAACCTGCGCATCCTGGCCGACCAGACCAAGGCGCAAGACGCAGCCGTCGACGCAGCCGCCCGCGCCGCCAAGCTCTCGCACACACAGTACCGCGAAGGCTCCATCAGCTACCTGGACGTCATCGAAGCCGATCGCAGCGTCCTGCTGCAGCAACGCGTCGCCGTGCAGCTCAGCGGTGAACAAGCGCGCTCGGCCGTAGGCCTGATCCGCGCAATTGGCGGCGGCTGGGAGAACCCGGTGCCGCCGGAAACGGTGGCATCGAAGTAAGAGGCAGGCGCGCCACGGGCAAGACACGGCAGCCCGTTGGCACCAGTTCGGAGCGCCCACGGCAGCAACCGCAATCGCTGTCGGTGTCACGGGCGCAGTAGCAGTAGCAGTAGCAGTAGCAGTAGCAATAGCAAGACCAAGCGTAAGCCCCAGATCGGCCGCCCGCGCGGCCGATCTGGGGCGGGCCCCGCAAGATCTTCCGCCAACCGCTACCGGCGCCAAGAACGCCAAGCAAACCACCCGCCCCAGCGCCCGTAAAGATCCAACCAGCCGAGCCCTGTCTCTTATACACATCT
>NZ_QWFB01000053.1:0-127318 GCF_003576205.1 Achromobacter sp. K91 | reverse complement strand
AGATGTGTATAAGAGACAGGATCTGCGCAATATCGAAACGTTCTTCTGGGTCGCCACCCTGGGCGGTTTCCGGGCGGCCGCCGAAAAGCTGAACGCCACCCAGCCCGCCATTTCCCAGCGCATCGCGTCGCTGGAATCCGATCTGGGCGTGCGCCTGTTCGACCGCGATGCGCGCGGTATCAAGCTGACGGGCAAGGGACGCGAACTGCTGTCGCACGCCGAGCGCATGTTGCAGATGCGGCGCGACATGCAGGAGGCCGCGCGCGCCAAGAGCGTCATGAGCGGCATGTTGCGGCTGGGGGTATCGGAAACCATCGTCCATACCTGGCTGCCGACCCTGATGGAGTATCTGCACGACGTCTATCCGGCGCTGATGGTCGAGATCCAGGTGGATACGACCACCGTGCTGAAGACGCAGCTCGCCTCGCGCCAGATCGATCTGGCGTTCCTGCTCGGGCCGATGGAAGAGCCGCGCATCGAAAACCTGTATCTCTGCAACTACCCGCTGAGCTGGGTGGCCAGTCCCAAGCTCAAGGTGGGGCGCCAGCCCATCCCCTTGAAGCGGCTGGCCGAATGGCCCGTCATCACGTATCCGTCCACCACCGACCCGCACCGCGCCGTGCGCCAGCTGTTGCAGCAGGCCGGCGTGGAGGCGCCGCGCATGTACGGCAGTTCGGCGCTCAGCGTCATCGTGCGGATGGCGCAGGACGGCATCGGCACCGCGGTCATCGCGCCCGTCATCCTGCACAAGGAGCTGGCGCAAGGCGAATTGCGCATCCTGGACGTGAAGGCGCCGGCCTTGCCGCCGCTGCACTACACCGCCTGCTGGATGCAGGGGCCGGACAGCCAGATTCCGCGCGCGGTGGCCGAAGCAGCGCAGCAGATTGCGCGCGAAGAGGCGCTGCGCCATCCGGCATAACCCTGATAAGTAATTTTGATCGGGGTCTATCGCAACTTGTGATTGGACGCTGCTGCGCGGTTCCTGTGCAATGTCCCCATACTTGAATCGTCATTGAAGGGATGGACATGCATACGAACCCTGCCGCGCGCACTAGCGTGGAATTGGCCCGCCAGGCGCGCCTGGATGCGCGCAGCGGCAAGCTCACCGGCCCCACCGCCAACCTGGCGCCCGGCCATGTACAGGCCAACCTGGCGATCCTGCCGCGCGCGCTGGCGGCGGATTTCCTGCATTTCTGTCAACGCAATCCCAAGCCCTGTCCCTTGCTCGCCATGTCCGAACCGGGCGATCCCGCTGTGCCGGAACTGGGCCAGGACATCGACATCCGCAGCGACATCCCGCGTTATCGCGTCTGGCAGAACGGCGAGCTGGTGGCCGAGCCCACCGACGTGCGCGACCTGTGGCGCGACGATCTGGTGTCGTTCCTGATCGGCTGCTCGTTCTCCTTCGAGGAAGCGATGCTGGACAACGGCCTGCCCGTGCGCCACATCGAGCAGGGCTGCAACGTGCCGATGTACCGCACCAGCATCCCGACCCATGCCGCGGGCGTGTTCGGCGGCCCCTTGGTCGTATCCATGCGTCCCCTGAAGGCCGCGGACGCCATCCGCGCCATCCAGGTCACTTCGCGTTTTCCCTCGGTCCACGGCGCGCCGGTGCATATCGGCGACCCCGCGTTGATCGGGATTGCCGACGTCAACCGCCCGGACTATGGTGATCCGGTGGAGATACGCGAAGGCGAGATGCCTGTGTTCTGGGCCTGCGGCGTGACGCCGCAGTCGGTGGTCGCAGCCGTGCGGCCGGAGTTCTGCATTACCCACGCGCCGGGCCACATGCTGGTCACGGACCTCATCAATAGCCGGATGGCGGTGTTCTGACCGCCTGCGATCCGCTTTCTCAGCAGCGCGTAAGCGGGTAGCGGTTAGAAGTCGTACTCGCGCTGCAATACCAGTTGTGCCACCAAAACGATCCATTAAAGGACAAGGGGAAATGGCGACAACCGCTTTGAATCTGGGGCCTTCCAGCTTGCCGGACGGTCTCGTGCCGCCGCGAACGCGGCCATGCATTGCTTTCATACCCAGCCGGTCCAATCCAGGAGTCCAGTTATGAAGATGAAGCTCATCGCGGGTGTCGCCGCGAGCCTGGCGCTGATGTGCGCCGTTCCCGCGCAGGCGCAACAGGCCGTGCGCATCGGCGCGATCTATCCGCTATCGGGCGCCTTGGCGTCGACGGGGTCTGAAATCAAGGCGGCCGTCGAACTGGCGGTCGAAATCATCAACAATCCGCATCCCGAACTGGAAGGCATACCGCTGGCCGCGGGCAGCGGGCTGCCGGCGCTGGGAGGCGCCAAGATCGAAGTGGTGTTCGGCGATTCCCAGGGCAAGCCCGAAGTGGGCCTGGCTGATGCCCAACGCCTGATCGACCAGGAAAAGGTCGTGGCCCTGACCGGCGCCTACCAGTCCGCCGTGACCAAGACCGCCAGCCGCATCGCCGAGCAGCGCGGCATTCCCTATGTAAACGGCGAATCCAGCAGCCCGGACCTGACCGAGCGCGGCTACAAGTGGTTCTTCCGCACCTCGCCCAATGACGATACCTTCGTCGAGAACATGATGCAGTTTCTGGACGGCGTGAAGGCCGTGCCGACCGCCAAGATCGCCGTGGTGTACGAGAACACCGACTTCGGCGTGAACACCTACAAGGCGGTCGAAAAGTTCGCCAAGCAGTACAAGCGCCAACTGGTCGCCAACATCGCCTATAGCGCGGGCTCGGCCTCGGTGACGGCGGAAGTGCAGAAACTCGCCGCCGCCAAGCCGGACGTGGCGATCTTCGCCAGCTATACCTCGGACGCCATGCTGTTCGTGCGCACCATGCGCGAAAGCAAGTACGCGCCGCCGGTGCTGCTGGCCAACGACGCGGGCTTCATCGATTCGCGCTTCGTGCAGGAAGTGGGGCCGCAGGTCCAGGGCGTGCTGACGCGCGACGTCTGGGGCAATGACGTGGCCGCATCCAAGGCCGGGCTGAAGAAGATCAACGACATGTACAAGGCCAAGACGGGCAAGGATCTGAACGGCAACAACGCGCGTTCGATGCAAGGGGTGCTGGTGCTGGCCGACGCGATTAACCGGGCCGGCTCGACGGACCCCGAGGCGATCCGCAAGGCGCTGGCCGCCACCGATCTGGGCGAGGCGCAGGTCGCGATGCCCTGGGCCGGCGTGCAGTTCGACGCCAAGGGCCAGAACACCAAGGGTTCGGGCCTGATCCTGGAGCTCAAGGGCGCCGCCTACCAGACCGTATGGCCGGAAAAATACCGTACGGACAAGAACCTGCCCACGCTGCCGTTCACCTGGAAGTAAACATAGTCTGACGCGGCGGGCCGCGGGGCCCGCCGCGAGGAGCACTCCATGTTCGAAGCTCTCTCGGCAGGCCTGTTCAACGGCCTGATCTATGCCGCGGTGGCGGTGGGGCTGGCGCTGATATGGGGCATCACCGACGTCATCAACTTCGCCCATGGCGAGTTCCTGATGCTGGGCATGTATGCCGCCTATTGGCTCTACACGCTGGGCCACATCGATCCCACGCTGTCGGCGCCGCTGGTGGCCATCGTGCTTGCCTTCGTCGGCTTCCTGACCTACGCGCTCATCATCCGCCGCTTGCAGAAAGGGCCGGCGATGGCGGTCATCCTGGCCACCTTCGGCCTTGGGCTGGTGCTGCGCCAGATCGCCTTCATCGCCTTCAGCCCCGACTACCGCAGCCTGCCGGACACGCTGGTGTCGGGCAGCGTCACGGTTGCCGGCATCTCGCTGGGCAGGCCCCAGGTGGTCACGGGCCTGATCGCGCTGGTGGTGGTGGTGGCGTTGTTCATCCTGGTGTACCGCACGCGCTGGGGCCATGCCTTGCAGGCCGTGGCGGAAGACCGCCAGGTGGCGGCGCTGGTGGGCATTTCGCCGGACCGGGTCAACGCCCAGGTCTGGATGCTGGGCAGCGCGGCGGTGGGGCTGGCTGGCGCCTTGCTGACCACCTTCTTCTATGTGTTCCCCTCGGTGGGCACCGTGTTCGGCCTGCTGGCTTTCGTGGCCGTGTGCATGGGCGGCTTCGGCTCGCTGCCGGGCGCCTTCATCGCGGGCATCCTGATCGGGATCATCGAAGCCATGACGGGTTACTTCGTCGCGCCGGCCTTGAAGACGGTGAGCGTCTTCATCCTGTTCATCCTGGTTCTCTGGTATCGGCCGCGCGGCCTGTTCGGGCGGTGGTGAGATGAACAAGACAGACAACATCGATACCCCGTCCGCCGGCGTGCCCAAATGGCCGGTCCTGGCCGCGGCCGTGGCCGCCATCCTGATGGCCCTGGTGCCAATGGTCGTGAAGGACGCCTTCACCCTGCAGGTGCTGCTGCTGGCCATCATGTTCGGCGCGCTGGGCGCGTGCTGGAACCTCGTGGGCGGCTTCCTGGGGCGGATCTCGTTTGGCCATAGCGTGTTCGTGGGAGTAGGGGGCTACACCACCTTGCTGCTCCTGCACCATCTGAAGCTCACGCCGCTCTTGGGCATCCCGCTGGGCGGACTGATCAGCGCCGGACTGGCCTGGCTGGTGGGCGGACCTACGCTGCGGCTGTCCGGCCACTACTTCGCCATGGCCACCATCGCACTGCTGCAGATTGGCCTGCTGCTGATGATCAACTGGGAATGGGCGGGCGGCGCGGTCGGCCTGGAGGCGCCCATCGGCGACGCCGCCTGGATGCTGCTGTTCCGCAGCAAGGTGCCGTACTACTGGATCGCGGTGGGCCTGGCCTTCCTGACCTTCTGCGCCACGTTCTTCCTGGTGCATTCCAAGACCGGCTTCTATTGGCGCGCCATCAACGGCGACGAGGCGGCCTCGCGCAGCCTGGGCGTGCCTGCGGACCGCTACAAGATGCTGGCTTTCGTGATGTCGGCGGGCATGACGGGCGTATGGGGCGGCTTCTTCGCCATGTACGTGGGCTTCATCGATCCGGAATCCATGTTCAACCTGACGATGTCGGTGCAGGTCGTGCTGGTGACCATCCTGGGCGGGGTCGGCACGCTGATCGGCCCGTGGCTGGGCGCGGCGGTGCTGCTGCCGCTATCCGAGGGCACGCGCGTGCTGTGGGGCAGTTCGGGCATGGGCCTGGACCTGCTGGTTTTCGGCCTGGCTATTTTGTTGGTCACCATGTTCCTGCCGGGCGGGCTGGTCACACTGAGGAGGCGCCGTGGCTCTGCTGGACGTTAAGAACCTGACCAAGCAATTCGGCGGCCTGGTCGCGAACAAGGACATCTCGCTGTCGGTCGAGGCGGGCGAGATCGTCGCCATCATCGGCCCGAACGGGGCGGGCAAGAGCACCTTGTTCAACGGCCTGGTGGGGCACCACGAGCCCACCTCAGGCTCGGTGACCTTCGATGGCCAGTCGATGATAGGCCGGCGGCCCGAACAGGTGGCTGCCATGGGCCTGGTGCGCACTTATCAGATCCCGCGCAGCTTCGGACAGATGACGGTGTTGGAAAACGCCGTGGTCGGCGCGCTGTTGCGCCATCCGCGCCTGCAGGACGCGCGCCGCGAATCGGCCCGTGTGCTGGAACTGGTGGGCCTGGCCGAGCGCGCCGACGTGAGGGCGTCCGAACTCAATGTGGCGGGACAGAAGCGGGTCGAGCTGGCCCGGGCGCTGGCCACCGAGCCGCGCATGCTGCTGCTGGACGAAGTGGCGGGCGGCCTGAATCCGGCCGAGGCCATCGCCCTGTCCGAGATCCTGCGAGGCATCCACGCGTCGGGCGTTACGCTCATCATCGTGGAGCATGTGCTGGAGGTGGTCATGCGGCTGGCGCAGCGGATGCTGGTGCTGAACTTCGGCCAGATGATCGCCGAGGGCGCGCCGCAGGAAATCGTGCGCGACCCGGCTGTGATCGAAGCCTATCTGGGGAGAAAGCACCGTGCCTGATGCGATGCTGAAAGTGGAAGACCTGAGCGTGGCCTACGGCGGCGTGCAGGCGGTGCGCGGCTTGTCGCTGGAGGTCAGGCCGGGCGAAATCGCTGCGCTGCTGGGCGCCAACGGCGCGGGCAAATCCAGCACCCTGATGGCGATCGTCGGGTCGGTCAAGCCCAAGAGCGGCCGGGTAATTTTCGAAGGCCGGGACATCACTGGCACCCCGCCGGACAGGCTGGTGACCCAGGGCATTTCCATGATCCCCGAAGGCGCCCGCGTCTTCGCGCGCCAACCCGTGGAACAGAACCTGCGCCTGGGCGCCTATACGGTGCGCGATGAGCGCGTGTACGGGGAACGCCTGGAGCGGGTCTATGCCTTGTTCCCGCGCCTGAAGGAGCGTCGCACGCAACTGGCCGGAACCATGTCGGGCGGCGAGCGGCAGATGCTGGCTATCGGCCGCGCGCTGATGAGCGGGCCGCGCCTGCTCCTGATCGACGAGCCCAGCCTGGGCCTGTCGCCCCTGCTGGTGGAACAGGTATTCGACGCGTTGGCCGCCTTGAACCGCGACGACGGCCTGTCGGTCTTGCTGGTGGAGCAGAACATGGCCCAGGCGCTGGAAGTCGCGGCGCGCGCCTACGTGATGCAGAGCGGCAGGGTGGCGCTGTCGGGCGAAGCGGCGGAACTGGCAGCCTCGGACGAGGTGCGCAAGGCGTATCTGGGGATGTGAGGATGGGGGCGTGACGAAACCGCGCCGGACGCACATGGCATCCGGCACGGACTGCCATCAGAAGATGTGGCGGAAGCCCACTGCGGCGCCGAGCTGGCTGGTCTTGCCGGCGATTTCGCCGCTGGCGGCATCGTTGACCTTGTTCCAGTCGACGGTGCCGTAGATCTGCGAGCGCTTGGACAGCGAGTACTCGGCCACGGCGACCAGCGCGTAGCGCTTGCCCTTGTCGCCATCTTCGACCACGTTCTTGCTCTGGTCGTAGTAGGCGGCGCCGGTGATGGCCCAACGCGGCGTGGCCTGCCAGGTGACGCCGGCGAAGTAGCCGTTGTCCTTGCGATTCAGGCCGGGCGCCTGTTCTCCGCCCATGACGGCGTTGACCCAGCCGGTTTCGTCGCGGCCGTTGTAGTAGCCGGCGAAGACCTTGGCGGCTTCGAACTGGTAGGAGGCGTTCAGGTTCCAGACGCGCTGGCGCAGATCGGAATCCGTGCCGTCGTAGGTCTGCTGATAGGCAGCGCCCAGGCCCAGCTTGCCGACCGTGTAGCGCAGGCTGGCGCCATACTGCTGGCCGGCCTTATGGTCGTTGTAGTCGTCGCCGTTGGCCCAGGACAGCACGAAAGCCAGGTCTCCGATGGTGTTGGAGTACTTGGTTATGTTGTTGGTGCGCACGCGCGACATGGCGGCGGGCAGCCAGGCGTTCTGGTCGTAGTTGCCCACGGTCAGCGGGTCGAAGTAGTCAGCCAGCAAGTCGAACATCGGGGTGTTCTGCAGACCCAGGGTCAGCGCGCCGATGTTGCCGCCGTCCAGGCCGATGTAGGCCAGGCGGCTGAACGTCTTGGACGGATCCGAGCCGCGGCCGTTCTGCATGTTGAAGCCGTTTTCCAGGCGGAAGAAGGCGCGGTTGCCGTCGCCCAGGTCTTCGGAGCCGCGCAGGCCCCAACGGCTGTTGGAGATGGCGCCGTTCTCCATCGACACGCGGCTGCCGTCTTGGCCGACGCTGCCGGCGCTGGTGCTCAGGTAGCGGATGCTGACATCGGCGATGCCGTACAGGGTGACGCTGGTTTCGGCTTGGGCCGCGCCGGCGGCCAGGCCCAGGCTTGCAAGGGCGAGGGATAGGGTAATGCGTTTCATGCTGGGGGCTCCTCCTGGGTAGCGCTATTTTTTAGTGGCGCCGGGCTTTTGGCCCGGCTGTTTGCGCCTGGCGGATCGTCAGGCGCTGGGCCGTCGCACCGACGCTTACGGTAAGCGCGGGTCCGGGCGATGGCCGCATATGCACATATACGCTGTAATGTTGCAACGTAGCAGCGCCTGGGAATTCTAGAAAAACTGGGGCACGAACAACACCTGTTGTTTTTTGGAGTTTTCCCTGGTTTACAGGACGGCAAAACAGGGGGAGCGGGTAGGGCGCCAGCCCTGGCGAAAAAAAACCCCGTTTCAGAAACGGGGTTTTCAGGGTGACGTCGTCCTACAGCGTCATGTGCAGCGGCAGCCATGTCGCTATGCCAGGCACGGCATAGAGCAGCAGCACGGCCAGGATCATCAGGAAGAACATAGGCAGCGAGGCGCGCGCGATGTAGGGCAGCTCTTTGCCGCTCATGCCGGAAAGCACGAACAGGTTGAACCCGACCGGCGGCGTGATCTGTGCCATTTCTACAACGAACACGATGAAGATGCCGAACCAGATCAGGTCGATGCCGGCGGCCTGCACCGTGGGCAGCAGCACGCCCATGGTCAGCACGACGATGGAGATGCCGTCCAGGAAGCAGCCCAGGACGATGAAGAACACCATCAAGGCCATGATCAGCCCGAACTGCGACAGGCCCAGGCCTCCGATCCATTCGGCCAGCGCACGCGGCAGGCCGATGTAGCCCATGGCCAGCGTCAGGAACTGCGCGCCCGCCAGGATCAGCGCAATCATGCAGTACAGCCGGGTGGCGCCCAGCAGCGACTGCATGAAGGTGGAGCGGTTCAGCGATCCCTGCAGCGCCGAGAGGATCAGCGCGCCCACCACGCCGACGGCCGCCGCTTCCGTGGCGGTGGCGATGCCGGTATAGATGGAGCCCAGCACCGCGCCGATCAGGAGCATCACGGGGATCAGATGGCGCGAGCGCGACAGCTTCTCCAGCAACGTCAGGCCGGGGTCGGCCGCCGGAACCTGGCCGGGATTGCGGATCGCCCACCAGGCGATGTAGCCCATGAACAGCAAGGCCAGCAAGATACCCGGCACGATGCCCGCGATGAACAGCTTGGCGATGGACACGTCCGCCGCCACGCCGTACACGATCATGATGATGGAAGGCGGGATCAGCAGGCCCAGCGTGCCGGCGCCCGACAGCGTGCCCAGGATCTTGTCCTCGGGGTAGCCGCGGCGCGTCAGTTCCGGGATGGTCATCTTGCCGACCGTGGCGCAGGTCGCCGCGGACGAGCCCGAGACCGCCGCGAAGATGGCGCAGCCGATCACATTGGTGTGCAGCAGCCGCCCGGGCAGGCGGTTGAGCCAGGGGGCGAGGCCCTTGAACAGGTCTTCCGACAGCCGAGTGCGGAACAGGATTTCGCCCATCCACAGAAACAGCGGCAGGGCGGTCAGGGTCCAGCTGGACGACGCGCCCCAGATGGTGACGGCCATGGCATCGCCCGCGGGCCGGCTGGAGAAGATCTCCATGCCGATCCAGGCGGTGCCCGCCAGGGTCAGGCCGACCCAGACCCCGCAGCCCAGCAGCGCGAAGATCGAGACGACCAATAGGGTTATGACGAGTAGTTCATTCATGGGTTTGCTGCGAAGTGGCGGCGGCCAGGCCGCGTGAGCGTCGGATCAGCTCGTCGATCAGGGCGACCAGGAACAGCACCGTGCCCACGGCCATGCTGAGCTGGGGGATCCAGAGCGGCGTGGCGTCGTTGGACGTGGAGATGTCGTTGAACTGCCAGGAGTCGTAGGTCAGCTTGATGCTGAAGAACGCGAAGGCGGACGCCAGCAGGCAGCCGACCGCCAGGGCGAAGATATCCAGCTTGCGACCCGCGGCGGGCTTGAGCGAATTGAGCAGCAGCGTCACGCGGATGTGTTCGCCGTGCTTGAACGTACTGGCAAGGGCGAGAAACCCGGCGGCGGCCATGAAATACCCGGCATAGGCGTCCGTGCCGGGTATGTTCATGCTGAGCTGGCGCGCGATGATCGCGGCCAGCACCGACACCAGGACGCCGATCGTGCACAGGCCGGCCAGCAGGCCGGCCGCGCCGTAAAGACCATCTAGAAAGCGGCGCATGGAAATATCACTGCTTCTTGTAGGCGTCGATCATGGCCTGGCCGTCGGCGCCAGCCTTCTTCAGCCAGTCGTCCAGCATGCGCTTGCCGATCACGGACAGGCCTTCCTTCAGCTCAACCGTGGGCTGGATGGTTTCCATGCCGTTCTTGGCCAGTTCCGCCTGATACCACTTGTTCTTTTCCTGCGACAGCTTCCAGCCGCGTTCCTCGGCTTGCGCGCCAGCCTTCTTCAAGGCGGCTTGGGCCGCGGGGTCGAGCGCGTCGAACGCCTTCTTGTTGACGATGATGGCGTTCTTCGGCAGCCAGGCCTGGGTGTCGTAGAACTTCTTGATGTACTCGTAGGTCTTGGTGTCGTAGCCGGTCGACGCCGAGGACATGTAAGAATCGATCACGCCGGTGGCCATGGCCTGGGCCAATTCAGCCTGCTGCACCGTGACGGGCTGCGCGCCGACCAGTTCGGCGATTTTGGCCGTCACCGGGCTGTAGGCGCGCCACTTCAGGCCTTTCATGTCGCTGATCTGCTTGATGTCCTTGTTGGCGAAGATGCCCTGGGGCGGCCAGGCCACCGCGTACAGCAGCGTCATGCCGTGCGCGTTCAGCTTCTTTTCGAGGAAGGGCTTCTGCGCCTGGTAGAGCTTGAACGACGCGTCATAGCCGGTGGCCAGGAAGGGCAGGCCGTCCAGTTCGTAGATCGGGTCTTCGTTCGCAAAGTTGGTCAGCAGGATCTCGCCGATCTGCGCCTGGTTGCCTTGCACGGCGCGCTTGATCTCGGGCGCCTTGTACAGCGAGGCGTTGTTGTGCAGCGTGATCTTCAGCTTGCCCTCGGACAGCGTGTCCACGTCCTTGACGAAGGTGGTCAGGTTCTCGACGTGGAAGTTGCTGGCCGGGTAGGCCGTGGGCAGATCCCATTTGGTTTGGGCCTGTGCGCCTGCGCTGAACGCCAGGACGATGCTGCCGGCGAGCAGGGAGATTTTCTTGTGCATGGGTGGGTCCTTCTTTGCGAATGGTGAAGCCGGGTTGTGCCCGATAGGCATTGCGAAAATGAGAGCGCCGCGGCGATGACGCGCAGCTGAAAAGCCGTGCCATTCTATGTTGCTATGCGGCGGCGGGGCGCGCGAAATCGCGTCTTTACGGGTTATTCCTAACAGGCGTGCGCACTGCCGATCATTGAGGGTTCAATCTTTGCGCAAACGCATTGCGGCAGCCGTTTTTCTTCTAACATTGCGCTATCGAAAGCGTGATGCCGAGGCATGTGTGAACTTCGTTTTTCGTCGTGATGAGTTGTTGGTGGAAGAGACTTCGGCCGTCCTGCCGGACACTGCATTGTGTGTACGGATAGGCGTGGCGGCCACGGCCCTGCAGCCGATCTGGACGCTGCCCGGTTCGCCGTACCGCACCGTGCACGTGGATCCGGGCGTGGAGCCGCCGCAAGGCTATGCGTTTAGGAAGCTGCGTTCGCTCTTTGGCGTACTGGATGACGAGCGCATGGCGCTGGCCGGACGCGCCTACCAGATCGCCGAATGGGCGCGCACGCACCGGTTCTGCGGCGTCTGCGGTACGCCGGCGGAGCGGGTGCCCACCGAATTCTGTCTGCGTTGCCCGTCCTGCGGTTTTTCGGCCTATCCGCGCATTTCGCCCGCCATGATGGTGCTGATCCGCAAGGGCGACAGCATCCTGCTGGCACGCCATACCACCACCGCGACCTCGCGCTATACCGCGCTGGCCGGCTTCGTCGAACCCGGCGAAAGCATCGAGCAGACCATCCACCGCGAGGTCCACGAGGAAGTCGGCCTGAAGGTCGGCAACCTGCAGTATTTCGGCAGCCAGTCCTGGCCGTTCCCGCATTCGCTCATGGTCGCGTTCACAGCGGACTACGTGTCCGGCGACATACGCGTGCAGGAAGACGAGATCGCCGATGCGCGCTGGTTCGGTCCCGGCGACCCCATGCCCGATATCGCGCCGCGGATTTCCATCGCGGGGTGGTTGATCCGGGCGAACCTGCCCATGGGCTGGTCGGCGCCTTAAGACGGCCTGTTTCGGCTGTAGTCCTGTAGGGGTATTCCCTTGAAAGAGGGGATTTCCGGCGTCTTGTTCGTATTTTTTATTGATGAAATATAGATAAATTATTAGTATTTCGTTCAGATAAACTCGGCTTGCGTCTTCCATGACCCCCACTTTGATTGCATCGTCGGCCCATTTGGCCGGCGGCAGCGCGCCCGACCTTTCCGAAGTGGAATTCGGTCTGATGATCGCCAGCCACGCCTTCGACCGCTGGACCGTGCGCTGCATGGCGGCGGCCGGGCTGCCCGACCTGACGCCCACCGACGTGATGGTCTTTCATCATGTCTATCACCGCGAGCGCCCCAAGAAGCTGGCCGACATCTGCTTCACGCTGAATGTCGAGGACACGCACATCGTCAGCTACGCGCTGAAGAAACTCGACCGCCTGGGCGTGGTCAAGGGCGAACGCAGCAGCAAGGAAGTGTTCTACAGCGTGACCCCGGAAGGCGCGGCCATACTCAAGCGCTATGCCGAGGTCCGCGAGCAATGCCTGACCGCCGGCCTGGACGCGCCGGGCGGGGGCGGGCTGGACTTCAGCCGCCAGCTGGCGCATACGCTGCGCGCGTTGTCCGGCCTGTACGACCAGGCGGCCCGCGCGGCGACCTCTCTCTGATTCCGTTTACCCGTGCGCGGCCGCAGGCGCCGCGGCGACCCTTTGTTTGCAAGGACAGCTATGAAGTGGCAATTCTGGATTGACCGTGGGGGTACCTTTACCGACATCGTGGCGCGTCGCCCCGACGGCACGACCACCACGGCCAAGATGCTCTCGGAAAACCCCGAGCAGTACCGCGACGCAGCCGTGGCCGGCATCCGCAAGTTGCTGGGTATCGCGCCCGGCCAGCCCGTGCCCGCCGATCAGGTCGAGTGCGTGAAGATGGGCACCACGGTGGCCACCAACGCCTTGCTGGAACGCAAGGGCGAGCGCACCTTGCTGGTCACGACGAAGGGGTTCCGCGACGGTCTGCGCATTGCCTACCAGAACCGTCCGCGCCTGTTCGACCGAAATGTCGTCCTGCCCGAGATGCTCTACGAGTCCGTAGTGGAAGCGGATGAGCGCGTGGCCGCCGACGGCGAGGTGATCCGCGAACTGGATCAGGAAGCGCTGCGCACAGCCATGCAGGCCGCCTACGACAGCGGCATCCGCGCCGTGGCCATCGTCTTCATGCACGCCTGGCATGCGCCCGAGCACGAACGCATCGCGGCCCGCATCGCGCGTGAAGTGGGCTTCCCGCAGGTGTCGGCCTCGCACGAGGTCAGCCCGCTGATCAAGTTCGTGTCGCGCGGCGACACCACGGTGGTGGACGCGTATCTGTCGCCCATCCTGAAGCGCTATGTGGGCCAGGTGGCCGGCGAACTGCCGGGCATCCGCCTCATGTTCATGCAATCGAGCGGCGGCCTGACGGACGCGCATCGCTTCCGCGGCAAGGACGCCATTCTGTCGGGTCCCGCCGGCGGCATCGTCGGCATGGTGCGCACCAGCGAGATCGCGGGCTTTCCCAAGGTCATCGGCTTCGACATGGGCGGCACTTCCACCGACGTGTCGCATTACGCCGGCGAATTCGAACGTGAATTCGAGACCCAGGTGGCCGGCGTGCGCATGCGCGCGCCCATGATGAGCATCCACACCGTGGCGGCGGGCGGCGGCTCGATCCTGCATTTCGACGGCGCGCGTCTGCGCGTGGGTCCGGATTCAGCCGGCGCCAACCCGGGTCCCGCCTGCTATCGCCGCGGCGGCCCGCTGGCGGTGACGGACTGCAACGTCCTCCTGGGCAAGATCCAGCCCGACTTTTTCCCCAAGGTCTTCGGCCCCGAGGCCAATGAACCTCTGGACCGCGATGCGGTCGTGGCGCGCTTTACGGCCATGTCCGACGAAGTGCGCGCCGCCACTGGCCGCGAAATGAGTCCCGAACAGCTGGCCGAAGGCTTCCTGGAAATCGCCGTGGGCAACATGGCCGAGGCCATCAAGCGCATCTCGGTCCAGCGCGGCCACGACGTGACCGAGTACGCGCTGACGGTGTTCGGCGGCGCGGGCGGCCAGCATGCCTGCCTGGTCGCCGACGCGCTGGGCATGACCACGGTGTTCGCGCACCCGCTGGGCGGCGTGCTGTCGGCCTACGGCATGGGCCTGGCCGACCAGACCGACATGCGCCAGAAGACGGTCGAGAAGGTTCTCGATGCCGAACTGATGCTGGCATTGAAGGGCGAATTCGACGAGCTGGCCGGCCAGGCGGTCGGCGAACTGCGCCGCCAGCACGTGGCGGAAAGCGACATCAGCGTGCAGCGCCGCCTGCATCTGAAGTACCGCGGCACCGATACCTCGCTGGAAGTGGCGTACACGGACCTGGAACAGGCGCGCAAGGAATTCGAAGCGGCCTACCGCCTGCGCTATTCGTTCTTGATGCCCAACCGCGAACTGGTGGTGGAAACCATCTCGGTCGAAGCCACGGGCGGCGGCGAGCGCGTCGGCGACGCGTCCGCGGCGCGCGTGCGCGACGGCGCGCTGGCTCCCAGCCGCGTCGTCAGCATGTACAGCGGCGGCGCCTGGCGCGACACGCCCTTGTACGTGCGCGAGGACATGGCGGGCGGCGACGTGGTGGCGGGACCCGCCATCATTTCCGAACCCAACCAGACCACGGTGGTCGAGGCCGGCTGGCAGGCGGAACTCACGGCGCAGGACCACTTCGTGATCCGCCGCGTGGAAGCGCGTCCGGAGCGCCGCGCCATCGGCACGCAGGCCGATCCGGTCATGCTGGAGGTCTTCAACAACCTCTTCATGTCGATCGCAGAGCAGATGGGCTACCGCCTGCAGAACACGGCGTACTCGGTCAACATCAAGGAACGCCTGGACTTCTCTTGCGCGATCTTCGATGCGCAAGCCCGCCTGATCGCCAATGCCCCGCACATGCCGGTGCACCTTGGGTCCATGGGCGAGTCCGTGCGCACGGTCATGAACGCCAACGCCGGCAACATGCAGCCTGGCGACGCCTACGTGGTGAACGATCCGTACCACGGCGGCACGCACTTGCCCGACGTCACGGTCATCACCCCGGTGTTCGACCGCGATGGGCGGGAGATCCTGTTCTACGTCGGTTCGCGCGGCCACCATGCCGACATCGGCGGCACCACGCCGGGCTCCATGCCGCCGGATTCCAAGACGGTGGAAGACGAGGGCGTGCTCTTCACCAACTTCCAGCTGGTGAAGAACGGTGAGTTCCGCGAAGCCGCGGCGCGCGGCATCCTGGGCTCGGGCCGCTGGCCGGCGCGCAATCCGGACCAGAACATCGCCGACATGCACGCGCAGATCGCCGCCAATGAAAAGGGCGTGCAGGAGCTGCTGCGCATGTGCGACCACTTCGGCCTGGACGTGGTCCGGGCCTACATGGGGCACGTGCAGGACAACGCCGAGGAAGCGGTGCGCCGCGTGATCTCGGTGCTGAAGGACGGCAGCTACGAGTACCCGCTGGACAACGGCGCGGTGATCCGCGTGGCCGTTAAGGTGGACACCGAGGCGCGCAGCGCCGTGGTGGACTTCACGGGCACGTCTAACCAGCTGGACAACAACTTCAACGCTCCGGGCGCCATCGCCGTTGCGGCGGTGCTGTACGTGTTCCGCACCTTGGTCAATGACGATATTCCGCTGAACGACGGCTGCCTCGTGCCGCTGTCCATCATCCTGCCGGAAGGCTCGATGCTGCGTCCGAATCCGCCGGCCTCGGTGGTGGCGGGCAACGTGGAAACGTCCATGTGCATCGTCAACGCGTTGTATGGCGCGCTGGGCGTGCTGGCCGCAAGCCAGGGCACGATGAACAACTTCACGTTCGGCAACGCGCGTCATCAGTACTACGAGACCATCTCGGGCGGCACGGGCGCGGGTCCTGTGCGCATCGACGCGGCGGGGCCTCGCGATGAAGGTTTCGCCGGGACCTCGCTGGTGCAGGCGCACATGACCAACTCGCGGCTGACAGACCCCGAAGTGCTGGAGTTCCGTTTCCCGGTGCGTCTGGAATCCTACGAAATCCGCAAGGGCTCGGGCGGCGCCGGCCGCTACCCGGGCGGTGACGGCGGTGTGCGCCGCATCCGTTTCCTGGAGGACATGACCGCCGCCATCCTGTCGAACAACCGCCTGTATGCGCCGTTCGGCCTGGCGGGAGGGCAACCCGGCGCCATGGGACGCAACTCGGTCGAACGCGCCGACGGTTCGGTCCAGGAACTGGGTCCGCAAGACAGCGCACAGCTGCGTCCGGGCGATATCTTCGTCGTCGAAACCCCGGGAGGCGGCGGGTACGGGGCGGTGTAATCCGTCTGCACCGAAAGACAACGGCCGCGTCAGTGATGACGCGGCCGTTGTGTTGATGGGTCAGGCGGCAATCTCACTCCGTATCTGACATCACATCCAGCACGATCTCCGCTCTCGCCTTCCGGTCATACACCCGCAAGGTCACTTCGCTTTCCCCAATTTCAAAGACCGCCGTCGCCAGCGTGTTCTCGTCATCGGGATCATCCGGCGAGGTCCGCAGGATAGGCAGTTCGCCTTCGGTGTCGTGCAGCGCGGCGAGCAGATCCGCGCTGGCGGTCGCGCTGGACCAGCCGTCCACGATGCCCTCGATGCGGTTCTGTCGCGCCCGCGACGAGTCGGTGACGATCTGCGCGATGCCGCCCATGTCGGCATGCACCATGTGATTGGCATGGCCGTAGCGCGTGCCGATCTCCAGGATGGAAACCTCGCCCGGCGCCACTTCCGCGCTGAGCAGGCGGGCGTCGCCGGCCGCGCCCAGGGTGTGGTGAAAGCCGCCGGAGTGCGGTAGGTCCCGCAACAGGCCGAGCGCCTCGTCCAGCGTCGTGCAATCCAGCACCGCGCGCGCCATCAGCATGCGCGGCACGCCGGGATGCCGCTGCCGGATGCGCAGGTTGTTGATGGTCTGCACCAGTCCGGCGCGGTTGGCGCCGAAGGTATGGCCGGGCAGCGAGCCCGGATAGTAGAAGCTGAGGTAGCCAGGCGCGTCTTCCAGCGCCACGTCGACCAGATGGCAGCGCCCGCGCAGATAGGGATCGCCGTCCTCGTTGTGTGCGATCCAGCGCGTGCCGTCGGCCGCTTTCAGCGCGACGGACGTGCAGCCGTCGGTGGTGCTGTGCAGCAGGTCGCCGCGGCAGTTCCACAGCAGCACGTCCTCGATCGGCATGTGCAGGCCCTCGGCCATGCCTTCCAGTTCTTCCCAGATTGCCGGCAGCGCAGCTTGCGCCTGTTGCGCCAGCTCGTCGAGGAAGGCGTGGCCGCGCCATGGCCGCAGCGCGTCCCAGGTGCGGCTTTGGTCCAGGTAGGTCGCCATCAGGGGCCGCGCCAGCTTGCCCAGCGCGAGGCCCGTCTGACGCCGGTTTCCGGCAATGCGTACATGTTTGTAGGCCATGGGAATCCTCCGGGTGTCATGCGGATTGTAAATTTTCCGGCCGCTGCCGGGTGGGGACGTATGCGTTAAGATCGGCGGTAAGCCGTGCCGGAGACCCCGGCGCAGCCCAGGAATCATGCCCCTACAACAACCCCGGGGTGCCGACTGGTCCCCAAGAGGAGAGTTTCATGATCAAACGCAAAGTCGCCGCCGCACTGGTCGGCCTGTCCGTGGCCATGTTCGGTGCCGTCTCAGGCGCGCATGCCCAAGGCAAGGAATTGGTGGTGGCCACCGATACCGCTTTCGTGCCGTTCGAGTTCAAGCAGGGTAATACCTACGTGGGCTTCGACGTGGATCTGTGGGCGGCCATCGCCAAGGAACTCAACCTCAAGTACAAGCTGCAGCCCATGGACTTCGCGGGCATCATCCCGGGCCTGCAAACCAAGAACATCGACGCGGCGCTGGCCGGCATCACGATCCGCGACGACCGCAAGAAGGTCATCGACTTCTCCGATCCCTACTACGAAAGCGGCCTGGCCATCCTGGTCGGCGAAAAGAACACGGACATCAAGGACGCCAAGTCCCTGGCCGGCAAGACCGTCGCGGTCAAGACCGGAACCGCCACCGTGGACTTCCTGAAGGCGCAGGTGCCGGATGCGAAGCTCAAGCTGTTCCCGAACATCGACAACGCCTATCTGGAACTGGCCACCGGCCGCGTCGACGCCGCGGTGCACGACACGCCCAATGTCCAGTACTACGCCAACACCGCCGGCAAGGGCCGCGTGAAGGTGGTCGGCTCGGTCAAGAGCGGCGACTTCTACGGCATCGCCTTCCCCAAGGGCAGCGATCTGGTGCCGCAGGTGAACAAGGCGCTGGCCACGCTGAAGGCCAACGGCCAGTACGACGCCATCTATACCAAATGGTTCGGCAAGAAGCCCTGAGCATCCGGGTCCGCATTGCATTCCGGGACCGCCCGGCATCGGCCTGCGCCGGCTGATGCCGGCAGCTACGCCGCAGTCGGGCGTATCGTCCCGCGCCGCTCCCGCCGCGCTACGGCGCGGCGCCGCGCCATAGGGGGAATATCGTGGAGTTTGACTGGACTGTAATCAGGGACGCGCTACCCAATCTGCTCGAGGGTACGCTGATGACCATCAAGATCACGTTCTGGGGCTTGTTCGGCGGTTTTTTGCTGGGCGCGCTGTCCGGCGTGACAAGGGCTTACGGGCATCCCATCCTGTCGGCCATCGCACAGGTCTACGTCGCGGTCATCCGCGGCACGCCGATCGTGGTGCAGGTGATGTTCATCTATTTCGCCTTGCCCCTGCTGGCGAACATCCGGGTGGACGCGGAGTGGGCGGCCATCGTCACGCTCATCATCAATTCCGGGGCCTACATTTCCGAGATCGTGCGCGGCGCGCTGCTATCGGTGCACAAGGGCCTGAAGGAAGCCGGACAGGCCATGGGACTGCCGTTCCACAAGATCCTCTTCCACATCATCGGGCCGGTAGCGTTCCGCCGCATGATTCCGCCGCTGGGCAACCAGTGCATCATCAGCCTGAAGGATTCTTCGCTCTTCATCGTGATCGGCGTGGCCGAACTGACCCGGCAGGGCCAGGAAATCATGGCCAGCAACTTTCGCGCCGTCGAGATCTGGTCGGCGGTGGCGATCGTCTACCTGATCCTGACCGGCCTGATGGCGTTGGGCCTGCATCTGATTGAAAGAAGGATGCGCATACTATGAGCATGGTTGAATTCCACAACGTCACCAAGACTTTCGGCGAGTCCGTGGTGCTCAACGGGATCTCGCTGAACATCGACGCGGGCGAGGTCGTGGTGGTGGTTGGGCCCTCGGGTTCGGGCAAGTCCACCTTCCTGCGTTGCATCAACGTGCTTGAAACCATCAACGATGGCGATCTGCTGGTCGATGGCCTGAGCGTGAACGGCGGGGCCGCGCAAGTGCGCGAAATCCGGCGCGAGGCGGGCATGGTGTTTCAGCAGTTCAATCTGTTCCCGCAGATGACGGCGCTGGAAAACGTCATGTTCGGCCCGATCCATACCCGTGGGCAAAGCCGCGCCGAGGCGCGTGAGCTGGCCGAAAGCCTGCTGGCCAAGGTCGGCCTGGCCGAGCGCATGGACCACTATCCGTCCGAGCTTTCAGGCGGCCAGCAGCAGCGCGTGGCGATTGCGCGGGCGCTGGCCATCAAGCCCAAGCTGATGCTGTTCGACGAGCCCACGTCGGCGCTGGATCCGGAGCTGCGCCACGAGGTGCTCAAAGTCATGCGCGACCTGGCCGAGGAGGGCATGACCATGGTCGTGGTCACGCATGAGATGGAGTTCGCGCGCAAGGTGGGCAGCCGCCTGATCTTCATCGACGCGGGCAAGATCGCGCATGACGGGCCGCCTGGCGAATTGCTGAGCAATCCGCCCAGTCAGCGGCTCAAGGATTTTCTGCAGCACGTGACCTGAGCAGAGCAGTGCAGGGCTGGCGATTCAGCCCTGCACTGAAGAACTGCTCAACCCTTCACGCGCACGATCTTCTGCACTTGCGGCACGTGCCGGATGGCGCGGATCACCTGCGCCAGGTGCTTGCGGCTGTCGACCTGGATCGTCAGATGCAGCGACACCGTGGCGACCGCGTCGTCGTGCATGGTGACGTGCACGATGTTGGCGTCGGCCGCCGTGACTTCCGCCGCCAGCCGGCCCAGCACGCCGCGTTCGTTGCGCGTGACGATGTCCAGGCGCGTGGCCAGGTGCTTGGCGGTGTTGTTGGGGTCCCAGGCGACGTTGATCCAGCGTTCCGGTTCGCGCAGGCGCTGGCGCATGGCCACCGGGCAATCGGCGGTGTGCACCACCAGTCCGTGTCCCATGCGCATGCCGGCGATGATGGGGTCGCCCGGCAGCGGGCCGCAGCAAGGCGCCAATTGCACCGCCTGGCCCTCATTGCCCTGGATCAGGATGGGGGCGCTGCGCGCCGAGGTCAGTTCGTCCACGGCAGCGGCCGTGGTTGCGACCAACTGGTGTTCGGGCGCGAAGCGGCGCGCCACCACGGCCGCCAGGCGCTTGCCCAGGCCGATGTCGGCCAGGATTTCCTCGCGCGAGCTGGCGCCGGTGCTGCGCGCCAGCTTCTGCCACGCCGGGTCGTCGGTGGCGGGCAGGGGCATGTGCAGCTCTTGCAGCGCCTGGCCCAGCAGGCGTTCGCCAAAGGCCACCGATTCTTCGTACTTGACGGTGCGCAGGTAGTGGCGGATTTCAGAGCGCGCGCGGCCGGTGCGCACGTAGTTCAGCCATTGCGCGTTCGGACGGGAGGCGGGGGAGGTGACGATTTCCACCGTGTCGCCGCTGTTGAGTTCGGTGCGCAACGGCACGAACTCGCCGTTGACCTTGGCGGCCACCGCCTGGTTGCCGATGTCGGTGTGGATCGCGTAGGCGAAGTCCACCGGCGTGGCGCCGCGGGGCAGCGAAATGATCTTGCCGCGCGGCGTGAACACGTAGACCGCGTCGGGGAACAGATCGACCTTGACGTGCTCCAGGAATTCGCCGGAATCGCCGGTCTGGCTCTGGATGTCCAGCAGCGATTGCAGCCACTGGTGGGTGCGCTTCTGCAGGTCGTTGAGGGTCAGGTCCGCGCCCTTGTAGAGCCAGTGCGAGGCCACGCCTTCTTCCGCAACGTGATGCATGTCGCGGGTGCGGAACTGGAACTCTACCGGTGTGCCGTAGGGGCCGACGAGGGTCGTGTGCAGGGACTGGTAGCCGTTCACCTTGGGGATGGCGATGTAGTCCTTGAACTTGCCGGGCACGGGCCGGTAGAGCTGATGCAGCGTGCCCAGCGCCAGGTAGCACTCGGGCAGGGTGTGCACGATGACGCGGAAACCGTAGATGTCCAGGACGTCGGAGAACGACTTCTTCTGGTCGACCATCTTGCGGTAGATGCCGTAGAGCGTCTTCTCGCGGCCGGTGACCTCGGCTTCGATGCCGGCGGCGGGCAGCGAAGCCCGCACCGAATCGGCGATCTTGGTGATGACCTCGCGGCGGTTGCCGCGTGCGGCCAGCACGGCCTTGTACAGCACCTGATAGCGGTTCGGGTACATGGCCGCAAAGCACAGGTCCTGCAGTTCGCGGAACAGCAGGTTCAGGCCCAGGCGATGCGCGATAGGCGCGTAGATGTCCAGTGTTTCGCGCGCAATGCGGCGGCGCTTTTCCGGATTGACCGCGTCCAGCGTGCGCATATTGTGCAGGCGGTCGGCCAGCTTGATGAGGATGACGCGCACGTCGCGCGCCATCGCCAGCAGCATCTTGCGGAAGCTCTCGGCCTGTTGTTCGGCCTTGGTGGCGAAGTCCAGGCGGTCCAGCTTGGACAGGCCGTCGACCAGTTCTGCGACTTCAGGGCCGAATTTCTCGGCCAGCTCGTGCTTGGCGATGCCCTGGTCTTCCATCACGTCGTGCAGCAGGGCGGCGGACAACGCGTTGACGTCGAGCTTCCAGCCTGCGCAGATTTCGGTGACGGCGATGGGGTGAGAGATGTAGGGCGAACCGCTGGCGCGGAACTGGCCCAGATGCGCCTGGTCCGCGAAGCGATAGGCTTCGCGCACGCGCTCTACGTCTTTCTTGTCGAGATAGCTGCCGATGATTTCGGTCAGCGGCGCCAGCGAAGCGACCGGCGAGGCGGTCGCGTCCGCCGCTTCTTGCGCGGCGACGGACGGTGGCGTGGGGGGAGTCTTGTCTTTCTTGCCGGTGCGGCGCCCAAGACGGGAGCCGGCACGCAGTGCGGCAAGCAGACCTGATGAAGCGTACTTCAGCCCGGGAAAAGCCATGCTTGCCGCCCCCGGAGATTATCAGGTGGGTACTTTACGCAGCATTTCCACGCCGGTGAGGCCGCCCGCGATTTCGCGCAGGGCAGTGACCGTGGGCTTGTCTTTGCTGTCCAGGCGCGGGGCATGGCCTTGCGCCAACTCGCGGGCGCGGTAGGTCGCGGCCAGCGTGAGCTTGAAACGATTGGGGATTTGATTCAGACAGTCTTCGACGGTAATGCGAGCCATTAGGACACCTGGTGCTGATGGAGGATAGGGAGAATGCGTTCGGCTCAGTGCTCGGCCGGGATGCCCAGCTGCGAGAACAACTGGCTGTGGCGGGCGGCCTGAGACGAAAAGCGCAGCCGTGCGGCGCTGACTATTTGAGTCAATTCCGACAAGGCCACGCTAAATTCTTGATTAATAATAACATATTCGCATTCAGGCGCGTGGGCGATTTCGCCGCCCGCGGCCATCAGGCGGCGCGCGATCACCTGGGGCGCGTCCTGGCCGCGCGCCTTGAGCCGGCTTTCGAGTTCATCGATGGACGGCGGCAGCACGAATACGCCGATCGCGCCGGGGAAGCGCTGCTTCACCTGGCGCGCGCCTTGCCAGTCGATCTCCAGCAGCACGTCGCGGCCGGCGCGCGTGGCTTCGTCGATGCGGTCTCGCGGCGTGCCGTAAAAGTTGCCATGCACTTCCGCCCATTCCAGCAGGTTGTTGCCCTCGCGCAGGAGCTTGAATTCCTCCGTGGACACGAAGCGGTATTCGCGGCCGTCTTCCTCGCCGGGGCGGGGCGCGCGGGTGGTGCAGGAAATGGAGAGCAGGATGGAGGGGTCTTGCTGGAGCAAGGCCTTGACCAGGCTGGACTTGCCGGCGCCGCTGGGGGCGACGACCATGAAGACGTTTCCGGGATTGGCGGACATGAATGTGGCAGGCGTGTGATGCTAAGACACGAAGAATAACAAATCACGCGGCCGGGCAGGGGGGAACCCGCAAGCCGGCCGCGTGATCTGCGCCTGCCGGACTCAGCCGCCAGCCTTGGCGGCGGCCTGGGTCAGCTTGCCGCCGGCTGGCGGCGAGTCGCTGCCCAGCAAATGGCCGTTGACCTCGATACCGTAAAGCGAGTCGTCGGAGTCGTGGTACTTGGCCCGGGTCGCGGCGACAGACTCTGTATAGCGCGGATCCTGCGGACGCTCGTGCGCATTCATGAAGTAGGCGACGTCCCAGGCTTCCTGGTCGCTCAGCATGCCGGCCTGTCCGAGCGGCATGTTGGCCTTGATGAAGCCGGCGGCATTGCCGATCTGGTGCATGCCCGCGCCCCAGTTGAAGGAGTCCGCGCCCCACAGGGCGGGGAACACCCAGTGCTTGCCGTTCTTCTGGCCTTGGCCCTCGGCCCCGTGGCAGACCGCGCAGTATTGCGCATAGACCTCGCTGCCGCGCAGGTAGTCGGCCTTCTTGGCTGGCGCGGGCAGCTTGCGGTAGCCCTGGCCCTCCAGCACCACGCCGGTGGGCGCCTTGCTGGCCAGCCAGAACATATAGGTCTGCAGCGCGGTCAGGGTGGGATCGTCCGCGGCGGGCGCCTTGCCATTCATGCTGAAGCGGAAACACCCTTGCAGGCGTTCGGCCAGGGTGTTGACGTGGCCGTTCTTGGCGCGATAGGCGGGGTAGAGCACGTAGGCAGCCCACATAGGCGCTGAGTCCGGCCGGCGGCCGGCGTCCAGGTGGCAGCTGACGCAGTTCAGGTTGTTGCCGACAAACTTGGCGGCGTTCTGCGGGGTGTGCAGGAAGATCTGTTCGCCTTCGCGCACGGCTTTGCCGAAATCGTTGTCGGGGATGGACGCGGCCGACGGCGGCGTGAAGGACGGGCGGGGTTCGGCCGCAAACGTGGCGGCGGACGCGAACAGGCAGGCGGCGGACAGCAGGCGCAGGCTGGTGGCGGTCATTGCTGGGCTCCCGCGGCGGTGTTGGCTTGCGCGGCAAGCTGGTCGGCGGCCTTGGGCAGGCCTGCATAGTAGGCGGAGACGGCGTCGATCTCGGCGCTGGACAGGCGCGTGGCCACGGCCGGCATCAGGCCCAGCGGACCCGGAGGGCGCTGGCCTTGCTGCCAGGCGCGCAGTTGGCCCGCGATGTAGGCAGCGGGCTGGCCCGCCAAGGCGGGGAAATTCGCGCCGACGCCGATGCCGCCCGGCCCGTGGCACTGGTTGCAGGCGGGCACGTTCTTGTCCCAGGCGCCGCGGGTGGCCAGCCAGGCGCCGGTGTCGGCCGGCTTGGCCGGATGCATGGCGGTGGCGGCCAGTTTGTCGATGTCCAGCGCGGAAGGCAGCGAGGCGTAGTACTGCGCTACAGCCTTGCGCTGCGCTGGGTCCAGCGCCTTGGCGGTGGCGGCCATGACCGGGCTGACGCGCGAGCCATTGGCCATGGCTTCGAGCTGTTCGTCCAGGTACGCACTGCCCATGCCGGCCAGTTGCGGAAAGCCGGCGGCGGGATTGCCCTCGCCACGGGCGCCGTGGCAGGTGATACAGGCGGGCGCGCCGTTGGCGCCCTGGGTGCTGATCTGCTTGCCGTCGGGCGCGCTTTGCGCACCGGCCGAGGCGGCGTACAACGCGCTCAGGACCAGTGCGGCGGGTAGGGACCGTGGGGTCATAGAACCTGCTCCGTGGGTGTTATTGGATTTTTGGTAATAAGCTAATTTCCAGGAATTATATAAAGACTTGTGACGGATCAACACGGGATTGTCGACCCTGTGGCATGCGTTGCGCGGATTTTTTCTGCGCGGAATAGCTGAGCGGGCGCGGATCCGCCGGTCGCGATCGCTTCAGGAAAAACAGGTCTTCCGGCGCATTCGGCAGCTTGTCCATGCCGGGTAATTTTTGCTTGCGTGTGACGCGTTCGAATGTGTCACGGCTGGAACCTTCGCTTGCAGCATGCCCAGAATGATTGGGGTAGCATTCCGCCGATCGATAACAAGGAGAATCCGATGCAAGCGAACGAGATCGAACACCCGCGCGTGGCGCTGGTCACCGGCGCCGGTACCGGCATAGGCCGCGCGGTGGCGCTGGAATTCCTGGCGCAAGGCTATCGGGTCGTGTTGGCCGGCCGTCGCCGCGAACCGCTGGAAGCCACCCGCACCGCGGCGGGCGAGGACGGCGTGAGGGCGCTGGTGGTGCCCACGGATGTATCCGACGAGCAGGCCGTGCGCGAACTATTCGATGCGGCGCAGCGCGAATATGGCCGGCTGGACGTGCTGTTCAACAATGCCGGCCGCGGCGCGCCCGCGATGCCGATCGAGGAGTTGCCCGTATCGCTGTGGCGCGAGGTGGTGGACACCAACCTGACCGGCATGTTCCTGTGCGCGCAAGCCGCCATTCGCGTGATGAAGGCGCAGAATCCGCGTGGCGGGCGCATCATCAACAACGGTTCGATCTCGGCGCATGCGCCGCGTCCGTTCTCCATCGCCTACACCGCCACCAAGCACGCGGTGACCGGGCTGACCAAGTCCATTTCGCTGGATTGCCGGCCCTACAGCATCGCCTGCGGCCAGATCGACATCGGCAATGCCGCCACCGATATGACCGAACGCATGGCCGCAGGCATCCTGCAGGCGGACGGCAGCACCAAGGTGGAGCCGCGCATGGACGTGGCGCACGTGGCGCAGGCGGTGGCCGCCATGGCGCGCCTGCCGCTGGAGGCCAACGTGCAGTTCATGACCATCATGGCGACCAACATGCCCTTCGTGGGCCGGGGCTGAAACGCGGCAAGCCTGCGGCGGCGCGTCCTTGCTGGACTGGCCGCGGCAGGCTGTGGTGCCTCCCCCAAGGGGCGTCGGCAGCGACGCCCCGATTTTTTCCGTCAGCGGGCGGAAGCCTGGGCCAGCATCTGGCCCGGTTGCATATCCAGATAGCGCCGGGCGCCGACGTAGCGCTTGGTCCAGTACGAATTCTTCATTTCGTCCACACGCACCTTGGTGCCGCGGCGCGGAGCGTGGACAAACTTGTTCTGGCCGATGTAGATGCCGACGTGCGAGGTCACGCCGCGGCCGCGCGTGGCGAAGAACACCAGGTCGCCGGGGCGCAGATCCTGCTTGTTGGCGACGGATTCGCCAGCGGTGCGTTGAGCGCGCGCCGTGCGAGGCAGCTCCAGGCCGGCGATTTCACGGAAGACGTGCAGGACCAGTCCGCTGCAATCGAAACCGTCGGCATCGTCGCCGCCCCAGCTATAGGGGGTGCCGATGGCATCCAGGCCGGCTTGCACGACACGGTCGCGCAGGGTGGGGACGGTGGGTTCCTGGGCCAGGCGCAGGCCGGTAAGCGAGGGGCGGGCCTGCTCGGAGCGGACGGACGCCTGAGCGGCGTCGGGAATCCAGGAAAGGGTCAGGGCGATGATGGGCGCTGACAGGAATACGGGAATGCGTAGTTGGGCAATTCGGGCTTTTCGCGTGGGCGGCGTCATTACGTCACTTCAAGAATCGGAGTGGGCGGCATGGCTTTGCCTGGACAGGCAAGCCGGCGGAAAGGGGGGCAACACCGGGACGTAAAACCCCGGACTGCCATGTGATTGTAATGGAATAATGTTTCATTACATTTGTAGTGCAATGCAGCATTCTTGTCGGTGGAAGTTACGGCGCGCGCAGCTTCCCGGGCCGTCGAATATGACATTTCATCTGGCGCGGGCTCGGGCATAATCGTCGCAATCGGCCCTGCGGCCCGGCAAGCCGGCAGCGGCCGCGGTTACAGATAAGATGAGAAGCGGAGTAAAGCTCGATGATGAACGCAGTGCACCCTTTGTCTTCCATGAGCCGGCCAGAAGCCTTGCCCTTCGAGCCGTTCCAGGATGCGGTGGCGGCAGTGGAGCGCCTGATCGAAATCTATGCGCGCAATACCGCATTCCTGCGCGCCGCCTTCCGTGAAGTGCTGAAAGGCTCGACCAACGGCCGCGAGCGCGCCCGAGCCTACTACCCGGCCATCCGCATCGTGGTGGAAACCTACGATCCGATCGATACCCGGCTGTCCTACGGCCACGTCGCCGAACCGGGCATTTACCAGACCACCATCACCCAGCCCGCGCTGTTTCGCGACTACCTGATCGAGCAGGTCAGCCAGCTGCTGCAGAACCACCGCGTGGCGGTCGAAGTCGGCGAGTCCGATTCGCCCATTCCGCTGCATTTCGCCTTCCCCGAGGGCGCCTACGTCGAGGGCGAGCACCTGGAGGCACTCAAGCGGCCCCTGCGCGACCTGTTCGACGTGCCCGACCTGGCGGTGACGGACGATGCCATCGTCAACGGTTCCTGGCGCGGCAAGGAGGGCGAGCCCAAGCCGCTGGCGCCTTTTACGGCCCAGCGCGTGGACTATTCGCTGCACCGCTTGCAGCACTACACCTCGACCGCGCCCGCGCATTTCCAGAATTTCGTGCTGTTCACCAACTACCAGTTCTACGTGGACGAGTTCTGCGCCCGCGCCCGCGCGCTCATGGCCAGCGGCAACGAAGACTACGAAATGCTGGTGGAGCCGGGCAACCGCATCACGCGCCGGGGCGAAAGCGGCCCGGGCGACGAGGACCAGGCGGTCCGCCTGCCGCAGATGCCGGCCTACCACCTGGTGCGCGGCGACCATTCGGGCATCACGCTGGTGAACATCGGCGTGGGACCGTCCAACGCCAAGACCATTACCGACCACATCGCCGTACTGCGCCCGCACGCCTGGCTGATGCTGGGCCACTGCGCGGGCCTGCGCGATTCGCAGCGCCTGGGCGACTACGTCTTGGCTCATGGCTATGTGCGCGAGGACCACGTGCTGGACGCCGACCTGCCAACCTGGGTGCCGGTGCCGGCGCTGGCCGAGGTGCAGGTGGCGCTGGAGCAGGCGGTCGAAGAAGTGGCCGGGCTGTCGGGCTGGGATCTGAAGCGCATCATGCGCACGGGCACGGTCGCCACCATCGACAATCGCAATTGGGAACTGCGCGATCATCTGGAACTGGTGGAGCGTTTTGCGCAGTCCCGCGCGATTGCGCTGGACATGGAATCCGCCACCATCGCGGCCAACGGCTTCCGCTTCCGCGTGCCGTACGGCACCTTGCTGTGCGTGTCGGACAAGCCTTTGCATGGCGAACTGAAGCTGCCCGGCATGGCCAGCGCCTTCTACCGCCGCCAGGTGAATCAACATCTGGAAATCGGCATCCGCGCCCTGGAGCGGCTGCGCGACATGCCGCCGGAACGCCTGCATTCGCGCAAGCTGCGCACCTTCATGGAAACGGCGTTCCAGTAGGTTCATCGATCCGTCCCCGAGGCCGTCCGATTTCACCGGATGGGGCCTCTTGCGCTATTCTCGCCGGTTGCTTGGAAATTCCCAGGCACCTGGCGTTGCGCACAGGTGCCTTCATGACCTGAAGGAAATGCATTTTGGCACCATCGGAACACGATGAACGTCGCTCAGGCGGCACGCGCGAGGCGAAGGCGAACCCGCCTTCCGAACTGCGCCGCACGCTGTCCGCGCGCCACCTGACCATGATTGCGGTGGGCGGGTCCATCGGCACCGGCCTGTTCGTGGCCTCCGGCGCGACCATCGCCAAGGCCGGCCCCGGCGGGGCGCTGCTGGGCTACGTGCTGATCGGCATCATGGTCTATTTCCTGATGACCAGCCTGGGCGAACTGGCCGCCGCGATGCCGGTTTCCGGTTCCTTTTCCACCTACGGCGCGCGCTATGTCGAGGACGGCTTCGGCTTCGCCCTGGGCTGGAACTATTGGTACAACTGGGCGGTGACCGTGGCGGTGGACCTGGTGGCGGCGCAACTGGTCATGGCCTACTGGTTTCCCGACGTGCCGGGTTTCTATTGGAGCGCCCTGTTCCTGGCGATCACCTTCGGCCTGAACGCCATGTCGGCGCGCGGCTTCGGCGAGGCAGAGTTCTGGTTCGCGCTGATCAAGGTGATCGCGGTGCTGGCGTTCGTGGCCATGGGCGTGATGATGCTGCTGGGCATCATCCGGGGCGGAGAAACGGGCGGCCTGGCCAACTGGACCGTGGGCGATGCGCCGTTCTCAGGCGGCTTCGCGGCGCTGATCGGCGTGGCCATGGTGGTGGGCTTTTCGTTCCAGGGTACCGAGCTCATCGGCATCGCCGCCGGCGAATCCAAGGACCCGGCGCGCAACCTGCCGCGCGCGGTGCGCCAGGTCTTCTGGCGCATCCTGCTGTTCTACGTGGCGGCCATCCTGGTCATCGGCCTCTTGATTCCCTATACCGACCCGCACCTGTTGCGCAACGAGGTCGAGGACATCAGCGTCAGTCCCTTCGCGCTGATCTTCGAGCGGGCCGGCCTCCTGGGGGCGGCTTCGGTCATGAACGCGGTGGTGCTGACGTCGGTATTGTCGGCGGGCAATTCCGGCATGTACGCGGCTACACGCATGCTTTACAGCCTGGCCCGCGAAGGCAAGGCGCCGCGCATCTTCGGCCGCATCTCGCGCAGCGGCGTGCCGCTGTGGGCGCTGCTGGCGACGACGGTCGTGGCGGCGCTGTGTTTTTTCACCTTCATTTTCAGCCCCAACGCCGTCTACATCTGGCTGCTGAACACCTCCGGGATGACGGGCTTCATCGCCTGGCTGGGCATCGCCATCAGCCACTACCGGTTCCGCCGCGGCTACGTGAAGCAGGGCCATAACCTGGCCGATCTGCCGTATGTGTCGCCGTTCTTCCCGTTCGGGCCGATCTTCGCTTTCGTGCTCTGCCTGATCATCACCCTGGGGCAGAACTACCAGGCGTTCCTGCAGGACAAGATCGATTGGGGCGGCGTGGTCGCGACCTACATCGGGATTCCGCTGTTCCTGCTGATCTGGGCCGGCTACCGGCTGGCGCGCGGCTCGCGCTTCGTGAACTACCGGGACATGCATTTCCCGGATGCGCGGGCGCGTAGTGCTTATCTGGATTCAGCGCTGCGGGGCGAGCCTGCGGCGGGCGAGGCGAGGTGAGGGCTGGTCAAGCCAACGCTTCGATGACGGCCTCAGGGTTCCGTTCGATGACGTTAAGTAGTACCAGGGCAGGGCCGCGCGGTGAGCGATCACCGCGTTCCCAATGTCGCAGCGTGGCAGTCGAAAAGCCGAATCGGGCTGCGAATTGTTCCTGGGTCATTCCGACTTTGGCGCGTACGGCTTTGACGTCAACCTCGCGGGGGCGATGCAGGCGAACGCCGCGTGTATCTCCCTGCGCGTGGGCAATCGCTTCTTGCAAGCCTTGCTTGATGCCGTCGAATGCAGTGCTCATGATCTTGTTTGTCCTTTCCAGATATTCACCAGCAAAGTCACCATGCCGGCTAGCTCGTTGCGTTGGGCCTTAGTCAGATTGGCTTTATCGTTTTTCGCAAAAAGCGTCAGCAAATATAGCGGCATAAGATCATCGTGGTAGTAATAGATGATGCGCGCGCCGCCGCTCTTGCCTTGCCCGCTACGACGCCAGCGCAATTTGCGGACTCCACCGGTGCCCTCCATGATGTCTCCCGCCTTCGGATGCCCGGCCAGGTAGTCAACCAGGTCTTGACGCTCGTTTGGCAGCAATAGTCTGTCGGCAAGACGAATGTAATAGGGCAGTTCCGCAATGCCATGCATGGTTTGTCGCAAAGTTAATTCTAATCCATTGGATTAGTTCGGCAAGGTCAGACTTCCGGCATCGAGGCCAGGACGCAAGCACGTATATCAACAGCTACAGGCCAATGCGGGGCGGGCGAGCCCTTAAAACCAGACGAAAAGCAGCCCTTACGTACTGGATCATCCATCCAGCAGGTAAGGGCTGCTTTTTTTACGCCAGGATCCGGCGCCCATTCAGAGGCGCCATCGCGTATCCCGCTATTCGATGTTCTGCGCCTGTTCCCGCATCTGCTCGATCAGCAGCTTCAGGTCCATGGCGGCGCGGGTGACTTCCATGCTGCCGGCCTTGGAGCCCAGGGTGTTGGCTTCGCGGTTCATTTCCTGGAACAGGAAGTCCAGGCGCTTGCCCGCGCTGCCGGCGTTCTTTTTGCCGGAGGCGGGTTTGCCGCCGCCGTCGCCCAGCAGGTGGCGCAGTTCTTCCAGGTGCGAGCGCAGGCGGGAGAGTTCTTCGGCCACGTCGATGCGCAGGGCGAACAGGTTGGCTTCCTGGGACAGGCGTTCGGACAGTTCCGCGCCGGAAATGTGGGTGAAGCCGCCGGGGAAGGCGGATTCCACGCTTTCGCGCAGCTTGGAAGCCAGCTTGTCGCGGTGGTCCGCCAGCAGTTGGGGCAGGTGCGCCTGCACCAGCTCGACGATGCGCGCGACGCCGTCGGCGCATTCGCGCATCATGCCGGCCAGGCGTTCGCCTTCGCGCGCGCGGCCTTCCTGCAGCTGGGTCAGGGCCTGCTGGGCGGCCTGCATGCAGGCGGCGCCCCAGACTTGCGGGTCGAGCGCGTCGTTGGCGCGCTGGCCGGGCCAATTGAACAGTTCCACCAGGCGCGGGGCGGCGATGTCGGGGAGGATGCGGCGCGCGGCCTGCAACTGTTCGGCCAGGCTTTCGAGCCAGGCCGGTTCCAGTTTGGACAGGTCGGTGCTGGCGTTGCGCGTGTAGGAAACGCGGATTTCGACCTTGCCGCGCGCCAGATTGGCGGTCAGCAATTCGCGCAGCGGCGTTTCCACGTGGCGCAATTCGTCGGGCAGGCGGAAGTAAAGGTCAAGGAAGCGGCTGTTGACGCTGCGGAATTCGAGCGCAAGCGTGCCTTGCTCGAGATCTGCGCGGGCGTTGCCGAAGGCGGTCATGCTGCGAATCATGATGTGCGTGTCCTGGTAATGCTTTTTATTGGGAACCGGCGGGTGTGCGCGCCAGCCGGTTTTTCGGCGCGGACCCTTTCATTTGTACCGGTTATATCGCGGCAGGATACTCCAAGCGGCGTTTTCCTGCGGCGCCACCCCGTACAATGCGGCGGATCTAAGCCACGTCTGGAGTTTGCCTGTGACCACTACCCCCGCCATCGCCCGTCCTTCGGGCCGCGCCGTCGACGAACTGCGGCCGTTCAGCCTGGAGCGCGGGTTCACGCGCTACGCCGAAGGTTCGGTGCTGGTGAAGGCCGGCAACACCCATGTGCTGTGCACGGCCAGCGTACTTGAGAAGGTACCGCCTTTTCTGAAGGGCAAGGGGGAAGGCTGGGTAACGGCTGAATACGGCATGTTGCCGCGCGCCACCCATACGCGCGGCGACCGCGAGGCCGCGCGCGGCAAGCAGAGCGGCCGCACCCAGGAAATCCAGCGCCTGATCGGCCGCAGCCTGCGGGCCGTGTTCGACATGAAGGCGCTGGGCGAACGCACGCTGCACCTGGACTGCGACGTGCTGCAGGCCGACGGTGGCACGCGCTGCGCCAGCATTACCGGCGCCTGGGTGGCCGCGGCCGACGCCGTCGCGTTGCTGATGCAGCGCGGCGACCTCGCCGCGAACCCGATCCGCGATGCGGTGGCAGCGGTGTCGGTCGGCTTGGTACAAGGTCGCGCGGTGCTGGACCTGGATTACGAGGAAGACTCGGCCTGCGACGCCGACGTGAACGTGATCATGACCGGCAGCGGCGCATTCGTGGAAGTGCAGGGCACGGGCGAGGGCGCCACCTTCACCCGCGCGGAACTGGACACGATGCTGGTGTTGGCCGAAAGCGGCATCGCCGGCCTGGTGCGGGCGCAGCGCGCGGCGCTGGCCTGATCGGCGCCAAAAGAAACGGGTTGGACGCGCACCCCGCGGCCAACCCGTAGATTCGTCTGCAGGCTTTACTTCGACGCCAGCAGCATTCCCATTTTTTCCGCCTTTTCCAGATTCCAGATCGCGGCGATCAGCCCGCGCAGCTCTTGCTCGGTAGCGGCGTCCGCGTAGCGGCCCAGGCTTAGCGTCTTGTCCTCGATTTCCACCCGGCTCAGGGTATTGCCCGGATCGCCCTTGGGTTCATCCACGCGGCCATGCAGCTTGCGGCCGTCGCGGGTGTAGACCGTGACCTTGCCGATCCAGCGCTGAGGGTAGGCGCCGTCGACCTCCGGGTCGAGTTCCATTTCGACCTTGCCGCGGAACGTGGCCACGCCCGGATCGTCCAGGCCGGCATCGAATTCCGCCAGGCCTGCGCGGCCCTGGCGGGCGATCAGGGCCAGGACAGTGCCCATCGAGAACTTGGACTGGTGCACGGTCTGCGGATTGACTACCGGCCCCAGCACGTCGATGGCGCCCTGGTGCACGTGGGCCACGACGCGCTCGATGTCGGCTTCGGTCAGCTTGTTGTCGCGCAGCGCTTGCTGTAGCGCGTCGGCAGCGGGGTGGGTGTGGCGGCAGGAAGCGTGGAACTTGAACGAGGTCTCGGCCAGCGCCCAGCGTTCGCCCAAGCGGTCGCACAGGCGACTCGGGTCGGCGTCGGTGGACATGCCGGCCGCCATGCCCTGCGGACCTTCCAGGATGTGGCGCGCGCCGGTGAAACCTTCGCGCGCCAGATAGGCGGCGGTGATGCCGTCGGCCGCGGCCTTGGCGGTGTGCAGTTGCTTGGAGTCGGCGGCGTCGCGCAGGAACTCCCAGAGGCCCGCAGCCTGCGTGCCGGCCGAGCCCAGCGCGTGCAGCATTTCCTCGGGGGACAGGTTCAGCAGCCGGCCGGCGGTGACGGCGGCGGCCAGCGTGCCTGCGGTGCCGGTGGTGTGGAAGATCTTGTAGTGCGAACGGCCCAGGAATTCGCCGACGCGGATTCCCACTTCGTAGCCCGCAACAGAGGCGACCAGCAGGTCGCGGCCCGAGCGGCCCAGCGCTTGCGCCACGGCCAGCGCAGGCGGGAACACCACGGCGGCGGGGTGGAACACGGAACCGTTGTGCACGTCGTCCTGCTCGACCACGTGGGCGGCCGCCGCGTTGACCATGGCGGCGAACAGCGGCGTGGTGCGGCGGCGGGTGATCAGGACTTCGCTGGGGCCGTCGGCCGGACCCATGGCGGCGGCATAGCGGTCGATGGCCTGCACGGCGCGCGCCGAAGCGCCCGCCAGAATGGACGCCAGGCAGTCCAGCAACAGGTCCTCGGCGCGGCGCAGCACCGGCGCCGGGATGTCTTCATAGCGCAGGTTGGCGGCGAAGGCCGCGAGTTCGGCGCTCAGGTGCGGGATATCTTTGGCAGCGGTCATTGATGTCGGGGTCCGGTCAGAAGGAGCGGGGCAGGCCCAGGATGTGTTCGGCCACGTAGGACAGGATCAGGTTGGTCGAGATCGGCGCGACCTGATACAGGCGGGTTTCGCGGAACTTGCGCTCCACATCGTATTCCGTGGCGAAGCCGAAGCCGCCGTGGAATTGCAGGCAGGCATTGGCGGCTTCCCAGGACGCGTCGGCAGCCAGCAGCTTGGCCATGTTGGCTTGTGCGCCGCAGGGCTCGTGGGCGTCGAACAGGCGGCAGGCCTCGTAGCGCATCAGGCTGGCCGCTTCAACGTTGATGTGGGCGCGGGCGATGGGGAACTGCACGCCCTGGTTCTGGCCGATGGGGCGGCCGAACACCATGCGCTCCTTGGCGTAGGCTGTGACCTTGTCCACGAACCAGTAGCCGTCGCCAATGCATTCGGCGGCGATCAGGGTGCGTTCGGCGTTCAGGCCGTCCAGGATGTACTTGAAGCCCTTTCCTTCCTCGCCGATCAGGTTCTCCTCGGGGATTTCGAGGTTGTCGAAGAACAGCTCGTTGGTCTCGTGGTTGACCATGTTGGGGATCGGGCGGATCGACATGCCGTGCTTCACCGCGTGATGCAGGTCCACCAGGAAGATGGACATGCCTTCGGACTTGCGCGTGACCTGGTCCAGCGGCGTGGTGCGCGCCAGCAGGATCATCAGGTCGGAGTGCTGCACGCGCGAGATCCAGACCTTCTGGCCGTTGATGACGTAGCGGTCGCCGCGCTTGACCGCGGTGGTCTTGATCTTGGTCGTGTCGGTGCCGGTGGTGGGTTCGGTGACGCCCATGGACTGCAGGCGCAGTTCGCCGGCGGCGATGCGCGGCAGGTACTCGCGCTTCTGGGCTTCGGAGCCGTGGCGCAGCAGCGTGCCCATGTTGTACATCTGGCCGTGGCAGGCGCCGGAATTGCCGCCGCTGCGGTTGATTTCTTCCATGATGACAGACGCTTCGGTCAGGCCCAGGCCGGAGCCGCCGTATTCCTGCGGGATCAGCGCGGCCAGCCAGCCGGCTTCGGTCAGCGCGCGGACGAAGGCTTCGGGATAGCCGCGTTCTTCATCGACCTTGCGGAAGTATTCGGAGGGGAACTGGGCGCAGAGATCGCGCACGGCTTCGCGGATGTCCTGATAGGCGTGGGAGGCGTTGGTCATGATGCTGTTTTCTGTATGAGTAATGGATCGGTACACCGTGGAATGTGCCGCATGCCGCCGCCCCTGCCAATTCACAATTGCTTAATACGGGGTTCGGTTTCATGACGGGAGTTTGTCATCCTGGCGCCGGGGTTGTGTCAAGAAATTGCCAAACTGGGTGTCCATAATCCATGCGAACGCCGCCGCTGGCGGCAGGTTTTGTATGGACTGATATGCGGAAAAACATCAGGGTCACGACGGCGTTGTCGGCCATTCTTGCGTTGTTCGTGGTGCTGTTCGCGCTGGCGGCGGCGGGGGCAATCACGGTGCTGCGGGAAAACCGGGCGGACATCGAAGCGCTGGGCCGGGGCAGCATCGAACGGGCTGGCGACCTGGCGGACATGACCAGCCGGCTGTTCCAGGCGCGCGCGGCGCTGACGGATGCCAAGACGGCGATGGAAGGCGGGCTGGAAGAGGCGCGCAACGAGTCGCTGGCGCACGCCGAGGCGCTGCTCAAGCAGGCCGGGGAAAGCCTGGGACGCTTGCGCGCCAATCCCGACATCAGCGCCGAGGGCGCGCCGTTGTTCGATGGCGTATTGGCGGCCTACGCCGCCTTCGCGGACAAGACGCTGGCGCCCATGCATGCGGCGATCAAGGGCTGGAACGGGATCGAGGTGAACCGCCTGGTGGACAAGGCGCTGCCGGCCAGCGGCGCTGCCTACGTCAAGCAGGCCGACGCCTACCAGACCTACGCCCGCGATCAGGGGCAGGCGGCCGTGGCCAGCGCCAGCCTCACGCTGCAGCGGGTGATCGCGGTGGCGGCCGGGGTGCTGGCGCTGGTGCTGCTGTTGGCTGTGCTGATCCGCCTGGCGTTCCGCCGCAGCATCCTGCGGCCGCTGAATGAAGCAGGGGCGCATTTCGACCGTATCGCCGACGGCGACCTCACGGGTGCGATCGCCATGCGCGGCGACAACGAGATCGGCGTCCTGTACAGCGCCATGCGGCGCATGCAGAAAGGGCTGTCGGCGGCAGTGGCCTCGGTGCGCCATGGCGTCGAGGAAATCCATACCGGTTCCGGCGAGATCGCCGCGGGCGGGGCGGACATGTCGGACCGTACCGCGCGTCAGGCGGGCTCGCTGCAGGAAGCGTCGGCCAACATGATGCAGCTGGCGCAAACGGTGCAGCTGACCGCCGGCAACGCCGACCTGGCCAGCCGCCAGGCGCTGGGCGCGACCCAGCTGGCGCAGCGCGGCGGCGCGGCGGTGGAGGAAGTGGTGCAGAGCATGCAGGGCATCGCCGAAAGCGCCCGCCGCATCGGCGAGATCGTGGGCGTGGTCGACAGCATCGCGTTCCAGACCAATATCCTGGCGCTCAATGCCGCGGTGGAAGCGGCGCGCGCGGGAGAGCAGGGAAAGGGCTTTGCCGTGGTGGCGGGCGAGGTGCGCTCGCTCGCCCAGCGCAGCGCGCAGGCCGCCAAGGAAATCAAGGGCCTGATCGAGGACTCCGCGGCGCGCGTGCAGGCGGGCGTGCGTCAGGTCAGCGTGGCCGGCGACACCATGCGCGACATGATGCAATCGGTGGACCGGGTCACGCAGATCGTGGCCGAGATTTCCAGCGCGACGGCCGAGCAGGCGGCGGGCATCGCCTCGGTGAACCATGCGGTGGCGGACATCGAACGCTCGACGCAGGAGAACGCCGCCATGGTGGAGCAGACCGCGGCCGCTGCCGCCGCGCTGGAAGCCCAGGCGCAAGGTCTGCGCCGGGCCGTGGCGGTGTTCCAGATCGCCCAGCCGGCCGATGGCCCGGCCGGGCAGGGTTCAGCTATCCAGCTGCGGCAGGATGCCGCCGGTGTAGCGCTCGGCCACCAGCGACAGGTTCCCGTGCTTGACCTTGTGCTTGACGTGAGCGGCGGCCGACGCGATGTCCTCAGGGCGGATGCGCTCGCATAGCGATGGCGTGACGGTGAGGGCGCCCACGCCCAGCGTCACGAAGGGAAAGAAGCGCGGCACGCCGTAGCGGTCCTCGGCCTCGATCCCGCCGTTGCGGCGGCCCTCGTCGTCATACAGGTCCATGGCGCGGTCGTTGAATTCCGCGATGATGCGCTGGGCGCGCGCCATCCAGTCGGGGCTGCGCAACAGCACCACGAAGTCATCGCCGCCCACATGGCCGACGAAGTCGCGCTGCGGATCGCAGTGGCGCTTGATGACTTCGGCGGTCAACATGATCATGTCGTCGCCGCGCCAATAGCCATAGACGTCGTTGAAGGGCTTGAAGTTGTTCAGGTCGCCATAGCAGATGGTGAAGTCGTCGGCGTCTTCGAGCAGCGTGGCGATGTGGCGGCTGATGGGGATGTTGCCAGGCAGCGAGGTCAGCGGATTGGCGTAGCGCGCCGCCTCGATGCGCATCTCGGTGACCGAGCGCACCAAGGTTTCGCCGGTGGCCAGGCCGTCGTAGCGACCTTCGCGCGTGATGATCAGGCCGTCCATCAGATAGCGCTGGTCTTCCGAGATCAGCACGTGGCTCAACTGGTCGATGGATACGTTCAGGTCCACCAGCACCGGTTCGGCATTCATGAAGGTGGAGCAGGCGTCCCGCCCGAACAGCTCGCGCGTGTAGCGCTGGGCGTAATGTTCCGAGAAATCGCGCCGGTTGATGATGCCGACCGGCCGGTTGTCGTCGTCGATCACCGCCACCGCGTGCATTTCCTTGTGCTCGATGAACAGCCGGTGCACGTCGTCATTGGTGTGTCCGGTCAGCCGTACCGCCGGCGCTTCGACGCGCAGGCTGGCCGCGGTGCCGCCGACGCCGCGGGCGGGCGTTGCGGCCGGCGCGCGTTGGCGCAGCGAATCGCGCAGCGGCGGCGCCAGCTCGGTCAGCAGCATTTCCTCCGGCCGGCCCAGCAGCCAGCCTTGCGCGTAGCGGATGTCCAGCTCGCGCACCACGGCCAGGTCCTCGGCGGTCTCGATGCCTTCGGCAACGATGGTGGTGCCCAGGTGCTGCGCCACTTTCAGGATGGCGCGCACCATGTTCTGCTTGCGCTCGTCCTGGCCGATGCCGTCGAAGAAATAGCGGTCGATCTTGACCAGGTCCGGCTGCATCTCGGCCCAGAGCTGCAGATTGGAGTTGCCCACGCCGTAGTCGTCCAGCGCGACACGCATGCCATGCGCCCGCAGGCAGGCAAATGCGCTGGACAGCTCCGCCATGTGCTCGGACAGCGGATCCTGCTCGGTGAGTTCGACGATGATGCTGGAAGGCGCGAGCGAGCAATTCTTGAGCAGGCGCTCGGGCATTTCCTCGCCCCACAGGGTCCAGTAGTGCAGCAGCGCCGAACCGGACAGGTTCAGGAACAGCATGCCGGAGGCGTCGTGCTGGTGAAAGCCCTGCGCGCCGGCGCGGAAGCTCGCCAGCTCCAGCTGCGGATGCAGGCCCTGGCGGCGGGCCTCGGCGAACAAGGCGTCGGGAAAGTGCAGGGCGGTGTCGACGGGGCCGCGGATCAGGCTTTCATGGCCGTAGATGCGGCTGTGCGAAAGATCGACCACGGGCTGGAAGCGTGGGCGCAGCAGCCGTTCCCGCAGGATGCCAGCCAGGCTCACGTGCGCTGACGCGCTGTCCAGGGGGGATGAGGGCGCGCGGGCCGCTACCGGCCGGGGCAAAGCGTGAATGGGGTCCATCGCCGGTGCGTTCAGATACTATCAGTGACAAGTTTGATCATGTTGACAACAAAATATGTCCGCGTTGTTTCGTCGATGGCAGGCGCGCCATATTCAATTAGGGTCAGTATCACTGTCAACCCTGGCGCAAGGTATATCCTTTCGCCTCGCGGGGGCATGCCGCCCGCGGGCGGCGGATGGGGCCTGCGCCCTATACAATTTGCCCCATGACTGCTCCCAAGATTCCCGATTCCCTGCGCCGCGTGGTGCTCGCCTCCAACAATGCCGGCAAGCTGCGCGAGTTTTCCGCCCTGTTCGCGCCCCTGGGCATCGAGCTTGTGCCCCAGGGCGAACTGGGCGTGCCCGAGGCCGAAGAGCCGCACGTGACGTTCGTCGAGAACGCGCTGGCCAAGGCCCGCCATGCCAGCCGCCTGACGGGACTGCCGGCCCTGGCCGACGATTCCGGCCTGTGCGTCGCGGCGCTGGATGGCGCGCCTGGCGTGTATTCGGCGCGCTATGCCAAGATGCTGGGCGGCGAAAAATCCGATCAGGCCAATAACGAACTGCTGGTGCGCAATCTGGCCGGCGTGGCCGACCGCAGCGCCTGGTACGTGGCGGTGCTGGCGCTGGTGCGTTCCGAGAACGACCCGCGGCCGCTGATAGGCGAAGGCCTGTGGCATGGCGAGATCATCGACCAGCCCGAAGGCGCCAACGGCTTTGGCTACGATCCGCATTTCTACCTGCCCGACCAGGCCCTGACCGCCGCCGCCCTGGAGCCCGAGGAAAAGAACCGGCTGAGCCATCGCGCCCGCGCCCTGCGCGAACTGTTGAGCAAGCTGAGCCAGGCTTGACTAGGGCGCCGCGCGGCGCCCGGTTCAGGAATTACGCATGTCCATCATCATTCCCATCCGCAACGACATGGGCGCGCAACCGTCGCGCCTGAAGCTGCCGGCCGGCGCCACGCTGACCAGCCTGCCGCCGCTGTCCGTCTATGTGCACGTGCCGTGGTGCGTGCGCAAATGTCCCTATTGCGACTTCAATTCCCACGCGGCGCCGGGCGAAATCCCGGAACGCGCCTATCTGGATGCCCTGCGCAGCGATCTGGAGCAGGCGCTGCCTTCGATCTGGGGGCGGCAGGTGGTATCCGTCTTCATCGGCGGAGGCACGCCCAGCCTGCTGTCGTCCGAAGGACTGGACGAACTGCTGGCGATGCTGCGCGCCTGTCTGAACCTGTGGCCCGACGCCGAAATCACCATGGAAGCCAATCCCGGCACGGCCGAGGCCGGGCGTTTCCGCGACTACGCCGCCAGCGGCGTAACGCGGTTTTCGCTGGGGATCCAGAGTTTCGACGATGCGCAGCTGAAGAAGCTGGGCCGCATCCATGACAGCGCGCAGGCGAGGGCGGCGATCGAGATGGCGCAGCGTGCGGTCTCGCGCGTCAACCTGGACATGATGTTCGCCTTGCCCGGCCAGACTCTGGAGGCCTGTGCGGCCGATCTGCGGCAGGCCGTGGCTTTTGGCACCGAGCACCTGTCGCTCTATCACCTGACGATGGAGCCCAATACCGTCTTCGCCAAGTTCCCCCCCCAGGACCTGCCCGACGACGACACCAGCGCCGCCATGCAGGACGCGGTGGAGGCCGAGCTGGCGGCGGCCGGCCTTGCCCGCTATGAGGTTTCCGCCTACGCGAAGCCCGGCGCGCGGTGCCGCCACAATCTGAATTACTGGGAATTTGGCGATTACCTGGGCCTGGGCCCGGGGGCGCACGGCAAGCTGTCCTTCCATGACCGCATCGTGCGCGAAGTGCGGCTGCGCGGGCCCGACTCGTGGATGCAGGCCGCCATGGCCCGCGACGGCAGCCACATCGCCGAAAGCCGCCAGGTCGGGCCGGACGAACTGCCGTTCGAGTTCATGCTGAACGCCCTGCGCCTGAAGGAGGGCGTAGCCGCCACCGCGTTCAACGAGCGCACCGGCCTGTCGCTGGCCGCCATTGCGCACCAATTGGAGGCGGCCTCCAAGCGCGGGCTGTTGGACGCCGATCCGACCCGGCTGCGGGCGACTCCATTGGGCTGGAGATTCCTCAACGACCTGCAGGAAATGTTCCTGTAGCGTTCATGCACCATAGTGGGGCAATCATGCTCCACTATTTGCACCATGATGGTGCTACATTTTCCCATGATCGAGCCGATTTCCCCGGGGAATCCCGGAGAGGAAACCTGGCACGCTTATTGCTTCCCTCTTTTATGCCAGTCGACGGGCAAAGCCCTCGACCTTTTTATCTAATGGAGATGACATGGCAAGCCCGAAAGATGTCCTGAAACAGATCGCCGACAACGAAGTCAAATTCGTGGATTTCCGCTTTACCGATACGATTGGCCGTGAGCACCACATTTCGGTGCCGATCAGCCAGATCGACGAAGACAAGCTGGAAAGCGGGCAGGCCTTCGACGGTTCGTCGATCCCGGGCTGGAAGGGCATCGAAGCCTCCGACATGCTGCTCATCCCCGACCTGTCCACCGCCAACCTGGATCCGTTCCGCGAAGAGCCGACCATGATCCTGTCGTGCGACGTGGTCGAACCTTCCGACCTGAAGGGCTACGACCGCGACCCGCGCTCGCTGGCCAAGCGCGCCGAAGCCTACCTCAAGTCCTCCGGCCTGGGCGACACCGCCTACTTTGGTCCGGAACCCGAATTCTTCGTCTTCGACGGCGTGACCTGGAACAGCGACATGTCCGGCACGTTCGTCAAGATCAAGTCCGAAGAAGCCCCCTGGTCCTCGGGCCTGGAATTCGAAGGCGGCAACACCGGCCACCGTCCCACCGTCAAGGGCGGCTACTTCCCCGTGCCCCCGGTCGACTCGTTCCAGGACATGCGTTCGGAAATGTGCCTGCTGATGGAACAGATGGGCGTGCCGGTCGAAGTGCACCACCATGAAGTGGCCGGCGCCGGCCAGCTCGAAATCGGCACCAAGTTCAGCACGCTGGTGCAGCGCGCCGACTGGACGCAGATCGTCAAGTACGTGATCCACAACGTGGCCCACGCCTACGGCAAGACCGCCACGTTCATGCCCAAGCCCATCGTCGGCGACAACGGCTCCGGCATGCACGTCCACCAGTCCATTTGGAAGGACGGCCAGAACCTGTTCGCGGGCAACGGCTACGCCGGCCTGTCGGAATTCGCGCTGTACTACATCGGCGGCATCATCAAGCACGCCCGCGCGCTGAACGCCATCACCAACCCCGGTACCAACTCGTACAAGCGCCTGGTTCCGCACTACGAAGCGCCCGTGAAGCTGGCTTACTCGGCCCGCAACCGTTCGGCCTCGATCCGTATTCCGTACGTCGGCAACCCGAAGGGCCGCCGCGTCGAAGCGCGCTTCCCGGACCCCCTGGCCAACCCGTACCTGGCTTTCTCGGCCCTGATGATGGCCGGCCTGGACGGCGTGCAGAACAAGATTCACCCCGGCGATCCCGCCGACAAGAACCTGTACGACCTGCCGCCGGAAGAAGACGCCAAGATCCCGACGGTCTGCGCCTCGCTGGAACAGGCTCTGGAAGCGCTGGACAACGACCGCGAGTTCCTGACCCGCGGCGGCGTGTTCAGCAACGACATGCTCACGGCCTACATCGACCTGAAGATGGCCGATGTGAACCGTCTGCGCATGACGCCGCACCCGGTCGAGTTCGACATGTACTACAGCCTCTAATGTCCTGAGGCAGTAGCTGGAGGTGGCGCGATGATGCAGGCAGAAACCAGGGCCGGCAGCACGCGCACCGCCAGATCGCGGTTCGACGTGCTGTCCGCCAGGCCTTACGCCTGGTGGACAGGGCGCCGGCTTCCGGCGCGGCCGTCGCGTTCCGCCGTCCCCTCACATTCGGGTATGTAGAAAAATGAATGTAGAAGCTCTCGATTTGCTAGCCACGTCCGTTTTCCTGGTCAACGAGCGCGGTCATATCGAATACGCCAATGCGGCCGCTGAAGATCTCTTTGGCCGCTCGCGCAAGCAACTGGGCGGGCAATCCGCCGCCACGCTGTTCGACAGTCCGGAAAACATCCAATCCTCCATCGACCGCGCAGCCGCAGGGCGCTATGCCGACGTCAGGCAACTGGCCTCGTTGCGCCGCGCCGCGGAATCCGTGGAAGTTTCCGTGACGACGGTCGGACTGACGGGCCAGCGCTGGCCCGTGCTGATAGAAACCCGCGAGATCGAGCAGCGCGTGCTGGCCGACCGCAACCACCGCCTGGTTGACGAGATCGAAGCCCACCGCGAACTGCTGCGCAATCTGGCGCATGAAGTCAAGAATCCCCTGGGCGGCCTGCGCGGCGCCGCGCAATTGCTCGAAGCCGAACTGCCCAGCGCGGCGCTGGCCGAGTACACCCAGGTCATCATTTCCGAAGCCGACCGCCTGCAGGCGCTGGTGGACCGCCTGAGCGGCCCGCAACGTGTGCCGCTGAACGCGCGGCCGGTGAACATCCATGAGATCTGCGAACGCGTCTGCGCGCTGATCCAGGCCGAATTCCGCAATGACGTCACGCTGCTGCGCGACTACGACGCCTCGGTGCCGGACCTGAAGGGCGACGCCGCCCGTCTGATGCAGGCCGTCCTGAATGTGGCGCGCAACGCCGCGCAGGAACTGGTGGCGCGGCCCCAGGGACCGCAGACCGAACCCGGCGTGGTCACGCTGCGCACGCGCGTCGCGCGGCAGGTGATGCTGGCCCACCGCCAGCATCGTCTGGCGCTGGTGCTGTCCATTACTGACAACGGTCCCGGCGTGCCGGATCAGATCCGCGACCGCATCTTCCATCCGCTGGTCACGGCGCGGGCGGGAGGCACCGGCCTGGGCTTGAGCCTGGCGCAGGACTTCGTGCAGCAGCACGGCGGCATCATCGAATTTGAATCCCGGCCCGGCCGCACCGAATTCCGCCTGGTCCTACCGATGGAGCCTGCACACTGATGAAACCCGTATGGATCGTCGATGATGACCAGGCCATCCGCTGGGTCCTGGAAAAAGCCCTGGCGCGCGCCGGTGTGCCCACCCGCAGTTTTTCGCAATCGGCCGACGTGCTGGAAGCGCTGTCGCACGAAGCGCCCGCCGCGCTGGTGTCCGACATCCGCATGCCAGGCGGCAACGGCCTGGAGCTGCTGCGCCAGTTGAAGGAACGCAACCCCGGCCTGCCGGTCATCGTCATGACCGCGTTCGCCGACCTGGACAGCACCGTTTCCGCCTTTCAGGGCGGGGCATTCGACTACCTGGCCAAGCCGTTCGACGTGAACGAGGCGGTGGCGCTGATCCAGCGCGCCCTGCAGGAATCCGCCGAGCCTGAAAGCCCCGAAGGGCAGGGCGAATCGGCGCAGAACAACGAGCGGTGGATGATGACGCAGTCCTCGTCCACCGCCATGCAGGAAGTGTTCCGCGCGATCGGCCGGCTGGCGCAGTCCAAGGTCACCGTGCTGATCACCGGCGAATCCGGCACCGGCAAGGAGCTCGTGGCGCGCGCTTTGCACGGCCATGGCGTGCGCGCCGGCGGGCCCTTCGTGGCGCTGAACGCGGCGGCCATTCCGCGCGATCTGCTGGAGGCCGAGCTGTTCGGCCACGAACGTGGCGCGTTCACGGGCGCCAACAACCTGCGTCGCGGCCGCTTCGAGGAAGCGCATGGCGGCACGCTGTTCCTGGACGAAATCGGCGACATGCCGATCGAGTTGCAGACGCGCCTGTTGCGCGTGCTGGCAGAAGGCAGCTTCTACCGCGTCGGCGGCGCGCAGCCGGTGCGCGTCGACGTACGCATCGTCGCCGCCACCCATCAACCGCTGGAACAGCGCGTGGAGCAGGGCCTGTTCCGCGAGGACTTGTTCCACCGCCTGAACGTGATCCGTCTGCGCCTGCCGCCATTGCGCGAACGGGTGGAGGACATTCCGGCGCTGGCCGGCCACTTCCTGACCGCCAGCGCCCGTGCGCTGGGAGTGCCGGTCAAGCGCCTGACGCCGGAGGCGCTTGCCGTGCTGTCCAAGTTCGATTTTCCGGGCAACGTGCGCCAGCTGGAGAACTTCTGCCATTGGCTGACCGTGATGGCGCCCGGCCAGACGGTCGAGCCGGCGGACCTGCCGCCGGAAATCCGCGCCATGGAGCACCAGCCGCAGCCGAGTCCCGCGCCGTTGCGTCCGGCCGTGTCCATGGCCGGCGTGGGCACCGTGGTTCCGACCTCGGCGCCCATGGAAGCGGGCTCTCCACGCAACTGGCAGGACTCCCTGCTGCGCGACGCGCAGTACCGGCTGGAACGTGGCGAACCGGCGGTCATGGCCACGCTCACGCGCCAGTTCGAGAAGATCCTGCTGCAAAGCGCGCTGGATGCCAGCCGCGGCCGCCGGGTCGAGGCCGCCAGCCGCCTGGGCATTGGCCGCAACACCATCACGCGCAAGCTGCGCGAGTTGGGCATCGAGGACGAATAAGGCGCGCGGCCGCGCGCCTTATCCCATCCCCAACAGGCTCTCGCAGAGGCGCGGCGATTTCAGCTTCTGCAGCCACCATTTCAGGGCTTCGCCCGGCGGCTCCGAGCGCCAGGCGTACGTCAGGTGTTCCGTCAGGGACATGCCTTCGTCCGTTTCGCACACCACCAGCAAGCCTTGCGCCAGATACGGCGCGGCCAGGGTCAGCGGCAAGTAGCCGCAGCCCAGGCCGCGCACCTGGGCATCTATCTTGGCCTGCATGGTAGGCATGACCAGGGTGGGCTGCTCGGCCAGGATGCCGCGCGTCTGCGGCGCCAGATTACGCGACGTGTCCGCCACCACCACCGCGCAATAACGCGTGATGTCGGCGCGGCTCAAGGGCTGCGGCAGCGAAGCAAGCGGATGGTGCGAGGCCACGCAGAAGCCGAATTGGGATTGGCCCATGGCTTGCGAGCGATAGGGGCCGGTCGGCTCGCCCGCCGAGCCAGCGCCGATGACCAGGTCGGCCCGTCCTGAGGTCAGGGCGTCCCAGTTGCCGCTCAATACCTCGCTGGAAAAGCGCAGCGTGGTGGCGCTACCCAGCGCCTGGAACTCCTCGATGAGGTCGTACAGCGGCCGCCACGGCAGCACCGCGCTGACCGCGATGCGCAACTCCACCTCCCAGCCCGTGGCAATGCGCTTGACGCGGCAGGCCAGGTCGTCCAGCGATTGCAAGACGTGGCGGCCCTCCTTCAGCAGCGTTTCGCCCGCTGGCGTCAGCAGCGCGCGGTGTCCGGATCGGTCGAACAACAGCACGTCCAGGCCGTCTTCCAGCTTGCGGATGGAGTAGGTGACGGCCGAAGGCACCTTGCCCAGTTCGCGGGCGGCCTTGGCAAAGCTGCCGTGGCGGGCGATGGCGTCTACCAGGATCAGAAGTTCGGGGGTGATGGCTTGCATGGTCGGGGGCTTGGCACAAATATTCAAAAAATTTGAATGGTTTCGTCAAAATATAGCGCCAAACAGGCCGGGCTGCACGCGCACAATATCACTCATGCCGGTGGTGCAGCGGCTTCTCGGGAAATGAAGGCCAGGCTGCACAACCATTCACATTATTGAAACAGGAGTCCGCAATGCTTACCACTCGCCGCGCTGCTGAACGGGGTCACGCCAACCACGGATGGCTGGACTCGTTCCACACGTTTTCCTTCGCCAATTACTACGACCCGGCCCACATGGGCTTTGGCGCCCTGCGCGTGATCAATGACGACCGCATCGCGGCCGGCCGCGGCTTCGGCACGCATGGCCATCGCGACATGGAAATCATCACCTACGTGCTGGACGGCGCGATCGCCCACAAGGACAGCATGGGCAGCGGCTCGACCATCCAGCCCGGCAACGTGCAGCGCATGAGCGCCGGCCGCGGGGTCATGCACTCGGAGTTCAACCCGCTGGCGGACCGCGAAACGCACATGCTGCAGATCTGGATCGAGCCCGACGTCACTGGCATTGCGCCCGAGTACGAAGAGCGCAGCTTCAGCGACGAGCAGAAGCGCGGCCGGCTGCAAGCGCTGGTGTCGCCGGATGGCGCTGACGGTTCGATGAAGATCCATCAGGATGCGCGCCTGTATGGCGGGCTGTTCGACGGCGACGAGTCCGCCGCGCTGGAACTGGCCGCCGGCCGCCGCGCCTGGGTGCACGTGGCCCGCGGCAGCCTGACAGTCAACGGCGTTGAGCTGTCGGCTGGCGACGCGCTCGCCATCACCGGCGAGCCTCGCGTCGAGCTGTCGGGCGGCAAGCAGGCCGAAGTCCTGGTGTTCGACCTGGCGTGATGCGTCAAGGCGGGCGGGCTGGATCAGTCCGCCCGCCGCTGTTTTTTCCATGCAGGCGGCAGGCCTTAAGATGGTCCTAGTCCCCACAACCCGGAGAGTCCGATATGTCCACCTTGTCCGAAGCCGGCGAAAGCCAGATTGAAGCCGTCGTCGTGCCGCGCACCAGCGACCTGGGCGGCTTTTCCGTGCGCCGCGCCATCCCGTCCGCACAGCGCCGCACTGTCGGGCCGTTCGTGTTCCTGGACCACATGGGTCCGGTCGAGTTTGCCGCCGGTACGGGCATAGACGTGCGCCCGCATCCGCATATCGGCCTGTCCACGGTGACCTATCTTTACGAAGGCTCCATGGTGCATCGCGATGGCGCGGGCCACACCCAGACCATTTTGCCGGGCGAGGTCAACTGGATGACGGCGGGCCGCGGCATCGTGCATTCGGAACGCTCCTCGCCCGAAAGCCGCCAGGCCGCGCAGCGTCTCTGTGGCCTGCAGATCTGGGTGGGGCTGCCCAAGGAACACGAGGAAACCGATCCGGGCTTCACCCACTACGGCCTGGACGCGCAACCGGTCATCGAAGGCGAGGGCGTGCGCGCCCAGGTGGTGGCGGGTTCGTTGTTCGGCAAGACGTCCTCGGTGAAGACGCTGTCGCCGCTGTTCTATGGCGATCTGCAACTGCAGGCGGGCGCGACCACGGTGCTGCCGGCCGAGCATGAAGAGCGCGCCGCCTATCTGGCGCAGGGCACGGTCGAGATCGACGGGCAGGAGTTCGAAAGCGGCCGCCTGGTCGTGTTTGCGCCGGGCCGCCCCGTGCAGATCCGCGCCAAGACTGCGGCGCGCTTTGCGGTGATCGGCGGAGAGCCGCTGGACGGGCCGCGCTTCGTGTGGTGGAACTTCGTCTCCAGCAGCAAGGACCGCATCGAACAGGCCAAGCAGGATTGGCAGCGCAGCCGCTTCGACCAGATCGTGCCGGGCGACGAGACCGAGTACATCCCGCTGCCCGAGCCGCGCGCCTGAGTCAGCGCTCGAACCGGCCGCACGCAATCGCCACGCGGCCGGCGGTATGATGCGCCTCCGACCCTCACAACAAAACGGGATGGAGACATCATGCATCGCTACACATTCAACGCGCTGCGCGGCCTGGCCGCGCTGGCGCTGATCCAGGGCGCTTCGGCGGCGCTCGCTGCCGGCTATCCGGCCAAGCCCATCACCTTCATCGTGCCTTACACCGCAGGCGGCACCACCGACCTGGTGGCGCGCACCGCGGGCCAGAAGGTCGCGGAAAAATTGGGCCAGCCCGTCATAGTCGAAAACCGTCCCGGCGCGGGCGGCAATATCGGCATGGACGCCGTGGCCAAGGCCGCGCCCGACGGCTACACCATCGGCTTCGGCGCCATCTCCACCAACGCGCTGAATCCTTTCGTCTACCCCTCCATGCCTTTCGATCCCACCAAGGATTTCACGGGCGTCAGCATGCTGGGCGCTTCCACCGTGGTGCTGGAAGTCGGTCCTGCGCTAAAGGTCGACAGCGTCAAGGACCTGGTCGCTTATGCCAAGCAGCATCCGGGCACCTCGTTCGGCACGCCGGGCACTGGCACGTCCATGCATCTGGCTGGCGTGATGTTCGACCAGCTGACCGGCGCCGGCATGCAGCACATTCCTTACAAGGGCAGCGCGCAGGGGCTGAACGACCTGCTGGGAGGGCACTTGCCGGTGATGTTCGACAATCTGCCGGCGTCGCTGCCGCACATCAAGGCGGGCAAAGTGCATGCGCTGGCCGTGACGGGCAGCAAGCGGGCGCCCGCCTTGCCGGACGTGCCGACGCTGGCCGAGCTGGGCTATGAAGCAGCCGTGGTCGATCCGTGGTTCGCGGTCTATGGGCCTGCGAAGATGTCGCCTGAAGCGACCAAGGCGCTGAGCGAAGCCTTCCAATGGGCGCTGGCCTTGCCGGAAGTGAAAGGCAAGCTGGAGCAGGCCGGTTTCATGCCCTACGGCTCCACGCCGCAGGAAGTGGAACGCCTGACCCAGAGCCAGCACGAGGCCTTCAAGGCCTTGTCGCAGAAAGTGAAGCTGTCGGCCGACTGAGCGGCCGGGACGACTTCAGCGGCCGCGGGCGTAGGCTTGCTCGCGCCGCTCTTCCAGCGCTTCGCGGCGGATGAAGTCGCGCACGAAGTCGCTGGCGGGATGATGGTGCAGGTTGTAGGGCGTGTCCCACTGCGCGATGCTGCCCTTGGACATGACGCCGATGCGGTCGGCGATGGCGAAGGCTTCGGCCTGGTTGTGCGTGACCAGGATGGCCGTGTGGCCGGTGGTCTTGAGGATGTCGCGCACTTCAAAGGCCAGGCGTTCGCGCGTGTCCACGTCCAGGTTCGAGAACGGCTCGTCCAGCAGCAGCAGGTCGGGCGAGGGCGCCAGCGCGCGAGCCAGCGCCACGCGCTGCTGCTGGCCGCCGGAGATCTCGTGCGGATAGCTGTTGGCGGCATGCGCCAGGCCCACCAGTTCCAGCATCTCTTCGACGCGGCGCGCGCGTTCCGGGCGCGCCATCTTGCGCAGGCCGAAGGCCACGTTCAGCGCCACCGTCAGGTGCGGGAACAGCGCGTAGTCCTGGAACATCATGCCCACCCGGCGATGTTCGGGCGCCACCTGCACGGTGGGCGAGGAAATGACGGCGCCATCCAGCAGGATGCGTCCGGCCCGCACTGGCTCAAAACCGGCGATGGCCCGGAGCACCGTGGTCTTGCCGCAGCCGGATTCGCCCAGCAGGCAACCGATATGGCCCACGGGCAGGCCCAGCGTCAGGTCCTGCACCACGGGCTTGAGTCCCGCCGGGGTCTCGTAGGCGAGGGAAAGGTGATCGAGTTCTAACAGATCGGGCACGATGATCAATGTCCCATTTTCAGATTGGTGCGCGCCAGCAGGATGACGGGGAACAGGCCGGCCAGCACGATGGCCAGCGCGGCGACGGCGCCTTCTTCATAGGTGCCGCGGGCCGCTTCGGCGTATAGCCAGGTTGCCAGCGTGTCGAAATTCATGGGCCGCAGCAGCAGTGTCGCGGGCAGTTCCTTCATGGCGTCCACGAACACCAGCAGGGCGCTGGCGGCCAGCGCCGGGCGCAAGAGCGGCAGGTGTACGCGGCGCAGGGTGCCGGCCGAGCTTTCGCCCAGCAGGCGCGAGGCTTGCTCCAGCGACGGCGGAATGCGGGCCAGGCCGGCTTCCAGTGCGCCAGTGGAAATCGCCAGGAAACGGATCGCATAGGCGCAGACCAGCGCGCCCATCGAGCCCATCAGGAACAGGCCCGTGCCGCCGAAGACCTTGGCGACCGCGGTATCTATCCAGACGAAGGGCGTCAGCAGGCCGATGGCCAGCACCGTGCCGGGCACGGCATAGCCCAGGCTGGCGATGCGCGCGCAGGCGCGGCCCGGGTTGAAGCCCGAGCTTTCGCGCAGCGTGCGTCCGGCCCAGGCCACGATCAGCCCGCAAAGCAGGGTGACGATGGTGGCGCTGAAGGCGACGATCAGGGTGTTGCTCAAGCCGTTCAACAGCTGGTGGGAAACGCCGCCAACCAGATGCAGGCGCTTGTAGGTCTCCACGACCAGATAGAGCGCCGGCGCGACAAACCCGATCAGTACCGGTATCCAGCCCAGCGCCGCGGCAACGGCCGCCGCCGGACCGCGCAGGCGGCGCGGCTGCATCGGGCGCATGCGCTGCGTGTTGGCGTAGCGCTGGCGCTTGCGGCCATGGCGTTCCAGCAGGATCAGCCCGATCACGATGGCCAGCATGGTCAGCGCGATCTGCGCCGCGCCCGCCAGGTCCGAACGCGTGACCCAGGTGGTGTAGACCGACACGGTCAGCGTCTGCACGCCCAGGAATTCGGAGGCGCCGATATCGTTCAGCGTTTCCAGCAACGCCAGGCTCACGCCCACCACGATGGCGGGCCGGGCCAGGGGCAGGGCGACCCGGAAGAACACGGCGATGCGGCCGGCGCCGAGCGTGCGGGCCGCTTCCAGCAGGCTGGCTGCCTGCGTCATGAACATGACCCGGGTGCTCAGGTACACATAGGGATAGAGCACAAAGCCCAGCACGAAGATGGCGCCGTAGATCGAGCGCAGATCCGGCAGGCGGAACTGGCGCGGACTGTCATAGCCCAGCAGCGCGCGGATCGCCGACTGTATCGGACCGATGGGATGCAGCAGGTCCAGATAGGCGAAGGCGATGATGTAGGTCGGCACCGCCAGCGGCAGCAGCAGCGCCCAGGTCAGCACGCGGCGCGTAGGGAAGTCGTAAGCGGTCACCAGCCATGCCGCGCCGGTACCCAGCAGCGTCACCAGCACGCCCACGCCGGCCAGCAGCATGGCGGTATTGGCCAGCGCCTGGGGCAATACGTAATTGGCCAGATGCTGCCAATGCGAGAGTTCGCCGCCCAGCGCCCACCAGCCCAGCGTCAGGACGGGCGCCAATACGGCCAGCGCGATCAGGGCGGCGCCGGCCAGCCAGCCGGCCCCGCGTTCAGTCCAGCGCAGACGCAGCGGCCGGGGCAAAGAATCTGTGTGCATGCTTCAAAGTCGATTGCATCAATGGCAAGGCCTGCTCCCCCGAAAAGAAGGGAGCAGGCCCTACGCGTGAGCTTATGCGCAGCCCGCGCGTTTGTCACTGCCGCATGGTTTCGCCAAGCCGGCGGGCGTGGCGGTCCACAGGCCTATCAGTTGTCGAAACCGACTTTGTCCACCAGTTCGCTGGCTTGCTTGCGATGCTTGGCGATCTCGGTCAGCGGCAGCGGGTCCACCTTCAGTTCGCCAAAGCTGGCGATCACGGGGTCCAGCTTCACGCCCTTGCGGACGGGGTATTCATAGTTGGCCTGGGCGTACAGGGCCTGGGCGGGCTCGGACACCAGGAAGTCCAGCAGCTTGACCGCGTTGGCCTTGTTCGGCGCATGGGCGGCAACGGCGGCGCCGCTGACGTTCACGTGCGTGCCGCCGCTCTTGGCGTTGGCGAAGGTCGGGCGGATCACCTTGATGGCGTCGCCCCACTTGCGGGCGTCGGTGCCGGGTTCGGCGTTCTTCATGTGGCCGACGTAATAAGCATTGGCCAGGCCGATGTCGCAGATGCCGCCCAGGATGTCGCGGGCCACGTCGCGGTCGCCGCCGGCAGCCTTGCGGGCCAGGTTGGCCTTGACGCCGCGCAGCCATTTTTCGGTGGCTTCGGCGCCGTCATGCGCGATCATGGAGGCGACCAGCGCGGTGTTGTAGGGGTGTTGGCCCGAACGGATGCAGACCTTGCCCTTCCACTTCGGATCGGCCAGGTCCTCGTAGCGGAAGGCTTCCAGCTTCAGGTCCTTTTCCACGTACAGCACGCGGTCGCGCAGCGACAGGGCGTACCACTTGCCGTCGGCGCCGCGCAGGTTGGCGGGAATGACGGATTCCAGGGTTTGCGACTTGATCGACTGGGTCACGCCGCCGTCGACCAGATCCAGCAGGTTGCCGATGTCCACGGTCATCAGCACGTCGGCGGGCGACTTGGCGCCTTCGGCCTTGACGCGCTCCAGCAGGCCGTCCTTGACGAAGACCGTATTGACCTTGATGCCGCTTTCCTTGGTGAAGGCGTCCAGCAGCGGCTGGATCAGCTTGGGTTCCCGGGTGGTGTAGAGGCTGACTTCCTCGGCGGCGTTGGCCGACACGGTGAAGGCGGCGGCGCCGGCCAGCGCCAGGGCGCGCAGCAGCGAATTCAATTGGGGACGCTTGGTCATGACGAGGTGCTCCGGCTAGGGCTGCAGAGGAATTCCCGAGGCTTCAGGCCTTTCCGCTGCTCAAAACAGTCTGCTAACGAAAATGATTATCAAATGAGAACGCGACGATAACAGGAAGCAAAGCGGCGTTCAACTAGTCGTAAGTCAGGCAGGCTTCAGGCTTGATCCCCATCAATACGGCATAAGGGTATTACGGAATAATGAGAGCAGTTATCATCAAGACCCTGTAGAATAGGGTCAACCCTAATGCCGGCCGCGTCTTTTGTGCGGCACGGAATGACCCAGCGGCACAAGCCGGGCTCATGGCCCGGGGCGGTCGCCCCTAATTTGATACGACATGGCTGCTTTCAACACTGAGCGCGTACTAAGCGTGCACCACTGGAACGACACCCTGTTTTCCTTTACCACGACGCGTGACTCGGCCTTGCGGTTCCACAATGGCCACTTCGTGATGATCGGACTGGAAGTTGAAGGCAAGCCTCTGTTGCGAGCCTACAGCATCGCCAGCGCCAACTATGAAGAGAACCTCGAGTTCCTCAGCATCAAGGTGCAGAACGGCCCGCTCACGTCGCGCCTGCAGCATCTGAAAGAAGGCGACACCATCCTGGTCAGCCGCAAGCCCGTGGGCACCCTGGTCGTGGACGACCTGAAGCCGGGCAAGCACCTGTTCCTGTTCGGCACGGGCACGGGCCTGGCGCCGTTCATGAGCATCATCAAGGATCCGGACGTCTACGAACGCTTCGACAAGGTCATCCTGGTGCATGGCGTGCGTTGGGTCAGCGAACTGGCCTACGCCGACTTCATCGAAAAGGAACTGCCGAACAACGAATTCTTCGGCGACGTCGTGCGCGACAAACTCGTGTACTACCCGACGGTCACGCGCGAACCGTTCCGCAACCAAGGCCGCATCACCGAGCTGATGGAAAACGGCAAGCTGTGCGCCGACATCGGCATTCCGCAGATCAATCCGGAAACCGACCGCGCCATGATCTGCGGCAGCCCGCATATGTTGGCCGACATCAGCGCCATGCTGGACAAGCGCGGCTTCACGGTGTCGCCGGGCGTGGGCCAGCCGGGCGACTACGTTGTCGAGCGTGCATTCGTGGACAAATAAGTCCCGGCGACGGCGCCAAGCCAAAAACCCATCGCAGCGATGCGATGGGTTTTTTGTTTTTTGGCGCGGCGCGACGTGATGCTGCGGCGCCCCTAAGGGTTAGCCCGCTGTAGCCGCCAGCAGGGCAGTTCTTATAATTCGTCCATAAAGTAAACATATTGTCCATAATATGGAAGGATTAAAGAAATGCCATTGGAACAGAGTGACACCGAGCCCCTGACCCCATACCAGTACCCGAATCCGCCCGAGGCCCTGCCAGAAATCGTGATTCCGCACGCGATCCCGACCGACGAGAGGCTGTGGGTACCGCAGGCCGAGAACGTCTGGTTCCGCCCGCTCTGTCTGAACGCCAGCCAGGGCTACTGGATGAACCTGCTGCGCGTGCGCAAGTCAGGCGTGCTCAGCCGCCATCGCCATCCGCAGGCCGTGCATGGCTTCGTCCTGAAGGGCCGCTGGCGCTATCTGGAACACGACTGGGAGGCGACTGAAGGCAGCTACGTGTTCGAGCCGCCAGGGGAGACGCACACGCTCTACGTGCCGCCCGACGTCGAGGAAATGATCACGTACTTCCAGGTCAACGGCGTCATGTACTACACCGACCCCTGGGGCAAGGGCATGGGTTACGAAGACGTGTTCACCAAGATCGACATGTGCCGCAAGCACTTCGCGGACGTCGGCCTGGGCGAAGACTACGTAAAGCAGTTCATACGCTGAAATTCCGCATTCCCACCCGCAGCACATAAACATAATCCGGAGACACCATGAAACGTCGTGCGTTCAATCGCTGCATTCTTTCCGCGCTGCTGGGCAGCGCCGCGCTGGCCGCGGGGCCAGTGGCGCTGGCGCAGAATTTCCCCAACCGGGCCATCGAGATCGTGGTGCCGTTTGCCGCGGGAGGCGGCACGGACGCCATGGCGCGGGCCATGGGCGACGCCTCGCGCACCCATCTGACGCAGCCCATCGTGGTGCTGAACAAGCCGGGCGCGGCGGGCGGGATCGGCCTGACGGAAGTGGCCAACGCCAAGCCCGACGGCTACAAGCTGGCGCTGGTGACGGCCGACATGGTGATCATTCCCCACCTGGGCCTGACCAAGACCACCTACGAGAAGTTCACGCCCATCATCCAGCTCAATGCCGATCCTTCGGCCATCACGGTGGCCGCCGATTCGCCGTACAACACCATCGAAGCGTTCCTGGAGGCGGCCCGCGCCAAGCCTGAGAGCATGCAGGTGGGGAACGCGGGCATCGGCTCGATCTGGCATCTGGCAGCCGCCGCGCTGGAGGACAAGACGGGCGCCAAGTTCAACCACATCCCCTTCAATGGCGGCAATCCGGCAGTGCTGGCCTTGCTGGGCGGACACATCGATGCGGTGGCGGTGAGCCCGGCAGAGGTCATGCAGTACGTCAAGGCCGGCAAGCTCAAGCCGCTGGCGGTCATGGCCGACGCGCGCGTGCCCGGTTTCGAGAACGTGCCCACGCTGAAGGAGCGCAACATCGATCTGTCGATCGGCACCTGGCGCGGCATCGCCGCGCCCAAGGGCACGCCGCAGCCGGTACTGGACGTGCTGGGCGCCGCGTTCCGGCAGGCAGCCGCCGAAAACAGCCTGAAGCGCTTCATGGCGGAGCAGAACCTGGGCTATGCGGTCGCGGATCAACAGACGTTCACGGCGCTGATGGAGCGCGACAATACGACGTTCAAGGCGCTGATCGAAAAGTTCGGCATGCGCCAATAGACTGCAGGCAACGACAAGGAGCAGGACATGGATCTGGGCATTACCGGCAGGACCGCGCTGGTGGGCGGCGCAAGCAAAGGCCTGGGCTACGGCTGCGCGCTGGCCCTGGTGCGCGAAGGCGTCAACGTGGTGATCGTGGCGCGCGGGGCAGAGGCTCTCGAGACCGCGCGGCAGCAACTGCTGCAGGCGCGGACGGACGACAAGTCTTTCGTCAAGGCCGTGGCGGCCGACATTACGACCGCGCAGGGCCGCGAGGCCGTGTTCGCCGCGCATCGCGACTACGACATCGTGGTCACGAACGCGGGCGGGCCGCCGCCCGGGGATTTCCGCGATTGGGGCAGGGAACAGTGGTTGAATGCAGTCGACGCCAACATGCTCACGCCGATCGAGTTGATCAAGGCCACGGTCGACGGCATGGCTGAACGCGGCTTCGGGCGCATCGTCAACATCACGTCCAGCGCGGTCAAGGCGCCGATCGACATCCTTGGCCTTTCCAACGGCGCGCGCAGCGGCCTGACCGGTTTCGTGGCGGGCGTGGCGCGCAGCGACATCGCGGCGCGCGGCGTCACGATCAACAACCTGCTGCCCGGCGCGTTCGCCACGGACCGGCTGAGCTCGGCGCTGGCGGCTTCCGCGGCCAAGACCGGCCAGGACGCGCAAGCCGTGCGCGCCCAACGCCAGGCGGCGATACCGGCAGGACGCTTCGGCAACGCCGAGGAGTTCGGCGCCATCTGCGCTTTCCTGTGCAGCGTCCATGCGGGCTACGTCACCGGCCAGAACGTGCTGGCTGACGGCGGCGCCTATCCCGGCACTTTCTGAGCGGACGGCAATGACGTATCAAGCGGATCTGTTTGCAGGCAAGACGGCGCTGGTGACTGGCGCCACGCAAGGCATCGGGGCGGCGGTTGCCAACCGGCTGGCGTCGCTGGGCGCGCGGACCATAGCTGCCGGGTTGCAATCCGACGCCGGCGAACTGGCGCCGGGTATCGAGGTGCGCCTGGGCGACGTCAGCGACGCGGGCGACGTCGAACGCCTGCTGCAAGGGTTGGACGAGCTGGACATCGTGGTCAACTGCGCCGGCATCATCCGCCGCGGCGCGGAGCATGATCCCGCCGTGTTCGAGCAGGTGCTGGCGATCAACCTGACCGGCACCATGCGCGTATGCGGCGCCGCGCGCGAGAAGCTTGCGCGGCGCGGCGGCTGCATCGTGAACACCGCGTCCATGCTCAGTTTCTTCGGCGGGGCGCTGGTGCCGGCGTATGCGGCGAGCAAGGGCGGGGTGGCGCAGCTGACGAAGTCGCTGGCGCTGGCCTACGCGGCGGACGGCATCCGCGTCAACGCCGTCGCGCCGGGCTGGATCGCCACGCCGCTGACCCGCGCCTTGCAGGACGACCCCGAGCGTTCGGGGCCGATTCTGCAGCGTACCCCGCTGGGGCGCTGGGGCAAGCCGGAAGACGTGGCCGAGGGCGTGACGTTTCTTTGCACGCCGGCGGCCTCGTTCATGACGGGCGTGATCCTGCCCGTGGACGGCGGCTACCTCGTGGCTTGAGCGTTGGCCGCCACCGTGTACGCGCGCAGGCGTTTGCAGGGATAATGGCGGGGCCGCGCCGCAGGGGCGGCCTCGTTACCGCCAACGCCACGTTTTCCGCCATGCCAGAACTGCCGCAAGTCGCCAACCCTCCCGCCGCACAGGTGGCGGGCACAGCCGCCTTCTCGAAGTTCATGCATGTGCTGCAAGTCGTGGCCGATACGCCGGAATCCATGACGGTGGCCGAACTCAGCAAGCGCAGCGGCTATCCGCGGCCGACCGTGTACCGTACGGTGGCCGCGCTGGTGGCCGAACGCCTGCTGGCCGAACATCCGGTCACCGGCAAGCTGAGCCTGGGGCCGCGCCTGATCCAGCTGGCCAGCCGCAGCTGGGGCCGTTCGGAAATGCGGCTGGCGGCCGTCGAGAACCTGAAGCAGTTGCGTGACGTCACCGGCGAGACCGTGCACCTGGCCGTGCCCAACGGCCAGCACATGGTCTACATCGAGAAGCTGGAAAGCCCCAGCGTGGTGCAGATGAATTCGCGCATCGGCACCAACGTCTCCATGTACTCGACGGCGGTGGGCAAGGCGTATCTGGCGATGTTGGACGAGGCGGCTCTGCAGGCCGCGCTGGACATGCTGCCGCAGCCGTTCGCCTGCCATACGCCCAATACCGTCAAGGATACGGCCGCGCTGCGGCGGCAGCTCGAACAGGTGCGCCAGCGCGGCTGGGCCGTGGATGATGAAGAGAACGAGGCCGGCATTTATTGCTTCGGCGCGCCGATTTTCGGGCAGAACGGCGTGCCGGTGGCGGCCATCAGCGTGAGCACGCTGCGATTCCGCCAGAAACCAGATCCGGAAGCGGCCTATGTGGCGCCGCTGCTGGAGGCCTGCCGTGCGATCAGCCAGCGCATTGCCGGCACGCCGATGCTGGCGAGCAGCGATCTGCTCTGACGGGCGGCGCGCCACCGCCCCGGGGGCGGTCTACTCGGGCTGGATGCCGGCCTTTTTGATGATCTCGCCCCACTTCTTCGACTCGGCTTGCTGGAACTGCGCCAGTTCTGCCGGCGTGGAGCTTGCCGCGTCCGTGCCCGTTTGCGCATAGAACTGCTTGGCAGGCGCGCTTGAAGTGGCCTTGACCAGCAATTCGTTCAAGCGCTTGACCACATCAGGCGGCGTGCCGGCGGGCGCATACGCGGCAAACCAGTAGCCCATTTCATAGCCTGGCACGCCAGCCTCGGCGATGGTGGGTACGTCCGGCGCCAGCGGCGAGCGCGCCTGGCCGGTCACGCCCAACGCGCGCAGCTTGCCCGACTTGACTTGCGGCAGGCCGGTGGCGGTGTCGGTGATCATCATGTCGATCTGGCCGCCCAGCAGGTCCGTGACCGCCAGCGGATTGCTCTTATATGGGACGTGCAGCAGTTGCACGCCCGCCATCTGTTGCAGCAGTTCGCCGGCGATGCGGCTGCTGGAGCTGCCGCTGCCGAAGCTCAGCTTGCCGGGCGCTTGCCTGGCCTGGGCCAGGAAGTCGCCAACCGTCTTGGCCGGCGAATTGGGATTGACCACCATGATCTGGCCGCCTTTGCCCAGCAGGGTCAGCGGCGCGTAGTCCTTGACCGGATCGTAGGTCAGCGTCTTGTAGAGGTGCTCGTTGGCGGCATGCGTGGTGTTTGTGGTGATCAGCACGGTGTAGCCGTCGGGGGCCGCGCGGGCGCCGGCCGCGGCGCCTATCATCGCGCTGGCGCCGGGCTTGTTTTCGATCACCACGGCCTGGCCGGTCTGTTCGGTGACGCCCTGGCCGATGGCGCGGCCGATCTGGTCGGTGGCGCTGCCGGCCGCGAACGGCACGATGAAGGTGATGGGCTTGGCGGGGAACTGGGCCATGGCGCTCAAGGGCAGGGCGGCGGCCAGCAGCAAGGCCAGCCGGCCTTTGGAAGCAATGCGCATGTGTGTCTCCTGTGGATTTTTATAGGAATCGAAATCAGGCGTCCGCGGGACGGTCGCCGGGTATGTCGGGCAGGCGGCTGGCCAGCGCGGGGCTGACCTCGACCGTCATGTCCAGCAATCTGAAAGAGAGGCTCTTGCCGTGCGTGTCCAGGTTGAGGGCATCGTTGACGCCGCCGTCCAGCACGCCTTCAAGCACAAAGTTCATCGCATGCAGCGTGGGCAGCGCGTAGCGGGTGACGCGGCTGGGGCGGCGGTACGCGAACCAGTCGGCGACGCGGGCTTCGGTGACCTGTGCATCCAGCACGTCGTAGCATTCCGGATCCCAGGCGATCAGGCTCAGGTTGGAGATGTCGCCCTTGTCGCCGGAACGGCTGTGCGCCAGGCGGTACAGGGGGACCGAGATCAGCGGCGGATTCATTGCGGGGCTTCCTCCAGGAAGGTCCAACCGCTGGGCACGGCGTCGCGCGGCAGGGTGCAGGACAGCATGTTCAGGCGCGGGCGCAACGCGGTGCGCACGCCGCCGCCGCCGGCCGGGCCGCAGGTATACAGGGCAGTCACTTCGCGCAGCACGCTTTCGGCAAGCTTGCGGTCCATGTGTTCGGCCGCGACGCGCAGGCGCACGTCGCGCGCATGGCCGTCGGGCAGGGCGGACAGCATGTTGCCGGCGTCATCGCCCAGGATGCTGATGGCGCCGATGAGGTCGGCGCGCAGGCGCAGAGCCGGGTCCAGACGCTTGCGCACGATATCGGCGGCCAGACGGGCGCGTGCTTCGGCCTGCACCCCGGCATAGGAGATCTCGGCTTCGGCCAGCCAGCCGCCGCGGTAGCAGACGTTGACCTTGAGTTCGGCGGGACGCGCGTGGCCGGTGATGCCGCGCACCGCCACCCGATCGCCGCCCAGTTCGGCCACCTCGGCACGGCTCAGGTCGGCGACGACGTCCGGCGTCAGGTAGCGCGCGGGATCGTGCACTTCGTACAGCAGCTGTTCCTTGACTGTGCGCGCATCGACCATGCCGCCGGTACCGTCGGCCTTGCCGATCACGAATTCGCCATCCGCATCGATCTCGGCGATGGGAAAGCCGGCGGCGTGCACGTCTGGCACATCCTTCAAGCCGGGCACGCAGAAGTAGCCGCCGGTGACCTGCAGACCGCACTCCAGCATATGGCCGGCCATGGTGGCACGGCCCAGCCGCTGCCAATCGTCCATGGCCCAGCCGAAATGGGCCAGCGCCGGGCCCAGCGTGAGCGACGGGTCCGACACGCGGCCCGCGACCACTATCTGCGCGCCGGCCCGCAGCGCCTCTGCGATCTCGGCGGCGCCGAGGTAGGCGGTGGCACTGACCACGTCGCGCCCATCCAGCGCGCCGCCAAGGCGCTGGCGCAGCAGTTCGCGTTGCGCATCGCTGGAAAGCGCGTCGCCATATACCACTGCGATGCGCGGCGCGGGCAGGCCTTGCTGCCGGGCCAGCGCGGCAACGCGCCGGGCCGCGGCGGCAGGGTTGGCCGCGCCGAAGTTGCCGACGATGCGGATCCCGTGGTGCAGACAGTCGGCCAGCACCGGGCCGACCAGTTCGTCCAGCAAGGGCTCGTAGCCGCGCTCCGGGTCTTCGTTGCGGGCCAACTGGGCCAGCGCCAGCGTGCGCTCGGCCAGCGTTTCGTAAATCAGCACGCCGCCGCCGCGGGCGATCAGCGTGCGCACGACGGCGGCGGCGCCGTCGCTGCGGTCGCCGGAGAACCCGGAGGCGCAGCCTATGTGGAGGGGGGCTAGGGACATACGGAATCAGGGCAGGGGTCTAGGTGTCTGAGGCCCACTATAGGCACGCTCGGCTCATCAGTAAAATAGAAAGATCGGATCAATTCATAGAGAAAAGCCATGAATCTGTCTGCCCGGCAATTGCGCGCGTTCGTGGCCCTGGCCGACGAAAAACACTTCACCCGGGCGGCCCAACGCTGCCACCTGACGCAGCCGGCCTTCAGCGCCCTGATCCGCCAACTGGAGGACAGCGCGGGCATGCGCCTGTTCGACCGCAACACGCGCCATGTGGAGCTGACGGTCGAGGGGCAAGTGCTGGACGCGACGGCGCGCAGGCTGCTGGCCGACATGGACCTGGTCATGGAGGATCTGCGCGACCACGCCGCCAGGCGTCGCGGACGGGTGGCGCTCGCGGCTTTGCCCTCGCTTGCCGCCGGCTGGCTGCCGGGGCTGCTGGCGCGTTTTCGCGAGTCCTATCCAGGCATCACGGTGGACCTGCGCGATGCCCTGCTGGATCCCTGCCTGGACCTGGTGCAGGCAGGGCAGGTGGATTTTGCGGTGGCCTCGCGACGGCCGGACATGAACGACCTGGAAAGCGAGTTCCTGCATGCGGACCGTTATTTTCTGGTCTGTCGCGCCGATCATCCGCTGGCAGGCGCGGGCCGCGCCCGGCTGCGCGACATCCTGCGCTATCCCATGATCCAGCTTGCGCGCGGCAGCAGCGTGCGCAAGCATCTGGACGCGGCCTTGGGGGCCGACGCACCGGCGCCGGTGTTCGAGGTCGAGCACCTGGCCACGGCAACGGGGTTGGTGCGCGCGGGGCTGGGCATCTCGGTGGTGCCGGCGATGACGCTGTTCCATTTCGGCGGCGCCGACCTGCGCATCATGCCGCTGGCCGGCAAGGCCCTGACCCGTCCGCTCTACCTGGTGCGGCGCAAGGGCCGCACGCTATCGGTCGCAGCGCAGGCCCTGTACGACCTGTTGCGGGAGCATCGGGGGGATATCGATAGCCCGGGATTGCCTGGTTTGGATTAGCCGGCTATCGGCTGGCCGACGCAGCGTTGGAACACCGCTTCCAGCGGCGCGTAGTCGCAGATCACGGCGGCGACGTTGGCGTCGACCCATTCCCGTTGCTCCACTGACCACCAACTGATCTCGTAGCCGGCATTGATGATGAGGTGTTCGAACAGGAGACGTTGAGCGCGCCCGTTGCCTTCACGGAAGGGGTGGATCATGTTCAAGTCGCCGTAGGCGACGGCTGCCTCGGCGATCAGCGCGGAGCGCGGCAGCTCCTTGAACCAGTTGGCCCGCGCCAGGGCCGCGAAAATCTTGTCGGCCTCGGGTTCGATCCTGCTTGTATTGCAGAAGCGCGTGCCGCCTTTTGAGATATCGATGGTGCGCAACTCGCCCGCCCAGTCGTAGAGATCCTGAAAGAGCGTGCGATGGAGTCGCTTCAGGTACGCGAGGTCGTAGGGAGGCAGGGAAAAATCGATCTGGCTGGCGGCGATCTCGGAAAGATCTTGCTCAGCCTGCGCGAGCAGCGCATCGTCCCGGATGTCCAGCCGGTTGCGCAGCGTGAAGCTGCCGGGGTAGCAGTACGGATCCTGTCCGGTGCCGTACTTGTCCAATGTCAGGCGGGCTTGCGATAGGCGCGCAACACCGTTTCGCGCGAGGGCAGTTCGCGCTTGGCGTCGGCGGGCGTGGCCGGGTAGCCTTCCAGGCGCATGCTGGCCGCGTAGTTGGAGCGGCGCACCTTTGCCCAGTAATCCAACTTGGCTTGCAGGCTGGTGTTCTTCAAGGGAAACGCCTCGTTTGAAATGCTGCGGGATAGCTTGATGATTATAACGAAGCTGCACTGGGCTTGGCTTGTCCGGCCCTGCGGCAAGTACTTCTGGTTCCGTCGTGCAGCCACCCTAGGGCATTCAGCCACTTTCGCAAATGTCTATTGCTGGATAAACTTCGATAGTTGTAGTTTCTATCCGACTTTCGAAGGATTCCGCCCATGAGCAAGCAAATCATCCATACCGACACCGCGCCCGCCGCGGTAGGCCCTTACTCGCAAGCGGTTGCCGTAAGCGGCACCAAGACTGTCTACCTCTCGGGCCAGATCGGCCTGGAGCCGGGCACTGGCGATCTGGTCTCCGAGAACTTCGATGCGCAGGTGCGTCAGGCTTTCGCCAACATGCAGGAAGTCATCAAGGCTGCCGGCGGCACGTTGGACAATGTGGTCAAGCTGACACTGTTCCTGACCGACCTGGGCAAGTTCACGGCCGCCAACGCCATCATGGCCGAGATCATTCCCCAGCCGTTCCCGGCGCGCTCGACCATCGGCGTGGCCAGCCTGCCCAAGGGCGCGCAGTTCGAAGTCGAAGCCATCCTGGTCCTGTAAGGCCCGTCCGGACTTTTCGATCCAGGGGTTCGTTTCTTCATGCCGGCCGCAGCCGCGGCTTCCAAGCGATCCGGCGCCGACAACAAAGGCGCCGGCCGTGCAATGACGGATACGGAGCGCAAGCTCCGTAACCTGGGTCTGGTGCTGCCCGAGGACTTCGTGCTGCACCTGCCGCTGCGCTACGAGGACGAAACCCGCATCATGCCGATCAGCGCCCTGCGGCCCGGTTTTGCCGGGCAGGTCGAGGGCGAGATCACCAAATCCGAGGTCCTCTACCGGCCCCGGCGCCAGCTGACCGCTACGCTGGCGGACGACAGCGGCGAACTGCAATTGCGCTGGCTGAACTTCTACCCCAGCCAGCAGAAGCAAGTCACCGTGGGCAAGCGCCTGCGTGCGCGCGGCGAGGTCCGCGGGGGCCTGTTCGGGCGCGAGATGGTGCATCCGCGCATGACCAATGCCGATGCGCCGCTGCCCACGGCGCTCACGCCGGTCTATCCCAGCACCGAAGGGCTGCCGCAACTGACGTTGCGCCGCGCCATCGCGCAGGCGCTGGACCGCGCCGACCTGTCCGACACCTTGCCCGACGAGGCGCGGGCGCGCTATGACCTGCCGCCGTTCGAGCCAGCCATCCGCGCGCTGCATACGCCTGCGCAGGGCGAGTCCGAGCAGGCCTTGCTGGACCGCGTGCATCCCGCCTGGCGGCGCATCAAGTTCGATGAGCTGCTCGCGCAGCAATTGTCGCTGGCGGCCGCGCGGGCCGCGCGCCGCATAAAGGAAGCCGAGTCGCTGCCCGTGCGCAACGAGGCCGGCGGCCTGGTCGCCAGGCTGTACGAAACCTTGCCGTTCAAACTGACTGGCGCGCAGGAGCGCGTGGTTCAGGAAATCTCCGCCGATCTGGCCAAGCCGTATCCCATGCATCGCTTGTTGCAGGGCGATGTGGGCAGCGGCAAGACGGTCGTGGCGGCCATCGCCGCCGCCCAGGCCATCGCCAGCGGCGCGCAGGTGGCGCTGATGGCGCCCACCGAAATTCTGGCCGAGCAACACTTCCGCAAACTGGTGTCGTGGCTGCAGCCATTGGGCGTGAATGTGGCCTGGCTGAGCGGCAGCCTGCCCGCCAAGGCGCGCCGTGAAGCGGCGGCCGCCGCCGCTGACGGCAGCGTGCAGTTGGTCGTGGGCACGCAGGCGCTGATCCAGGATCACGTCGAATTCCATCGCCTGGGCTTGTCCATCGTGGACGAGCAGCACCGCTTCGGCGTCGGACAGCGCCTGGCGCTGACGCGCAAGGGCGAAACCGTGCGCGGGCGCAATGTGCCGCACCAGCTCAACATGAGCGCGACGCCGATCCCGCGCACGCTGGCCATGACCTTCTTCGCCGATCTGGACGTGTCCGTCATCGACGAGCTGCCGCCGGGGCGCAGTCCCGTGCTGACCAAGCTGGTGTCGGACGCAAGGCGCGAGGAAGTCATCGCCCACATTGCCCAGGCCGCGCGCGGCGGGCAGCAGGCCTACTGGGTCTGTCCGCTGGTCGAGGAAAGCGAGGCCCTGGAACTCCAGACCGCCGTGGACACCTACGAAGGCATGCGGGTCGACCTGCCGGACCTGCGCATCGGGCTGGTGCACGGCCGGCTGCCGCAAGCCGAAAAGGCCGCCGTGATGCAGGCCTTCCGCGATGGCGAAGTCGACCTGCTGGTCGCCACCACTGTGATCGAAGTGGGCGTGGACGTGCCGAACGCCTCGCTCATGGTGATCGAACACGCCGAGCGTTTCGGACTGGCGCAACTGCATCAGCTGCGCGGCCGGGTAGGGCGCGGCACCGCCGAATCGGTCTGCGTGCTGCTCTATCAGACGCCGCTGTCGCAAGTGGCGCGCGAACGCCTGCGGGCCATGTTCGAGACCTCGGACGGTTTTGAAATCGCCCGCCGTGACCTGGAACAGCGCGGTCCGGGAGAGTTCCTGGGTACGCGCCAGTCCGGCATGGCGCTGCTGCGCTTCGCCGACCTGGAAACGGACGCGGCCATTGCCGAAGACGCGCGCGATGCCGCGGTCTGGCTGCGCGCCGAACATCCGGCCGCGGTCGAGGCGCACCTGGCGCGCTGGATGCGCGGGCGCGAGGATTTCCTGCGCACCTGACCATGCAGCCAGCCGCCAACCTTAATCTAGCAAGCGCCAGCCGCAAGGCTGGGGCATAACCCCCGGGGGCGTAGTCCACCATGACTCTCACCGAACTCAAGTACATCGTCGCCGTTGCGCGCGAACGGCATTTCGGCCGGGCGGCCGAGGCCTGTTTCGTCAGCCAGCCCACGCTCTCGGTAGCGATACGCAAGCTCGAGGACGAATTGGGCGTGACGCTGTTCGAGCGTGGCGGCGCCGAGGTCGGCGTCACCCCCATCGGCCAGCGCATCGTGGCGCAGGCGCAGAAGGTGCTGGAAGAAAGCGCCAGCATCAAGGAGATCGCGCGCCAGGGGCACGACCCGTTGGCCGGCCCCTTGCGCGTCGGCGTCATCCACACCATAGGTCCGTACCTGTTGCCGCGGCTGGTGCCGGAGCAGATCCGCCGCACCCCGCAGATGCCGCTGCTGCTGCAGGAGAATTTCACGGTGCGCCTGGTCGAGCTGCTGCGCCAGGGCGAGATCGATTGCGCCATCATGGCTTTGCCGCTGCCGGAGGCCGGCCTGGTCATGCAACCCTTGTACGACGAGCCCTTTGTGGTGGCCGTGCCCAATGACCACGAGCTCGCCCGGCGCCAGGCGATCGACGCGCAGGACCTGAAGCAGCAGACCATGCTGCTGCTGGGCAGCGGCCACTGCTTCCGCGACCAGGTGCTCGAAGTCTGTCCCGAGCTGTCGCGCTTTTCGGCGGCCAGCGACGGCATCCAGCGCACCTTCGAAGGCTCCTCGCTCGAGACCATCCGCCACATGGTCGCGGCCGGCATCGGCGTGACCGTGCTGCCCGTGACCGCGGTGCCGGAGCAGCCGCCTTCCAACAGCCTGCTGCGCTATCTGCCATTTGATGGCCACGTGCCGGAGCGCCGCGTGGTGTTGGCCTGGCGCCGCAGTTTCCCGCGGCTGGCCGCCATCGAGGCGCTGGCGCAAGCGGTCTATGCCTGCGAGCTGCCCGGCGTGAAGATGCTGACCGACGAGGTCGCGGCAGTGCAGGATTGATTCCCGGGCCGCTTTCAGGCGGCTTCGCGCGCGCGGTTTGCGCCGCGTCAAAAGGTCGCAGGACTGATTGATAAAAGCGGCGGATATTGCGGCATTTCGCCGTATTTGCAGTGTTATCCTTGTTTCGCACATTCATCCCTAGGAGCTAGCAATGGCCAAGTCCCCCAAGAAGACCTCCAGCGTTCCGCGCATCAACATCGGTATCTCGGACAAGGACCGCGCCGCAGTCGCCGGCGAACTGTCCAAGCTGCTGGCCGACTCGTACACGCTGTACCTGATGACGCACAATTTCCACTGGAACGTCACGGGGCCGATGTTCAACACGCTGCACCTGATGTTCATGACCCAGTACACGGAAGAGTGGAACGCGCTGGACAGCATCGCCGAGCGCATTCGCGCGCTGGGCCACTACGCGCCGGGCACCTACCGCGAATTCAGCAAGCTGTCCTCGATCGCCGAGCCGGACTCGGTGCCGGAAGCCCTGGAAATGGTGCGTCTGCTGGTGACCGCCAACGAATCCGTCGCCAAGACGGCGCGCGCCGCTTTCGAGAAGGCCGATGCCGCCAACGACCAGCCCACGGCCGACCTGCTGACGCAGCGCCTGGACGTGCACGAAAAGAACGCCTGGATGCTGCGCAGCCTGCTGCAGTGATAGCGGCCGACGCCACATGAAAAACGGAGCCTCGCGGCTCCGTTTTTTTCAGCATCGGAAATGAGTCAGGCCTGATGCGACAGCGGCCGTGCCGGTATGGGCGCGATCCGCTCGGGCGGCGGCGTCACCCGCCACACCGCGCGCCGGCGCAGCGCGCCCAGGAGCTTCAGGCCCTGCGGCCAGTCGTCCAGGCCGCTCTCGGCGTTGATGTGGCCAGCGCCCGGCACGACCACCAGCCGGCTGCCCCAATCGCGCGCAAACGCGCGGGCGCGTTCCAGCTGGCAATAGGGATCGTCGTCGCTCGCCACCACCACGCTTTGGAAGGGCAGGGAATGCCGTGGCACAGGTCCGAAGCTTCTCAAACAGGCGGGAGCATTTTCGCGTTCCACGTCGGCAGGCGCCACCAGCAGCGCGCCCGCGACCTTGGCGCGCAGCGGCACCGGCAGGGCGGCGCTGATCAGGCAACCCAGGCTGTGCGCGATCAGGAGCACGGGGCTGCGGGCCTCGTTCACCTCGGTCGCCAGCGCCGCGATCCATTCGCCGGGAGCCGGATGTTCCCAGTCGCGTTGCTCGACGCGGCGCGCATGCGGCAGCAGGGCCATCCAGCGCGATTGCCAGTGTTGCGGTCCGGAGTTTTTCCATCCGGGGACGATGATCGGTTGGAGTCTCATGGCGGCCATGATGCCGCGCGGCCTTAGTAACGCAAACGAATAAATCGTCTTTTGCATATACGCCAGCGGGCATAAGGGCGCACCCCGAACAATGCCGCAGCGCAATAATCGGACGGGTATCAAAGTGGTCGAAAACTGGTCTTAGAAGGGCAATTTTTCAGTGTATGCTTGCCGTGCAATCGCAATGCAACCGGGCGTGACCAGGGCCGAAACCCCTGCAAAGGGCAGTCCAGCAGGCATGCTTGGCCTGGAGATGATCCGGCGTCCGACCCGGTGCAAAAACTAACGATTACAAATCATTAGAGGAGTCCACACATGAAGCCAGTATTTCGTCTGACCCCGGTCATTGCAGCGCTGGGCGTCGCAGCCGGTCTGGCGTTTGCCTCGGGAGCGCAAGCGCAAACCATCAAGATCGGCGTCGTCGGCCCCACCACCGGCGCGGTCACGCAGTATGGCGATATGGTCCGTGAAGGGGTCGATACCGCAGTCGAGCGCATCAACGCCGCCGGCGGCATCAACGGCAAGAAGCTGGAAACCGTCGTGATCGACGACGGCTGCGAACCCAAGCAAGGCCCGGTCGCCGCCAACCGCGTGGTCAACAGCAAGATCGGTTTCGTCGTCGGCCACGTCTGCTCGGGCGCCACCATCGCCGCCGCCGACGTCTACAACAATGAAGGCGTGGTCATGGTCACGCCGTCCGCCACGTCGCCGGCCCTGACCGACGGCAAGAACTACGAGTTCATCTTCCGCACCATCGGCCGCGACGACCAGCAAGGTCCTGCCGCCGCCAAGTTCATCCTGGACAAGATCAAGCCCAAGAAGGTCGCCGTGCTGCATGACAAGCAGTCCTACGGCCAGGGCATCGCCACCGCGGTCAAGAACGACCTGGAGAAGGGCGGCGTGGCCGTCGCCGTGTTCGAAGGCATCAACGCCGGCGACAGCGACTACTCGGCCGTCATCACCAAGCTGAAGAGCCAGGGCGTGGACTTTGTCTATTACGGCGGCTACCACCCTGAAATGGGCCTGCTGCTGCGCCAGGCGGCTGAACAGGGCGTGAAGGCCAAGTGGATGGGCCCGGAAGGCACGGGCAACCCCGACATCAACGCCATCGCCGGCGACGCCGTCGAAGGCATGCTGTTGACGCTGCCGGCCGACTTCACCCAGAACGCCGCCAACGCCGACATCGTCAAGGCCTTCGAAGCCAAGAAGCGCAACGCCAGCGGCGCCTTCCAGATGACCGCCTACACGGCCACCCAGGTCATCGCGGACGGCATCAAGGGCGCTGGCAGCGACGACCCGACCAAGGTCGCCAAGTACCTGCACGCCAATTCCTTCGATACGCCGATCGGCAAGGTGTCCTGGAACAAGCAGGGTGACCTGACGAACTTCCAGTTCGACGTGTTCACCTGGCACAAGGACGGTTCCAAGACCGTCTACAAGTAAGTCCAGGCGCGGGCCGCCGGCCCGCGAGACCGGCGGCCCCCCTGGCGGTTCCGCAGGAAACCGGGCCGGAAGCGACAGTCTTCCGGCCCGGTTTTTTTGTTCTTCCGACGGCCCGGGAACCGGCTCGGCGCGTTCCGGTCGAACGCGCGCCCGCCGCATTTGCGTAGAATGCGGCGCCATCGACCTCACTTTTTCTGTCTGGACACCATGACCAAGGCCTTGTTAGTCGAAGACGATCCGAAACTATCGCGCCTGATCGCGCAGTTCCTGGAGCAGCACGGTTTCCATGTTGCCCAGGCCTACCGCGGCGATCACGCGGTGGAGGCATTCCGCAGGCATGACCCGGCCATTACCATTCTGGACCTGATGCTGCCCGGCCGTGACGGCCTGCAGGTCTGCCGTGATCTGCGCGCGTTTTCATCAGCCCCCATCCTCATGCTGACGGCCCGCGAGGACGACCTGGACCAGATCCTGGGCCTGGAGTCGGGCGCGGACGACTACGTCATCAAGCCCGTGGAGCCGCGCGTGCTGCTGGCGCGGGTGCGGGCGCTGCTGCGCCGGCACAGCCAGCTGGACGAGCCGCCGGAGCGCCTGGAGTTCGGTCCGCTGGTCATAGACCGGCGTACGCGCGCCGTGGTGCATGCCGGTTCCGAAGTGGACCTGACCACAATGGAGTTCGAGATGCTCTGGGCGCTGGCCAGCCAGGCCGGCCAGGTGCTGACCCGCGACGACTTGCTCAATGCGGTGCGCGGCATCGAATTCAACGGACTGGACCGCAGCGTCGACGTCTGCGTCAGCAAGCTGCGGCGCAAGCTGGATGACGACCCGCGCGATCCGGCGCGCATCAAGACCGTGTGGGGCAAGGGCTATCTGTTCTCGCCCAAGGCGCACGAGGGCGGTGATGCTTAAGTTTGTCCTGCGGCTGTTCGTGGTGCTGGCGGTGGGCTTCGTCATTTCCAACGAAGTCGTGGACCGATCCGCCAACTACTTCTTCGAACCCGTCAGCGACGCCTACGCGCGCGAAGCGGTGCGGGGCCAGATCCACAGCCTGGTGCAGGAACTGAGCCGCGTGCCGCCATCCGAGCGCGAGGCGCACGTGCGCGACGCGCTGGCGCCGTACTACGGCCTGGCGCTCAAGGTGGTCGACGCCGAAAGCTACGGCGCCACCGAGGACGAGCGCGCCATGGTGGAGTCCGGCAGTTTCTTCGTGCGCGACAAGCAGCAGACCTTTGTGGCGGCGATTCCCGGTCCGGGCAGGCAATGGCTGGAGGTCAAGCTGCCGCCCGAGCCGGACATCGGCCCCTGGCTGATGGCCGCGGTGTATTCCGCCCTGGGCCTGTTGCTGTGCGCCTTCATGCTGGTGTGGGCGCTGCCCATCTGGCGCGACCTGGAGGCCCTGAAGACCGCCGCCCTGCGCATGGGCCAGGGCGACCTGCAAGCCCGGGCGCGCCTGTCGCGCCATTCCAGCATCCGCAACCTGGGCGACACCTTCAACCAGATGTCAGACCGCATCAGCGCGCTGGTGGGCAACCAGCGCGACCTGACCAATGCCGTGTCGCACGAGCTGCGCACGCCGATCGCGCGCCTGTCGTTCGAACTGGACATGATGGACCGCGAGGACGACCCAGCCGCACGCAAGCGCCTGGTCGAGGAAATGAAGAGCGACGTGGCCGAACTGGACGCCATGGCCTCGGAATTGCTGATGTACGCGCGCCTGGAACACAAGGGCGACGGCGTGGCGCTGCAGTCGCAGGACGCGCGCGGCTGGCTGGATTCGGTGGTGCAGCATGCCGGCTTCGAGGCCGGCGTGTCGGGCGTGCGCTGCGAAGTGGCACTGTGCCAGGTGCCCGAGGTGCACTTGCACCAACGCTACATGACGCGCGCCTTGCTCAACCTGCTGCAGAACGCCATCCGGCACGCCGGCCGGCAGGTCCAGGTCAGCTTGATCAGCCCGGGCGCGCGCGAGTACGTGCTGATCGTGGACGACGACGGCCCCGGCATCCCGCCTGCCGACCGCGAGCGGATCTTCGAACCTTTCATCCGTCTGGACGAAAGCCGCGACCGCGGGACGGGTGGGGCGGGGTTGGGCCTGGCCATCGTGAGCCGGGTGGCTCGCTGGCACAACGGGACCGTGCAGGCAAGCGACAGCCCCTTGGGCGGCGCGCGTTTCGTGGTTACCTGGAAGACCGCCTGAAGCCTGGCGGGGTGCGGCGCGGCACAACGTAAACAAACTTCACAATCCGCCGCCGCAATCTTCACAAACTCCATACAAAGCGGGAAAGATCGCGGGCAGGCGCCTGGATAGCATGACGGCAGTTCTCTTCAGAGGCCTTGCCGCAAGCCATGTTTTCCCTCAGCCGCCTGGTTGCCGTAGGTATGTTGCTGGTCGCCGCGGGCGGTTGCCAGGGCGTTCCTCCCGACGCGCCGCCGCCGATCGCCCAGGGCGACTACAAGGCGGTGGTGGGTTACCTGGCCCAGCGCATCCCCTATGACATGGACGCTTCCGACGTGCCGGGCCTGTCGATCGCAATCGTCGACGACCAGCGCGTGGTGTGGAGCACGGGCTTCGGCTACGCGGACCCGCTGCGCCACCGCAGCGCCACCAGCGACACGCTGTACCGCGTAGGGACCATCACCAAGATCGTCACGGCCGCGGGCGTGCTGCGCGCCGCCGATGACGGGCGTCTGGCGCTGGACCAGCCGGCCTCGCAGGCGCTGCCCGATTGGGACATCCAGCCGCGCCGCGGCGCCATGCAATGGCTGGGCACGCATCCCTTCACCGCCCGCAATCTGCTGGCCGTGCACCCAGGATCGTTGGAAGACACCATGGGACGCGCGCGCGCTGACATGGCCTACGCCCTGCTGGGGGACATGGTTGCGCATGTGGCGAGCGAACCGTTCGACACCTACGTGCGCCGCACCATCCTGCAGCCGCTGAACATGCCGCGCGCCGGGTTCCATCCCGATCCGCGCATGCTCGAACTGCGCGCCTCGGGCCACCGTCGCGGCGCGCCCTGGACCGAAGCGCCTCAGCCCAACGAAGCGGCCGACGGCCTTTGGCTCAGCACTTCGGAGATGGCGCGCTTCTCCAGCATGCTTTTTGCCGACGGTCTTTACCAAGGCCGACGCGTGCTGAATGCCGACTCGGCCCGCGCCGTGCTCGACATGGAAACGGTGGAAGGCGGGTTGGCGCTGGAATGCCGCCTGGCCTTGTCCTGGCTGGCTGCGCCCTGTGGCGACGATATCGCCGGCACGCCATTGCGCCTGCATAGCGGCGCCACTGAAGCCTTCCATTCGCGTCTGGTGCTGGCGCCGCGCGACAAGCTGGCGGTGCTGGTCATGAGCAATTCCGACACCAGCGAGTCCTTGGTGGCCTCGGTGTCGACGATGGCGATGGCGCTGATGCGCCAGGCCAAGCAGGGCGCAATCACCCAATAGATGGGGCCGTTCCCGGCTCCACGGTTTTACCCCCCCTCAACCTCGTTTCTTGGAAGCTGTTATGAAGCGAAAAATCCGTTCCACCCTGTTTACGCGCGGCGCCGGCGCTGCTTGCCTGCTGGCTTTAGTCCCGGGACTGTCCCTGGCCGATGACGCTGCGAACAGTTCCGTCTACGGCCAGCGCGGGGCCAGCTCGCGCGGGTTGACGGTGGCGACGGGGGAGGGGCCGGCCGACGAATGGCTGTTCTACGGCACGCTGGGCGCGGGCTACGCGCCGCGCTACAGCGGCAGCGACGAGTATTCCGCCGTGCCGATCATCGGCCTGGGCCTGCGCAGCCCCGGTGGCTTCTTCCTCAGCACCGACCACGGCCTGGGCTGGGAAACCCAGGCGCTGGACAGCACGTTCCGCTTTTATCTTGCGCCCAGCGCTTCGCGCAAGGACCACAAGAAGGGGTTCCAGGGATCGGACAAGCTGCGCGGCATGGGCGACATCGAAAGCCGCGCGCAGATCGGCATGGACGCTGAAACGACGATAGGCCCAGTGACCCTGTCGGCAACGGTGGCGCATGCATTCAAGAAGGGCGACAACCGCGACGTAGGCAGCGCTTACACCATGTTCAACCTGGGAGCCAGCACCACCGTGTACGAGGGTGGCGCCGGGGCGATTTCGCTGGCGCTGTCCGGCACTTTCGGCGACGGCAATTACATGCGCACCTGGTATGGCGTCAGCGGCAACCAGTCGGCAAAGTCCGGCTATCGCAAGTACACGCCCAAGGGCGGTCTGGAAAGCGTGGGCCTGGGCGCGACCTGGGCCGTGCCGCTCTCCAAGTCCTGGTCGTGGACCACGTCGGCGGAAGCGCGGCGCCTGTACGGCGACGCGGCGGACAGTCCCATCGTGCGGGATCGCGCGCAGTACACCATCGGCACCATGATGACGTACACGTATTGATCGGGGGGAAGCCCGTTCCCGGCCGGGAGCGGGTGAGACGGAAGCGGGCGGGCGCAGCCGCCGCTTCCGTCCAGCGATGGCTTTACAGGCCTTGCACGCGGCGGCCGCTGTCGGCCTCGAACCAGTGCAGCGGATGGCGGCCGTCCGGGCCCAGGCTGACGCGGTCGCCGACCTTGGCCGACGACTCGGACAGCTGGCGCGTGGTGCAACGCACGACCAGCATGTTCTTGCCGCAGCGGCTGTGGACCAGCTGTTCGGAACCCAGCGTTTCGACCATTTCGACTTCGGCCGGCACGCCCTGGGTGTTCAGCAGCATGTGCTCGGGACGCATGCCCATGATGATCTTGCGGCCGCGCACTTGCGAGGGCACCTGCAGCGGCGAGATGTCCAGCGCGATGCCGTCCAGCGTCTGCACCGTGCCGTCGCCCGCGACGTTGACTTCCATCAGGTTCATCGGCGGCGAACCGATGAAGCCGGCGACGAAGGTCGAGGCGGGCTTTTCGAACACTTCCATCGGCGTGCCGATCTGCTCGGGCACGCCCTGGTACATGACGATCATGCGGTGGGCCAGCGTCATGGCCTCGACCTGGTCGTGGGTCACGTACAGGCTGGTGGTGCCCAGGCGGCGATGCAGCTTCATGATTTCCAGGCGCATCGCCACGCGCAGCTTGGCGTCCAGGTTCGACAGCGGTTCGTCGAACAGGAACACCTTGGGTTCGCGCACGATGGCGCGGCCCATGGCCACGCGCTGGCGCTGGCCGCCGGACAGGGCGCGCGGGCGGCGGTCCAGCAGGTGACCGAGTTCCAGGATCTGCGCGGCCGCGTCCACGCGCTTCTTGATCTCGTCCTTGGAGAACTTGCGGATCTTCAAGCCGTAGGCCATGTTCTCGAACACGGTCATGTGCGGGTAGAGCGCGTAGTTCTGGAACACCATCGCGATGTCGCGCTCGGCGGGTTCCAGGTTGTTTACGACCTTGTCGTCGATGACGATTTCGCCGCCGGTGACGGTTTCCAGGCCGGCGACCATGCGCATCAGCGTGGATTTGCCGCAGCCCGAGGGGCCGACGATGACGATGAATTCACCGTCCTTGACGTCCATGTCGATGCCATGGATGACCGGCACATTGCCGGCATAGGTTTTCTTGACGTTGCGAAAGCTGAGAGTAGCCATGAGTTATTCGTGTTCGGAGTCGTGTTCGGGTGGGCGAGGGCGGGTGACCGTCACTTTTCAGTGTCGACCAGACCCTTGACGAACCATTTCTGCATCAGGATGACGACCAGCGCGGGCGGGATCATCGCAAGCATGGCGGTGGCCATGGTGATGTTCCATTCGGTCACGCTGTCGCCGCCGCTGATCATCCGCTTGATGCCGATGACGACGGGGTACATGTCTTCCTGCGTGGTCACGAGCAGCGGCCACAGGTATTGGTTCCAGCCGTAGATGAACTGGATTACGAACAGCGCGGCGATGCTGGTCTTGGACAAGGGCAGCAGCACGTCGCGGAAGAAGCGCACCGGACCCGCGCCGTCGATGCGCGCGGCCTCGATCAGCTCGTCCGGCACCGTCAGGAAGAACTGGCGGAACAGGAAGGTGGCGGTTGCCGAGGCGATCAGCGGCAAGGTCAACCCGGCGTAGCTGTTGAGCAGGCCGAGGTCGGCCACCACCTTGTAGGTGGGCGCGATACGGACTTCGACCGGCAACATCAGGGTGACGAAGATCATCCAGAAGAAGAACATGCGGCCGGGGAAGCGGAAATACACCACCGCGAAAGCCGACAGCAGCGAGATGGCGATCTTGCCGATGGAAATCGCCAGCGCCATGATCAGGCTGACGTACATCATGCGGCCCACGGGCGCGCCCGACGAACCGCCGGACGAGCCGCCGAACAGCGCCTGCATGTAGTTGTCGACGAAATGCTTGCCGGGGATGAGGGACATCGGCGCGGACGCCACTTCCTGCGCGGTCTGGGTGGACGCGACGAAAGTGACGTAGAGCGGAAATGCCACCATCGCCACGCCGCAGAGCAGAATGACGTGGGCCAGAATATCCAGCCAGGGACGGCGTTCAACCATTGTTTATAGCCTCGGACAAAATCAATACTGCACTTTGCGGTCGACGTAGCGGAACTGCACGACCGTCAAGGCAATCACAATGAACATCAGCACCACCGACTGCGCCGCGGACGAACCGAGGTCCAGGCCGCGGAAGCCGTCGCTGTACACCTTGTAGACCAGGATGGAGGTCGACGTGCCCGGACCGCCCTGCGTGGTCGTGTCCACCACGGCAAAGGTGTCGAAGAAGGCGTAGATGATGTTGACCACCAGCAGGAAGAACGTGGTGGGCGAGAGCAACGGGAACACGATGCTCCAGAAGCGGCGCGACGGGCTTGCGCCGTCGATCGCGGCGGCTTCGATGAGCGAGCGCGGAATCGATTGCAGGCCGGCCAGGAAGAACAGGAAGTTGTACGACACCTGCTTCCACACGGCGGCGATCAGCACCAGGGTCATGGCCTGGTTGCCGTCCAGGCGCGGGTTCCAGTCGACGCCGGCATGGCGCAGGGCCACGGCCAGGATGCCGACGGAAGGCGAAAACAGGAACAGCCACAGCACGCCGACCACGGCGGGCGCCACGGCGTAGGGCCAGATCAGCAGCGTCTTGTAGAGGCCGGCGCCGCGGATGACGCGATCTGCCATGACGGCCAGCAGCAAGGACACGCCCAAACCGACCACTGCCACGAGGATCGAGAATACGGCGGTGACGCGGAAGGAATCCAGGTAGGCCTGTTGCGAAAACAGGTCCATGAAGTTGTCCAGTCCGACGAACTCGGAGGACAGTCCGAATGCATCTTCCAGCCGCAGCGATTGCCACATGGCCTGGCCGGCCGGCAGGAAGAAGAAGACCACGGTAATGATGATCTGCGGCAGGAGCAGCAGATAGGGCAAGGTCTTGTGCCCGAATACAACGCGTTTTTCCATAGGGGGAACCCAAGGTACAGAAAAGCGGCGGTTGGAGTAACCGCCGCCTGAAACCGCCTTCGTAAAATACGAGAGGCTTAAAGCCCTAAAAACCGCAGGGCCTTAAGCCTTGTACTGCCTGGCGCAAAACAGCCCAAGTCCTTGTCACGGCATGGAAAATACCGATTGACAGGACCGGGCCGGTATCGCGGAAGGGCGTTACTTTACACTCTTCTCGAACTTTTCCAGCAGCTCGTTGCCGCGCTTGACGATGTTGTCGGCGCCGTCCTTGGCGCTGACCTTGCCCGAAACGACGCGTTCGATTTCGGCGTCTTCGATTTCACGGATCTGCGGCAGGAAGCCCAGGCGCAGGCCGCGCGATTGCGCGGTGGTTTCGACGTTCAGCTGCTTGACGCCGACTTCGGTGCCCGGGTTCTTGTCGTAGAAGCCGTCCTTCTTGGTCAGCTCGTAGGCAGCCTTGGTGACGGGCACGTAGCCGGTCTGCTGGTGCCAGCGGGCGGCGATTTCCGGGCTGGCCAGGAACTTGAAGAACGCGGTCACGCCCTTGTAGGTTTCCGGCTTCTTGTTGGCGAAGACCCACAGCGAAGCGCCGCCGATGATGGTGTTCTGCGGCGCGCCTTGCACGTCGGCGTAGTAGGGCAGGGTCGAGGTGCCGAATTCGAACTTGGCGTTCTTGGCGATGTTGGCGCGCAGGCCGGACGAACCGGTGATCATGGCGCACTTGCCGCTGATGAACAGCGAGTTCGGCTCGTCGCCGCGGCCGCCGTACATGAAGATGCCTTCCTTGCCCAGCTTGGCCAGGTTTTCCAGGTGGCGCACGTGCAGCGGGGTGTTGATGGCGATGCGGGCGTCCAGGCCGCCGAAACCGTTGTCCTTGGTGGCGTACGGCACGTTATGCCAGGCCGAGAACGTTTCCAGCTGGACCCACGACGGCCAGGAGGTGGTGTAGCCGCATTCCTGACCTGCGGCCTTCAGCTTCTGGCCGGCGGCGGCCAGCTCTTCCCAGGTCTTGGGCGGCTTGTCGGCGTCCAGGCCGGCCTTCTTGAAGGCGTCCTTGTTGTAGTAGAACACCACGGTCGAGCTGTTGAAGGGCATCGACACCAGCTTGCCGTCGGCCGACGAGTAGTAGCCGGCCACGGCGCCGATGAATTCCTTCGGATCGATCGGGTTGCCGACTTCTTCCGACATCTGCTGCACCGGCTTGATGGCGCCCTTGGCGTACATCATGGTGGCGGTGCCGACTTCGAACACCTGGAGGATGTCCGGGGCGTTGCCGGCGCGGAACGCGGCGATGCCGGCGTTCATGGATTCACCGTAGTTGCCCTTGTAGACTGCCTTGACTTGGTAGTCGGGGTTCTTTTTGTTGAATTCGTCGACCAGGCCGTTCACGCGATCGCCCAGCGCGCCTTCCATCGAGTGCCAGAATTGGATCTCGGTGGCGGCATGCGCGGAGGCGCCTGCAAAAGCCGTCATGATGGCGGCAAAGGTTAAGGCAATACGGTGGGATCGCATAGAGAGGTTCCTCCAGTTGGGCGTGACGCGACCGGGTTGTCCGGGCGCAGAAAACACGACACCTTATGAATTGTTTGTGACAAAACCGTGACTTTCACATCACTCCAAACGCCTGTCAAATTGCGCGTTTTAGGCGCGAACGAACATTTTTCTTTTTTTTCCCAACGAGAACTCCCGTTTACAATCGGCTCCTATGAAAAACGAACTTTCGATTGCGTTCATCGGCGGCGGCAATATGGCCGCTGCCCTGGCCTCGGGCCTGGCCGGCAAAGTATGCGCCGCCGGCAACATACATGTCATTGACATAAACCAGGATTCGCATGCCGCCTGGCAGGCCCGCGGCATGACCACCGCGACGGCTCCGGGCGAGGCCCTGGCGCGGTGCCGCGTCTGGGTGTTCGCTGTCAAGCCACAGAACATGAAGGACGTTGTGGCTTCCACGCGTCAATGGTTGCGCGAAGACACTTTGGTGGTAAGCGTGGCGGCCGGTATCCGCGCCGATACGCTGGCGGCCTGGCTCGGTACGCCCGAGGCGCCGTTCAAGCGCCTGGTGCGCTGCATGCCGAACACGCCGGCCCTGGTGGGCGCCGGCATTACCGGCCTGGCGGCGCTGGACGGGGTGGACGCTGCCGACCGCGACCTGGCGGCGCGATTGCTGTCCAGCGTGGGTGAAGTGGTGTGGGTCGCCGATGACGCCGCGCTTGATGGCGTGACGGCCTTGTCGGGCAGCGGCCCGGCTTATGTATTCCTGTTTCTGGAAGCGCTGGTGGCGGGCGGCCAGAAGGTCGGCCTGACGGCAGAACAGGCCAAGCAACTGGCATTGGGCACGCTGGCCGGGGCGACGCGCCTTGCCGCCGAGTCCTCTGAACCGCTGGCCACCCTGCGTGAACGTGTCACCTCCAAGGGCGGCACCACGGCGGCGGCGCTCAATGCGTTCGGCGCGGCCGGGTTTGCCGCCATCGTCGAAGACGCCATGGCGGCCGCCGCCCGACGCTCGCGCGAGCTGGCGGAGGAGTTCGGCAAATGACAGCCACGGACGGGGGCACAGGCTCCCGGCGCTTTGCGCTCATGAGCCGGCCGCAGTTCGCCATTGCCGTGCTGTGCATGCTGGTGGTGGTGGTCGGCTCGAACATCCTGGTGCAGGTGCCGCTGAACGATTGGTTGACCTGGGGCGGGTTGTCCTATCCGGTCGCCTTCCTGGTCACGGACGTGCTGAACCGCCGGTTCGGCCCGGCGGCCGCGCGCAGGGTGGTCTGGTTCGGCTTTGCCGCCGCCCTGGTGGTGTCGGTATGGGTGGCCTCGCCGCGCATCGCGCTGGCTTCGGGTCTGGCCTATATCTGCGCGCAACTGGTGGACATTCAGGTGTTCGACCGATTGCGCGACCAGCGCTGGTGGCGCGCGCCCCTGGTGTCGGGCGTGCTCGGCGCCATCCTGGATACGGCCGTGTTCTTCAGCGTTGCATTCGCGGCGACCGGCGCGCCCTGGATGACATGGATGATGGGCGACCTGGCGATCAAGCTCGCGGTCAATATCAGCATGCTGGCGCCGTTCCGCGCGCTGATGTGGAATCTGGCCAAGCCGGCCAATGCCTGACCAGGCGGCGGGGCGCCTGCGGTTTTCGGGCCGCCCCGCGCTTGAATTCAGTGAATAACTACGCACGTTAATTATTATTCGTAAGTCCTGCGTAAGCACTGTATTTAAATGCGTCTTTAAACGGCGTATTAATCGCCCGCGATATATATCTCGAAGCACAATTTCGCGTGGCGCGCCAGATGATAAATACGATTTTCTTGCGGATTCTCCAACGATTTCAGAGGTTTGCCCCGGCTATCCGTCACGATTAAAGGCGCGCGCCTAAATATTGGGGATTACACGCAGTGACAGTATGACGGCTTGCTTTCAGAATACCGGCCACACCGTGTTTTTGCCCAAGAAGCCGGCGACGGGCGACGAGGATTAACGGATTACCCAACCGATAAACCGCGTCGGACAGAGCCGCTCAAAACCTCGCTGGAGAACTCCGCATGAAGTTTCTGAATCGCCTTACCCCGGTAGCCATGGCGCTTGGGGCACTTGCCTTGGCTGGCGCCGCGCACGCCGCCGACACGATCAAGATCGGCATTCCCCAGCCCATGACCGGCCCCAATACGCAATACGGCGACCAGATCCAGGCCGGCGCATTGACCGCGATCGAGACCATCAACGCCAAGGGCGGCGTCAAGGGCAAGAAGCTCGAACCCATCCTCATCGACGACGGCTGCGAACCCAAGCAGGCCGTGCCGGCCGCCAACCGCGTGGTCAATTCCGGCGCCAAGTTCGCCGTGGCCCATGCGTGCTCGGGCGTGACCGTGGCCGCCGTGAAGGTCTACGAGGAAGAGGGCATCGTCGGCATCACCCCGGGGGCGACCTCGCCGCTGGTCACCGACACGATCAAGCCGCATTTCTTCTTCCGCACCATCGGCCGCGACGACCAGCAAGGCCCGTACGCCGCCAACTACATCGCCAAGACCCTGAAGCCCAAGAAGGTCGCCGTGCTGCATGACAAGCAGACCTACGGTTCGGGCGTGGCCACCCAGGTCCGCGATTCGCTGGGCAAGGAAGGCGTGAACGTCGCCATGTTCGAAGGCATCAACGTCGGCGACAGCGACTACTCGGCCATCATCACCAAGCTCAAGTCGGCTGGCGTGGATCTGGTCTATTTCGGCGGCTACCACCCCGAACTGGGTCTGTTGCTGCGCCAGTCGCGTGAACAGGGCCTGAAGGTCCAGTTCATGGGTCCGGAAGGCACCGCCAACCAGGATCTGGTGGCGATCGCCGGCCCGGCCATCGACGGCCTGCTGGTCACGCTGCCGGCCGACTTCACCAAGCTGCCCGGCAACGAGAGCATCGTGAAGGCCTTCAAGGACGCCAAGCGCGATCCGGACGGCGCCTTCCAGATGCCGGCGTACGCCGCCGTGCAGATCCTGGCCGACAGCATCAACGCGGTGGGCGAAGACCCCGCCAAGGTGGCTGACTACATGCACAAGACCAAGTTCTCCACCGGCATCGGCCCGGTCGAGTACGACGCCAAGGGCGACCTGAAGAACTTCGAGTTCGCCGTCTACAAATGGGATAAGGACGGCAAGAAGACCCAGCTGTAAACTCGCGATCCCGCCGGCGTCGCCGGCGTGTAGGGCCTGTCGTCCTCGTTCTGCCGTAATCCGCGTAGCGAAGCGCCAAAAGCGCTGTGCGGCCGGCGGGCGCAGATGCCAGGCCCTTATAAAATACGCCCAGGTTTCCGGCTCCGGGTCTCTCCACCGGGGCCGGAACCATTTGGAGCAAGAGAAATAATGTCTGACCTCATACCCCAACTTACCCAGCAATTCTTCAACGGATTGTCTCTGGGCGCGATCTATGCGTTGATTGCCATCGGCTACACAATGGTCTACGGCATCATCGGTATGATCAACTTCGCTCACGGCGAAATCTACATGATCGGCGCCTATGTCGGCCTGGTCACCCTGACGGCCATCGGCACCAATAGCGGCTTGCCGATACCGTTCATCATCGCGGCCATGCTGGTCGTGGCCATCGTGGTCACGGGCATCTACGGTTTCAGCGTCGAGCGCGTCGCCTACCGGCCCGTGCGCGGCAGCCCCCGTCTGGTGGCTCTGATCTCGGCCATCGGCATGTCGATCTTCCTGCAGAACTGGGTGGCCCTGGGCCAGGGCGCGCGCGACATGGCCGTGCCATCGCTGGTGTCCGGCGCCGTGCAGTTCCACATGGGCTCCGACTTCGACGTCACCGTGCCGTATTCGCGCATCATGATCATCGTGGTCACTGTGGTGCTGATGATCGGGCTGACGCTGTTCATCAAGTATTCCCGCATGGGCCGCGCCTCGCGCGCCTGCTCGCAGGACATGCACATGGCGAACCTGCTGGGCATCGACACCAACCGCGTGATCTCGTTCACCTTCGTGATGGGCGCGATCCTGGCAGCGGTGGGCGGCGTGCTGATCGCCATCACCATCGGCAAGCTCAACCCCTTCATCGGCTTTCTTGCCGGCATCAAGGCCTTTACCGCGGCGGTGCTGGGCGGCATCGGCAGCATCCCCGGCGCCATGCTGGGCGGCGTGCTGCTCGGGCTGGCCGAGACCTTCGCGGCTGCCTACATCTCCTCACAGTACAAGGACATCGTGGCGTTCTCGCTGCTGATCCTGATCCTGCTGTTCCGTCCCACCGGGCTGTTGGGCAAACCTGAGGTGGAAAAAGTCTGATGTCGAACAACAATCTGAAAAACGCCACGATGGCGGCCGTGCTGACGGCTGTCATCGTCACCCCCGTCTTCGGCCTGCAGCTGATCCGGCAGGGCGCCCGCACCACGATGGAATCGAACTGGTCGCTGGTGGCGATTGCCGCCGCCATCGTGTTCGTGTTCCAGTTGCTGCGCCCCTGGATCGCCAAGCCGTTCCAGAAGCTGAAGACGGGCCTGCCGACCTTGCCGGCCGCGCCGGCCAAGAGCCACAAGCCGCTCGCCATTCTGCTGTTGGCCATCGCGGTCATCTGGCCGTTCTTCGCCGGGCGCAGCTCGGTGGACATCGCCACGCTGGTGCTGATCTACGTGATGCTGGGCCTGGGCCTGAACATCGTGGTGGGTTTTGCCGGCCTGCTGGACCTGGGCTTCGTGGGCTTTTACGCCGTCGGCGCCTATACCTACGCCTTGCTGTACCACTGGGGCGGCTGGAGCTTCTGGGAAGCGCTGCCGTTCTCGGGCGCCATGGCCGCGCTGTTCGGTTTCATCCTGGGCTTTCCGGTATTGCGGTTGCGCGGCGACTACCTCGCCATCGTGACGCTGGGCTTTGGTGAAATGATCCGCCTCTTGCTGATCAACCTGAACACGCTGACCGGCGGTCCGGACGGCATCTCGGGCATTCCCAAGCCGACGGTGTTCGGCCTGGAAATGACGCGTCGCGCCAGCACCGAAGGCGGCACCACTTTCCATGAATTCATGGGCTGGAATTTCCAGAACCAGGACATGGTGGTGTACCTGTACCTCATGGCGCTGCTGCTGGCGCTGGTGACGCTGTTCGTATCCACCCGGCTGATCCGCATGCCGGTTGGACGCGCATGGGAAGCGCTGCGCGAGGACGAGATCGCCTGCCGTTCGCTGGGGCTGAATCCCACGCGGATCAAGCTGTCGGCGTTCACGCTGGGCGCCATGTTCGCCGGTTTTGGCGGCGCGTTCTTCGCGGCGCGCCAGGGCATGGTGAATCCGGAGTCCTTCACCTTCATCGAATCGGCGCTGATCCTGGCCATCGTGGTGCTGGGCGGCATGGGCTCGCAGGTGGGCGTGATCCTGGCGGCCGTGCTGCTGACGGTGCTGCCGGAAGTGGCGCGCGAATTCGCCGAATACCGGATGCTGATGTTCGGCCTGGTGATGGTATTGATGATGATGTGGCGTCCGCAGGGGTTGTTGCCCATGAAGCGTCCCCATGTGGAGTTGGCTAAATGAGCGAGGCATTGCTGAAAGTATCCGGGCTCACCATGCGGTTCGGCGGCCTGTTGGCCGTGGACAGCGTGGCGTTCGAAGTCAAATCCGACGAGGTGTTCGCCATCATCGGCCCCAACGGGGCAGGCAAGACCACGGTGTTCAACTGCGTGGGCGGCTTCTATGCGCCGACGGCGGGCGACATCACCATGGACGGCAAGGCCATCACCGGTCTGCCCAGCCACAAGGTGGCGCGCCATGGGCTGGTGCGCACGTTCCAGAACGTGCGCCTGTTCAAGCAGCTGACCGTGCTGGAGAACCTGCTGGTGGCGCAGCACACCCAGGTGGAGTCGCGGCTTTTGCCGGGCCTGCTCAAGCTCAAGTCCTATCGCCAGTCCGAGACCGACGCGCTGACGCGCGCCGCGCAATGGCTGGATTTCATGGGCTTGCGCGAGTTCGCCAACCGTGAGGCGGGCAACCTGGCCTACGGCCACCAGCGCCGCCTGGAGATCGCGCGCTGCATGATCACCAAGCCGCGTCTGCTGATGCTGGACGAACCGGCGGCGGGCCTGAACCCTCAGGAAAAGCGCGATCTGCAGTCGCTGATCGACCAGTTGCGGCGCGAATTCGGCGTCGCGGTGCTGCTGATCGAGCACGACATGAGCCTGATCATGGGCATTTCCGACCGCATCCTGGTCATGGAGCACGGCAAGCCCATCACTACCGGCACCCCCGAGCAGGTGCGCAACGACGAGCGCGTCATCAAGGCGTACCTGGGGGAAGAGTAATGCTTAAGCTGGATAACATTCATACCTACTACGGCGCCATCCAGGCGTTGAACGGGGTGTCGGTGGAGGTCAACAAGGGCGAGATCGTCACGCTGATCGGAGCCAACGGCGCGGGCAAGACGACGCTGCTGATGACCGTCTGCGGCAACCCGCGGGCACGCGAAGGCACGATCACGTTCGAGGGCGAGGACATCACCCACAAGGACACGCACCACATCATGCGCAATGGCATCGCCATTTCGCCGGAAGGGCGGCGGGTCTTCAAGGACCTGACCGTTGCCGAGAACCTGATGATGGGCGGCTTTTTCGCCAAGCGCGATGAGATCCAGGCGGGCATCGACCACGTGTACGGGCTGTTTCCGCGCTTGAAAGAACGCGCCAGCCAACGCGCTGGCCTGATGTCGGGCGGCGAGCAGCAGATGCTGGCCATCGGCCGCGCGCTGATGACGCGTCCGCGCCTGTTGCTGCTGGACGAACCGACGCTGGGCCTGGCCCCGCTGGTGATCGCCCAGATTTTCGACATCATCCGCGAGATCCGCGAACAGGGCGTGACGGTGTTCCTGGTCGAACAGAACGCCAACAAGGCGCTGGGCGTGGCCGACCGCGGCTATGTGCTGGAAAACGGACGCGTGGTGTTGCAGGACACTGGCGCCAACCTGCTGGTCAACGACCAGGTGCGCAAGGCGTATCTGGGAGGTTGATTGCTGTTCCCCGCGAAGGGAAATTGGGGCGCATTGGAAAATGCGCCTTTTTTTTCGCCTGTTTGGCGCGGGGAAGGGGCCGCGGGCTCAGGCCGCCAGCAGCTGTTCGGCCTGGTAATGCGCGATTGCGGCTCGCGCCAGCGCGTCGATGGAGTCGGTCAGCGTCACGCCCAGGCTGGGGCGCAGCGCGTGCGGCACTGCGAGGGGCAGTTCGGTGCAGCCCAGCACCACGGCGTCCGCGCCGCGCGCCTTGAGGCGGGCGATGCATTCGGCGGCTGGCGCGTAGGCGTCTTCCAGGCGATTGGCCTTGACCGCGCGGATCGAGCCCATGCAATAGCGTTCGACTTCGTCGTCGTCGGGCACGATGCACTCATAGCCTTGCGCTTCCAGATGCTGCTGATACAGGCCCAGCTTCAGCGTGGCGGCGGTGCCCATCAGGCCGATGCGGCCGGTGGGCAAGCCCAGACGCCGCAGGTCGTCGATGACGGCCTGGATGATGTGCAGCACGGGCAGGTCGGTGGACGCAGCGATCTGGTCGTACCAGAGGTGGGCCGTGTTGCACGGGATGGCGATGAGCTGCGCGCCGGCGTTCTGCAGAAAGCGCACGCCTTCCTGCATGTAGGGCAGAGGATTTTCGCCGCCCGCCATGTAGGCGCTGGACCGGTCGGGAATACGGGGGTCGTTGCGCAGCAGCGTAGGGATGTGCTGCTGGTCGATCGCGGCGGGCGTCAATGCCGCCAGGCGCAGGGCAAAGGCGGCGCCCGCCATGGGGCCCATGCCGCCCAATACACCCAGGTAACAACCCTGGGAATAGCTGTTCACGTTATTTACTCCGAGCTAATGCCGTCCCGGGCGTCAAGACCTGGCCCGGGCGTTCGGCGCTGGTCCGTTCCCCGTCCCAGACCTGCCTGCCGTTGACCCAAACCGCTTGGATGCCCTGGCTTGCCTGAATGGGAGCTGAAAAAGTGGCCACATCTGTCACGGTGGCGGGATCGAACAGCACCAGATCAGCATGATACCCCTCCCGCAACAGGCCGCGCTCGGCGATGCCGTATTGGTCCGCGGCGAGGCCGGTCATTTTGTGGATGGCGGTTTCCAGCGTCAGCAGGCGCTGTTCACGCACCATGGCGCGCAGCACGTTGGTGAAGGTGCCCCATTGGCGGGGGTGCGGATGCGGATCGAAGGGCAGGCCGTCCGAGCCCACCATGGTCAGTGGATGCGAGAAGATGCGGCCGACGTCGGCCGGATCCATCAGGAAATAGATGGCGCCGGCGGGCGCGAGCCGTGCGATGGCCGCTTCGTCGTCCAGGCCCAGTTCGGCCATGACTTCGCTGAAGTCGCGGCCGGTGGCTTCGGGGTAGCCCTTGGACCAGGTGATCATGGTGCGGCTGGCCAGGCGCGCGCGGTCCAGCCGCAACATGGTGGAGGTGGCGGGGTAGGGATGGCAATCCAGGCACACCGCCTGGGTGGCGGCGGCGCGGTTGATCAGGTCCAGGGTTTCGCGGCTGCGGCCGTGGTTGCGCTCGCCGGCCAGCTTGTGGTGCGAGAACACCACGCGGCAGTCGAGTTCGCGGCCGATCAGCAGCGCTTCTTCCATGGCCGCAACGATGTGGTCGGCCTCGTCGCGCAGATGCGTGGCGTAGACGCCGGGACGGCCGCGCAACGGCGCGCAGACCTCGATGATCTCGTCGGTGGGCGCCGCGCTGGCCGGCGGATAGAAGGTGCCGGTGGAAACGCCGAAGGCGCCCGCGTCCAGTGCTTCTTGCAGCAGCGCGCGCATGGCGGCGCGTTCGTCCGCGTCGGCGGCGCGCGAGGTGTCGTCCATGACCGCCACGCGCAGCGTGGTGTGGCCGACCAGCGGCGCCACGTTGACGGCGGCGGGCGTGGCGCGCAGTGCGTCCATCCAGGCGCGGAAGGTGCTGAAACGGAACAGTTCGGCCGGACCCAGCAGGTCCAGCGGCTGCGGGATGGCAGTGCCATCCAACGGGGCCAGGCTGATGCCGCAATTGCCGGTGACCACGGTGGTGATGCCCTGCGAGACCTTGGGCAGCATGTCCGGGTGCGCCAGCAGGTAGCCGTCGTCGTGGGTATGGGAGTCGATGAAGCCGGGCGCCAGTGTCAGGCCGCTGGCGTCGATGACGGGCACGCCGGCCGGGCGGGCGAATTCGCCCACCGCGGCGATGCGGCCGTCGTGCACGGCCAGGTCGCCCTGGCGGGCAGGGCCGCCGGTGCCGTCGACGAGCGTGGCGCCCGCCACGATGAAGTCTGCTTGCAGCATGCGCGCGCTCATCAGTCGAGTTTCTCGATGCCGGCGCCGTCGATGATCTGTTGCCATTTGGCGGTTTCGCGGTCGATCAGCTGCTTGAACTCGGCGGGCGAGCCGCTGGCCGGTTCGGCGCCCAGCGTGGCCAGGCCGGTGCGGACTTCAGGCGCCTGCAGCGCCTTCTGGATGGCGGCGTTCAACGTGGCGACCACTTCCGGCGGGGTGCCCTTGGGTGCGACCACGCCGCCCCAGGCCACGGTTTCGTAGCCCTTCAGGCCGGCTTCGTCCAGCGTAGGCACGTCGGGCATCAGCGCCAGGCGTTTCAGGCTGCTTACGCCGATGGCGCGGACCTTGCCGCTCTTGACCAGCGGGGTCGCTTCCGAGGTGTTGACGAACAGGTAGTCCAGGCGGCCGCCCAGCAGGTCCTGGATGGCGGCGGGACCGCCGTTGTAGGGAATGAACATGACGTTGATCTTGGCCATGCTCTTGAAGAGTTCGCCGCCCATGTGGCCGGTCGTGCCCACGCCCGAGGCGCCATAGGACAGGCGGCCGGGTTCCTTGCGGGCGCGGTCGATCAGGTCCTGCACGCTCTTGACGGGGGAGTCGGCCGGCACGATAAGCGCGTTGTACAGGTCGAACAGATGGGCTACGGGCGTCAGGTCCGCGTCCACGTCGTAGGGCAGGCGCTTGAACAGCGAACGGTTCACGGCCAGCGTGTTGATGTTGCCGTAGCCGACCGTGTAGCCGTCGGGCGCGGCGCGCTTGACCAGGGCGATGCCGATGTTGCCGGCGGCGCCGGGGCGGTTCTCGACCACCACCGTGGCGCCGGTGTCGCGCGCCAGCTGGGTCGTGATCAGGCGCGACAGCACGTCGGGCGAACCGCCGGCGGCCGAGGGCACCACGAAGGTGATGGGCTTGTCGGGATACGCGCCGGCGGTGGCGGCGGCCGACATGGCGGCGCCGAGCGCCAACGCGGAAAGGCCGCGGAAGAGTTTGCTACGCATGGTGGATTCCCCTTGGTTTTGTGGTGTTGAGGCGGGCAGGTTACACCCCGCGTCTCTGCGCGCCCTCATCGAAAAATGTCGAAAACCTATAATCGGGCGTTATCGGTTTGGCGCTGATTTGCCAGGGGAAAAAATGGATGAGCATGCCTATGCGGACGAGGTCGGACCCACTGCCGGACGGCCTTTGAACCTGCGCCAGATCGAGGTGTTCCGCGCCATCATGATGGCCGGATCGATCAGCGGCGCGGGCCGCATGCTGCACGTATCGCAACCCGCGGTCAGCCGCGTGCTGGCGCTGACCGAGAGCCGGTTGGGCTACAAGCTGTTCGAGCGCGTGAAGAGCCGGCTCTCGCCGACGGCCGAGGCGCGGCGGCTGTACGCGGAAGTGGAGCAGGTCTATGGCGGCATCCAGCGCGTGAACGACCTGGCTGCCAGCCTGGGCCAGTCGGGCGCGGGCATGCTGAAGATCGTCGCCAGCGCCAGTTTCGGGCAGCGCCTCATTCCGATGGCGCTGGATCGCTTCCGCGGCCGCAATGCGGACGCGCGCGTCGATTACCGCAGCGTGACCTTCGATGAGCTGGCTGCGTATTTTCTATCGGGCCAGGCGGACATAGGCGTTTCCATGCAGCCCCCCGATCATCCCAATCTGCGGTCCGTGCGCCTGGCGCGGGTGCCCATCGTCTGCGCGCTGCCTGCCGGGCATCCGCTGGCGGCGCGCGAGGTGATGCGGCCGGAGGATTTCTCCACCGCGGCCTGGATCGGCTATCCGCGCGATACGCCGCTGGCGCGCGCGCTCAAGCCCTTCTTCGGCGAAGGGCCGGCTTGCGCGGCGGCGGTGGAAGTGCATTCGCCCGTGACCGCCTGTTCTTTCGTGCAGCAGGGATTGGGGCCGGCGCTGGTCGATGCCTGGTGCGTGACGCCGGACCAGGCCGCGCACATGGTCTTGCGCCCGATATCGCCGGCGGCCAGCGTGGATATCTGGGCCACGCATTCGAATCTGAGCGCGCCGCCCTTGCTGGCGCGGCGCTTTCTGGCGGCGGTGAAGAAAACGCTGGAAGAGGGGGAGCCGTGCGAACTGGCGCCCGGCGCTTCCAGCTGAGGGCTTGCGCCGGAGGGGCAAGCCCGGCCGGACCTTACAGGCCTTCGGCCTTGAGCGCGGCCTGCACGCCCTTGTCGGCTTCCATGCGCTTGAAGAACGCGGCCAGATTGTCCAGGCCCGACAGGTTCACTTCCTTGGCGTGCGCCCAGCGCAGCACCACGTACAGGTAGGCGTCGGCGATGGAGGGCTTGTCGCCCGTCAGGTAGGACTTGCCGGCGAGCTGTGCGTTCAGCTGCGCGAAGAGCTTGGTCAGCAGCGCGGAAGCCGAGCCGGCCAGCTCCTTCTGTGCGCCTTCGTCGCCGACGAAACGCGACGCACCGAAGATCATCGAGAAAGTCTTGTGGATGTCCGAGTTGATGAAGCCGAGCCAGCGGCGCACTTCGGCGCGCGAGCGCGGCGAACCGTCGCCCAGCAACTGCAGTTCAGGCGCGTGTTCAGCCAGGTACTCGAGGATCGCCGCGTTCTGCGTGACGGTCCAGCCGTCGTGCGCCAGGGCGGGCACGGCGCCCAGCGGGTTGACCTTCAGGAACTCCGGGCCCTTGAGTTCGTCGCGGCTCAGCTTGTGCGTTTCGTAGGGTTTGCCGATCCATTCCAGAACGATATGGGAAGCGAGCGAGCACGCGCCGGGCATGTAGTACAGTTTCATCAGATGGGGTCTCCTGAGAGCAAGGACGGGGATCTCCGTTCCTGGCCGATATGGTACGCCACCCGTTGCCGGAGATGCCCATGCCGTCACGTCCCGCCGCGATCACGCGCGCGCTGTTCCTGTCGTTCTCTTTGTGGCTGGCGCTGCCCGCGTCCGCGCAGCCGGGGCCCGAACCCGCATCGGTCCCGGCCCGCGTCACGGCCGTGGTGGGCGGACTCAATCATCCCTGGGCAATGGCCTTTCTGCCCGAGGGCGGCGTGCTCATTACCGAGCGTCCCGGCAACCTCAGGCTGCTGCGCATCCCGGGCGGCTTGTCCAAGCCGCTGGCCGGCGTGCCCAAGGTCGCGGCGCAGGGCCAGGGCGGCCTGCTGGACGTGGCGCTGTCGCCCGACTTCGCGCAGGACCGGTATGTCTATCTGTCCTATGCCGAGGCCGATGGTTCGAAGAGCGGCACCGCCGTGGGCCGCGGCAAGCTCTCCGCCGATGGTTCGGCGCTGGAGGATTTCCGCGTGCTGTTCCGGCAGCAACCGAAGCTGTCGTCGGGCCTGCACTACGGATCGCGCCTGGTGTTCGACGGCAAGGGCTATCTGTACATCTCGCTGGGCGAGAACAACCAGCGGCCCACCGCGCAGGATCTGGACAAGCTGCAGGGCAAGGTGGTGCGGCTGAAGGCCGACGGGTCGGTGCCGACCGACAATCCCTTCGTCGGCCAGGCCGGCGCGCGGCCCGAGATCTGGTCCTACGGGCATCGCAATCCCCAGGGCATGGCGCTCAACCCCTGGAGCGGCCAGCTCTGGGAAAACGAGCACGGACCGCGCGGCGGCGACGAAATCAACCTGGTCGAGCGCGGCAAGAACTACGGCTGGCCGCTGGCCACCCACGGCATCAACTACTCGGGCCAGCCCATCCCCGAAGCCAAGGCAGCGGAGCTGCCCGGCATGGAGCCGCCGCTCTACTGGTGGCCGAAGTCGCCGGCCATCAGCGGCATGGCTTTCTACAACGCGGACCGGTTCCCCGCCTGGCGCAATTCCGTGTTCATCGGCGCACTGGCGAACCAGAATCTCATCCGCCTGACCTTGGACGGCGACCGCGTGGTGGCCCAGGAGTGGCTGCTGACGGACCGCAAGCAGCGGATACGCGACGTGCGGCAAGGGCCGGACGGTTATGTGTACGTGTTGACGGACGCCTCGCCAGGCGAGTTGCTGCGCCTGGCGCCGGCCGAACAGGGAGAGTGAATGCCATGAAACCGTATGAGCTGATCGGGTCCGCCGGCTGCGGGTCCGCCATCGTCGAGATGGCGCTGGTACTGGCCAACGTGCCGCACACCTTGACGGACCTGCCGTACCTCAAGCCCGGCGCCGAGCGCGACAGGCTGCTGCAACTGAACCCGTTGGGGCAGGTGCCTACCCTGGTCCTGCCGGACGGCGAGATCATGACCGAGAGCGCGGCCATGATCCTGCATCTGAACGATGTGGCGCCCCAGGCCGGCCTGGCGCCCGCGCCCGACAAGCCTGAGCGGGCCCGGTTTCTGAATCTGCTGATCCGGCTGGTGGCGGCGATCTATCCCACGTTCACCTATGGCGACGACCCGCCGCAATGGACCACCGCAGGCCCCGCGGCCGAGCTGCTGAGGCAGCGCGTGCATACGCGGCGGACGGATATCTGGCAGGAGCTGGAACGCCAGGCTGGCGCCCCGCACATGCTGGGCCGGCGCTTTTCTGCGCTGGATCTGTACGTCACGGTGATGACGCATTGGCGTCCCGGGCCGGCGTGGTTCGCGTCCGAGTGCCCGGCGCTGACCGCTGTGGCGCGCGAGGCGGCGCAGGAGCCCAATGTGGCGCGCGTGCTGCAACGGCATTTTCCGCCGCCTACGGAGTAGCCGGGCGTCAAGCCTTGGTTGGCTTGCGGGTCCTGGACTTGGCCCGTGCTTCACGCAGGGCGATGTAGACGCCGCTGCCGGCGATGAAGAGCGCGCCCAGATAGGCATAGGCGTCCGGGGTCTCATGCCAGAAGACCCAGCCCAGGATGGTGGCCCAGATCAGCCCGGTATAGTCGAAGGGCGCAACCACCGAGGCGGGACCGATGCGGAATCCCTGGGTGATCAACGCCAGGCCCAGGGTGCTGAACAGGGCGACGGCGCCGAAGTACGGCAGATCCTCCATCGCGGGCTGCTCCCAGACCAAGGGCAGGGCGACCGCGCTACAGACCAGCTGGCCCAGCACGATGTAGAGCGTGGTCGTCAGCATGCCTTCGTTGCGGTTGATGCCGCGCGCCGTGATCATCATCACCCCATAAAGCAAGGCGGTGACCAGCGGAAGCAGGGTGGCCGCCTGGAACGTTGCGGCCCCGGGCCGCACCACGATCAGCACGCCGGCGAACCCGGCCAGCACGGCCAGCCAGCGCTTGCCGTCCACGCGTTCTTTCAGGACCAGCACCGATAGCGCCGTCACGAACAGCGGCGCGGCGAAGGCGATGGCGGTGGCTTCGGCCAGCGGCAGCGTGCGCAGGCCCAGATAAAAGCAATAGGCCGACACGACGTTGATGGCGCCGCGCGTCAGGTGCAGGCCAGGGTGCGCGGTGCGCAATACTCGCCGTCCGCCCAGCCACAGCGCCAGCGTGGCGACGAAAGGCAGGGCGATGAGCGCCCGCAGGAACAGGATCTGCAGCGGGTTGTAGTTGGCGCCGAGCCATTTGGCGTTGGCGTCGCTCAAGGTCAGGAAGAAAATGCCGCCCACCACGCAGGCGATGCCTGCTGCGGCGGATTGGGCCTGGGCGGCGGGAAGTACGGAAGAGGTGGACATCTACAGCCTGGGAGGGCGGCGGTTCGGGCCGCCCGAATGGAAAGGAAGGGGGGAGGATTCAGCCTTGGGCGCGATAGGCCGCCAGGGCGACCATGCCCCAAGACGCCAGGAAGGCGACGCCGCCGAAGGGGGTAACGGCGCCCAGCCAATGCGTGCCTGTCAGCGACAGCACATACAAGCTGCCGCTGAACAGCACGATGCCGACGAACATCACCACGCCGGCCGCGGAAAGCAGGGACGAACCGTAGCGGGCGCCCAGCAGCGCGACGACGAACAGGCCCAGCGCATGGATCAGGTGGTACAGCACGCCGGTCTGCCAGACGGACAGCAGTTCCGGCGTCAGCATGCGCTTGAGGCCGTGCGCGCCAAAGGCCCCCGCGCCCACCGCCACCATGAGATTCAACGCCGCAAGTATCGTCAGCTGCCGGTCCGTCATCGCCAGTCCTTATAAGTGTCTGATCAATCGTGTTACAGCCGCCTATGATATGCCCAAATCCCGCGCCTATCCGGAGGCATGGCATTGTTGGGGACGGATCTTGTGACAGTCTTTCCAAATGGGATATCATGAATTCAATTTGGAATTTCTGGTGCGTCCGCAGTCGTGGCGCCCAGACTTGCAGGAGTCAGGCCATGAGCGTAGCCGCCCTCGAAAAAAGCCCCGCCAAGCGTCCGTCCCGCCATGCGGCGGCGCGCGCCAAGCAGTTGTTCCGCAGCCTGGTCGACAGCCCCCTGGTCGACATGGCGCGCGACGTGCGCCGCGGCCTGCCTGCGCAGATGGTCGACGACGCGGCCGACTACCTGCAAGTGCCCAAGTCGGAAATCATGGCCATCACCGAGGTCAAGGCGGCCTCGCTGTCGCGCTGGAGCCGCGAAGGCCTGATGCTGCCGCTGGGCGAATCCGACCGCCTGGCCCGCGTCGCGCGGGTGGCGCGGGTGGCGCGCCAGGTTCTGGGCAGCGACGAAGAAGCCGTCGCCTGGCTGAACACGCCAGTGCCCGCCCTGGGCAACGTCAAGCCGCTGTCGCTGCTGACCTCCGACGCCAGCAGCCGCATTGTCGAGGACACGCTGGCGCGCGCCGCGGCGGGCGTCTACGCATGACGGACGACAGCGTTTCGATCTGGCGTATCGGGACTACCGCAGGCAAATACCGCGCCGACGACCTGAGCGGGGCGGGCGCCGCGGCCGTGGGCGGGCGCTACAACAGCCCGGGCACGGCGGTGGTCTATGCCTCGGCCAGCGTGGCGCTGGCGGCGCTGGAAACGGTGGTGCATTTTGCGGCCCGCGCGTCCGAACAGGCCAACCGCTATCTGATCGAACTGGCGGTGCCGCGCGCCGTACACGAAGCCCGCCAGGCGCTGAGCCTGACGCAGTTGCACGAGGACTACCCGTTCTGGGATGCCGTGCCTTTCGCGGAAGCGTCGCAGGCGGTGGGCGACAACTGGGTGCAGTCCGGCGTGTCGGCGCTGCTTGAACTGCCCAGCGCCATCGTGCCTTACCGGGGCGTGCCGGACTGCAATTTCCTGATCAATCCGGCGCACCCCGACGCCGAGCACATCGTAGTGGTGCGGCGCGAACGCTTCATCTACGATCCGCGCCTGCGCCCCGTCTAGTTCAGTCCGTCAGTACCGCGCGGCCCACGACCTTGCCCGCCCGCAGCGATGCCAGCACGCTGTCGGCCTCGGCCAGTGCATGGCGGTGCACGGGCATGGGCGGCACCTTGCCGGCCCGCACCAGCTCCATCAGTTCCTGCAGTTCGGTCAGGTTGCCGACGTAGCTGCCGATGATGGACAGGGCTTTCATGGGAATCAGCGCGATGGGCCACGACGATGCGCCGCCGAACAGGCCCACGATGATCAGCTTGCCGCCCTTGGTTAGGAAGTCAAAGGCGAGCGAGGTAGTCGCGGGCGCGCCGACTAGGTCGATGGCGGCCTGCGCGGGTTTGCCGCCGGCCGCCTTGATGATCTGCTGCGCGGCGTCCGGCGCGGCGCCGTCGATGGCGGCGAGCGCGCCGGCTTCCAGCGCGGCCTGGCGCTTGGCGGGGTCGATGTCGACGACGATGGCGCCGGCGCCGCCCAGGGCCTTGATCAGCGTCAGGCTCATGAGGCCCAGGCCGCCCGCGCCGAAGATGACAACGGGGTGCGAACGGTAGATGTCCGGGCCAATTTTCTTCAGCGCGGAGTAGGTGGTGAGCCCCGAGCAGGCATAGGGCGCGATCTGCGCGGGATCGAGGTCGCCGATGTCGATCAGGTAGCGCGGGTGCGGCACCAGGATGTGGTCGGCGTAACCGCCGGCGCGGTGCACGCCCAGGCAGGCGGGCGCGGAGCAGTGGTTTTCCATGCCGGCCAGGCAAGGCGGGCAGTTGCCGCAGCCGATCCAGGGGTACACCAGGTAGTTGCGGTCGGCCGACAGTCCCTGGGCATCGGGACCGGCGGAGACGACGGCGCCCACGGTTTCATGGCCCATGGTGAGCGGTAGCGAGACGCCGCGGTCCTTCAACGACAGCGTGCGGCCCTGGCCCAGGTCGTAGCCGCCTTCCCACAAGTGGATATCGCTGTGGCAAACGCCAGCCGCGCGCACCTTCAGCAGCACCTGCGACCCTTGCGGCGTGGGCGTGGGCTGGTTCATTTCCTGCAAGGGCTCGCGGAAGTTCACGACGCAATAGCACTTCATGGGATGTCTCCTCCTGGGTGGTTTTACGGCCGGCCCGCGAGGCGGGCGCGGCGTGGCAAGGCTATTTCTTCACGGTCGGGCATTCACTGTCCGCCAGGGACACGAAGACCTTTTCGCCCGGCACCGTGGACAGGATGCGGTAGAAGTCGCCGGGGTACTTGGATTCGGCGGGCTTTTTCACTTCGACCAGATACAGATCCATGATGACGCGGCCGTCTTCGGGGCGCACCCGGGCATTCTTGATCAGTTTGGTGGTGATGGGCAACTCGCGCATCTTCTGGTTGACTGTCGCGCCGTCGAAGGTGCCGGCGGCCTGGGCGGCTTGCAGGTAATGGGTGGTGGCGACGTAGCTCAGGGCCTGCACGATGGAAGGCGCGCGCGTCACGCCCATCTTTTTCTGCCAGCGCTGGGTCCAGGCCCGGGTGTCTTCGTCCGCGTCCCAATAAAAACCGGTGGGGAAGGTCAGCCCTTGGGCCACGGGCAGGCCCATCGCCTGCACGTCGTTGATGAAGGTCAGGAAGGTCAGCATGCGCTGCTTGCCCCCGGTCAGCCCGAACTCCTGGGCCTGCTTGATCAGGTTGACCAGGTCGCCGCCGGCGCTGGCCAGGCCCACCACGTCGGCCTTGGACGATTGCGCCTGCACCAGGAACGAAGCGAAATCCAGCGCGCCCAGGGGATGGCGCGTGCTGCCCAGCACCTTGCCGCCGGCCTTGTCCACGAAGCGCGAGGCGTTGGCTTCCAGCGATTTGCCGAAGACATAATCGGTGGTGATGAAGTACCAGGACTTGCCGCCGCTTTCGACCACGCTCTTGACCACGGCATTGGCCAGGGCATAGGTGTCGGGCGCCCATTGCGTGCTGAGATTGCTGCACTGCTTGCCGCTGAAGTCGCCGGCGAAGCCGCCGCTGATGAGGGCGGTTCCGCCTTTTTCGCGCGCCACGCCCTGGGCGGCCAGGCCCGCAGAGCTGGCGCCGCCGTCCACCACGGCCACCAGGCCTTGCGTGTCGAACCAACGGCGGACCAGGGCCGAGGCCACGTCCGCCTTGTTCTGGTTGTCCGCGCCCATGACTTCGACGGTCTTGCCGGCGACCTTGCCGCCGAAGTCCTCGACCGCCATGCGCACGGCCATCTCGGAGCCCAGCCCGCCCAGGTCGGAATAGATGCCGGAACGGTCGTTGGATACGCCCAGGCGTACCACGTCGGTTTGGGCTTGGGCCGCGCAGGCGGCCAGCGAGGCGGCCAGCGCCGCCAACAGGGGTTTGATACGCATCTGCTTGCCTCCCGGCCCGATGAGGGCCGAATTATTGGTGTCTCGTTGGGATGCTGTGTATCTGCTTGCGGGGCGCCAGTTCTCCATCTGGCCGAAAATTATTTCACATTGGTGAAAGAAAATTCTTGTGCAAGAATTTAGGTTCGCACATATGAAAAGTCAACATGGTGGATTTCCCAAGTCGAAGCGCGCTTGCGCCGGCTGGAGGAATGCCGCGCGAGGGGTAGACGCATGGAAGTGAAGCTCGTCGCAAGAACGCTGGAACTGATCGAACTGTTCGCCCAGGAGCGGCGGCCGATGCCGCTGACCGAACTGGCGCAAGGCCTGGGCGCGCCCATGTCCAGCTGCCTGGCGCTGGTGCGTACGCTGGTGGCGCGGGGCTATCTGTACGAGGTCCGGCGGCGCGCCGGTTACTACCCCACGCCCAAGCTGCACGCCTTGTGCGGGCTGATCCAATCGGGCGACCCCTGGATGGAACGGGTGCGTCCGCAGCTTGCCGCGCTGCGCGATGCGGCCAATGAAACGGTGATGCTGGGCAAGATCCAGGACGGCGCGGTGCTGTTCCTGGACATGGCGGAATCCACACACCCGGTGCACTACGCGACCCGACCCGGGGTGCGGCGGCCTTTGCATACCAGCGCCGTGGCCAAGGCGATTCTTGCGCGGCTGGGGTCGGCCGAGCGCGAGAGCATCCTGGAGGATGTCGGGTACGAACGCTATACGGATCGCACGCTGCTCACGCGCCAGGCGCTGCTGGATGAAATCGAGCGGACGGCGGCCAGGGGCTGGGCCGAGAACGCCGGCGAAAGCGTGGCTGACCTGACCGGGCTGGCGGTGGCGCTGGATCTGGGCGGCGAATGGTACGCGCTGTGCATGGCGGGACCCACGTCGCGCGTTGCCGAGAGGCGCGCAGAGAACCTGCGCTTGTTGAGCGAGACGGCGGAAGCGATCCGTCTCGGCCGGGAAGCTTAGGGGCCGCGCAAGCGGCTCAGGAACCGCGGCGCATCAGGGTCGACTTGCCGAACAGGCTTTCAATGAGGTCCACCGCCAGCTCCGCGGTCTTGTTGCGCACGTCGAAGGCCGGGTTCAGTTCCACCACGTCCAGCGAGCGCATGAGGCCGGTATCGGCGATCATTTCCATGCATAGCTGGGCCTCGCGGTAGGTGGGGCCGCCGGGGACGGTGGTGCCCACGCCGGGCGCGATCTCCGGGTCCAGGAAGTCCACGTCGAAGCTCACGTGCAGGTGCGTGTCGGCGTCCAGCCCGGCCAAGGCCGCCTCCATGGTGGCGCGCATGCCCATTTCGTCGAGGTAGCGCATGTCGAAGACTTCCAGGCCGGCCTCATGCACCAGGCGTTTTTCGCCCTGGTCCACGCTACGGATGCCGATCTGCCGCACCCAGCCCGGCTCGATGTCGGGAGTCTGGCCGGACAGGCCCGTGATCTGCGCCGGGCCGTAACCGCACAGGCAGGCCACCGGCATGCCGTGGATGTTGCCCGTGGGGGTGAGCGCGTTGGTATTGAAGTCGGCATGGGCGTCCAGCCACAGCACGCGCAGCTTCTTGCCCGCTGCGCGGCAGTGGCGCGCGACCGCGCTGATCGAGCCTATGCCCAGGCAGTGGTCGCCGCCCAGCAGGATGGGCAAGCGGCCCTGGCTCAATTCCTCGTAGACGGCATCGTGCACCGCACGGTTCCATGCCGCGACTTCGTCCAGGTGGCGGTAGCCGTCCGTAGGCGGCAGCCAGGGATTGGCGGGGCCGTAGAGGTTGCCGCGGTCGGTCACCTGGAAGCCCTGGGCCTCGATGACCGGGCCCAGGTCCGCCACGCGCAGGGCTTCTGGCCCCATGGACGCGCCGCGCGCGCCGGCGCCGATGTCGGTGGGCGCGCCGATCAGGGTGATGTGGTGGGGCAGGTTGGCGGTGTTCTGCAAGTCGCGGACTCCGGTAGGGTGCATCAAGTGGCGGATAGTACCGCGCTCAATTGATCGCAGGCCCAGTCGATCTGCTCGCGCGTCACGATCAGGGGCGGCGACAGGCGCAGCGTGTGGCCGTGCGTGTCCTTGACCAGCATCCCGCGTGCCTGCAGGCGTTCGCACCACAGACGCGCGCCGCCGGCATCGGGCTCCAGCTCCACGGCCAGCATCAGGCCGCGACCGCGCACTTCGCGCACGGGGCCGGGCAGGGTGCGCAGGCGATCCAGGAAGTAGGCGCCCATGGCGGCCGCGTTTTCGATCATGCCTTCCTCGGTCAGCACGCGCAGCGCGGCGCGCGCGATGGCGCAGGCCAACGGGTTGCCGCCGAAGGTGCTGCCGTGCTGGCCGGGCTGGAACACGCCCAGCACGTCGGCGTTGGACAGCACCGCCGACACGGGGTAGAAGCCGCCCGACAGCGCCTTGCCGATCAGGGTGACGTCGGCTTCGATGCCTTCGTGCTCTTCGGCCAGCAGCTTGCCGGTGCGGCCCAGGCCGGTCTGGATCTCGTCCAGGATCAGCGTGATGCCGCGTTCGGTGCAGCGCTGGCGGACCCGAGCGAAATAGCCCGCAGGCGGCAGGACCACGCCGGCTTCGCCCTGTATCGGTTCCACCAGGAATGCCACGGTGTTGGGCGTGATGGCGGCGTCGAAGGCGTCGTAATCGCCGAAGGGAACGATCTTGAACCCCGGCGCGAACGGCCCATAGTGGCCGTAGGCGTCGGGATCGGTAGAGAAGCCCACGATGCCCAGCGTGCGGCCATGGAAGTTGTTGGCGCAGACGATGATCTCGGCCTGGTTTTCCGGCACACCGCGCACTTCGTAGCCCCATTTGCGCACGGCCTTGATGGCGGTTTCCACGGCTTCCGCGCCGCTGTTCATGGGCAGGATCTTGTGCGCTCCGGTCAGGCGCGCCAGGTCTTCATAGAACGGCGCCATCTGGTCGTGGCGGAAGGCGCGCGAGGTCAGCGTGAGCTTCTGCGCCTGCTCGGCCATCGCAGCCAGGATGGCGGGATGGCAGTGCCCCTGGTTGACGGCGGAATAGGCCGACAGGCAATCCAGGTACTTGCGGCCGTCCACGTCGTAAAGCCAGACGCCGCTGCCGCGCGCGATGACCACATCCAGGGGGTGGTAGTTGTGCGCGCCGAGCTGATCTTCGACGCGGTCGCGGTGGCTGGCGGCGGACGGTGCGCCGGGCTGATTGTTCAATACCGCGCTCATGAGCGTCTCCCGAGGAGGTATTGCAGCCATCTTAGCGCCGCAATCCGATCCGCGGCATTGCCATTGCGTGACAAAGGCCATTGCCGGGCGACGCCGCGGGCTGCTGCACAATAGCGGCTGCGCGGGCGATGCCCTGTTTTCCTACCTGGATGGTTCTCATGTTGTTGCACAAATTGCTACTGAAATTCACCCGCTGCGCGGCCGCGGCCGGGTTGGCGCTGGCCTGCGCCTCCGCCGCCATGGCGCAGGACAAGCCGCTGCGCATCGGCGTGATCCCCAGCGTGGCCAATGCCGCCACCGAGATCGCCATCGCCCAGGCCAGGAAAGAGGGCCTGGAGGTCAAGCTGGTGGAGTTCAACGATTGGGTGCTGCCCAACATCGCGGTCGCCGATGGCTCGGTGGACGCGAACTTCTTCCAGCATGAACCCTTCCTGGAACTCTTCAACCAGCGCCGCGGCGCGGACTTGAAGCCCATCGCCTACGGCTATTCCACCACCATCGGCCTGTTTTCCAAAAAGCTGAAGAAGGGCGACGCCGTGCCTGACGGCGCGACCATCGCGGTGCCGAACGACCCGGTCAACACGGGCCGGGCGCTGTTGCTGCTGGAATCCATCGGCCTGATCAAACTCAAGCCCGGCGTGGCGCACCAGGCCGCGCTGGAAGACGTGGTGTCCAATCCCAGGAAACTGAAGTTCGTGCAGATCGAAGGCTCGCAGTCGGCGCGCACGTTCGACGACGTGACCGCGTCCGTCACGTACACCACCTTCGCCAAGCAGGCCGGCTTGAACGAGAAGGACGGCCTGGCCTTTGACAACACCGATCCGGCCAATGTGCGGCGCTATGCCATCCGCTGGGTGGCCACGCCGGCCGGCGCGCAGGACCCGCGCCTGTTGAAGTTCATCTCGATCTACCAGAACTCGGCCGAAGTGAAGGCCAAGCTGCGCAGCCTTTATGGCGATCTGATCGACTTTCCCTGGTAGCGGGGCGAGGGGCGTAGGCATTGACGATTCTTGGCAGTTCGGCTCAGGGATAGCTCGTATACTGGCCCCAATTTTCCTCCCGCCCGGAGATGAGGCGCCGTCTTGGCTGCGCCGCAGGGCGCGCCCTCTACTCTCGAGCCCCACGCCATGCGTATTCCATCGTCCGACGATGCCGTCCGTGCCCAGGTCCTGCCCGTCGATGACGGCCGCATCCTGGCCGCGGCCAGCGCGATTCTGGCGGCGGGGCCGCAGGCCGGCTTTTTCGAAACGCTGGTCAGCCGCGCGGCCGCGGACATGGGCGTGGACTACGCCTGGGTGCGGCTGCAGGACGCCAGCGGCGGGACGGAACTGATCGCCAGCGCCAGTTGCGGCGCTGGCCTGGCGGCTGGTCCCGCGAGCGCGGGTGACGCCTTGCACGCACGGCTGGCGGATCAGACCTCGCATGTCTGCCTGCATGACACGCCGCAAGACAATCCCTGGGTGGCCGAAGCCCGCGTGCGGGCCTGGGTGGCGCGTACGCTTTTCGACGCGAACGGGGTCGCCTGCGGTCACATCGCTTTCCTCTTCAGGCGCGAACTGGCCGATGCGTCAGCCTACGTCAGCGCGCAAGCCATACTCGCCAGTTTCGCGCAGCACGCTGTGCTGGACGCCGCCGCCCGCGAGCGCGAGCTGGCGCGGCTCAACGAAGTCATCGCGCAGTTCGGGGCGCTGTTCCGGTCGGCGCCGGTGCTGATCAACGCCTTCGACCAGGACGGCCGCTGCACCTTGTGGAACGACGCCTGTGTGCGGCGCTTCGGCTGGTCCGAAGCCGAGATCAAGCTGAGCCTGAACCCTTTTGCGCTGTTCTACCCCGATCCGGCCGTACGGGATCGTGCGATGGATAGCGTCGTCGCGCGGCCCGACCGCTCGTTCCGCGAATGGCAGCCGCGCACGCGCGACGGCGAGCAATTGTCGGTGCTCTGGTCCAACGTCAAACTGCCCGACGGCAAGGTTGTGAACCTGGGCATGGACGTCACCGAAAGCCGGCGTGCGGAAGCCGCCCTGGAGCGCATGGCCCGGGTGGATAGCCTGACCGACTGCTGGAATCGCGCCGAAATCCTCAAGCGGATGGAAGAGCGCCTGGCCGACGTCCGCCGTGGCGCGGGCGGTCCGACCACCGCGCTGATGCTGGACCTGGACTACTTCAAGCAGGTCAACGACCGCTATGGACATCTGGGGGGCGACATCGCTTTGCGGCATTTCTGCGATCAACTGCGCGCCTGTCTGCGCGAGGGCGATTCCGTGGGTCGGCTGGGCGGCGAGGAGTTCCTGGTGCTGCTGGCGGACGCCGATGCGGCGGTGGCGCGCGCGATCTGCGAGCGCCTGCGCACCAGCCTGCGGCAGCATCCGGCGGATATCGACGGGGCGGTGGTGACGCTGTCGGTCAGCGGCGGCATTGCGGGCTTTCTGCCCGGCGATGCCACCGCCTCGGACGTGCTGCGCCGTGCGGATTTCGCGCTTTATCAAGCCAAGCGGTCGGGCAGGGATTGCGCGGTGGAGTATCGCAACTGATCGATGTTGCTGCCGCCAGCCTATGGCATTCAGGCAGCCGCCTGGCCGCGCGCCGAGCGCCGGCCATTGAGCCGCCAATGCAGGCCCACCGCCGCGGCAGCCAGGGCGCAGGCCGCGGCCAGGCCCAGCGCTTCGAATCCCGCGTGGGTGTAGATGGTGCCGGCGATCGCGGTACCGACGCTTGCGCCCAGGTAGGTGGTGCAGGTGTTCAGCCCCAGCACCGCGCCGCGCTCTTCGGGCCGGGCGCGCGACAGCAGCAGCACCAGCAGGTTCAGGCTCAGCTGCGAGGCCGCGCCCCATAGCGTGGCGATGGCCAGCACCGCGCTCAACGCATGCGCGGCCGGCAGCAGCCCCAGATATACCAGCGCGATCACGCCCAGCGCCAACGGCAGGGCGCGGCGCGGCCCCAGCCGCTCGATCAGCGGCGCGCCAGCCACCCCCGCCAGCAGGAACCCCGCTCCGTAGGCGAAAGCGATGAAGCCCACCTGTCCTGCAGACAGCGCGAGCAGGCCGCGCACGTGGTCCGCCAGGAAGGCGTAGACGCCATAGAAGGCCGACGAGAACGCCAGGCAGCCCAACAGCAGGGCGGGCACGTCGCGGTAGGACAGCGGCGCCAGCAGGCGCGACAGGCGCAGCGGCGCGGGATTCCCGGCGCGGCGTTCCGGCAGCTTGCGTAGCCCGAGCACGGCAATGGCGGCGCAGAGCGCCAGCGTGGCGTAGGTGGCGCGCCAGCCCACCGCGTCGGAGATGAGCGCGGACAGCGGTACGCCCGCCACCAGCGACACCGACCAGCCCGCGATGACGCGTCCCAGGGTGCGCGCCTCCTGGCCAGGCGGCGCGATCAGCGCGGCAGATCCATAGGCGGCGGGCAGGATGACCCCCGCAGCGGCGCCCGCCAAGGCTTGCGCCAGCGTCAGCACAACCCAGTGCGGCGCGCAGGCGGACAGGATCAACGCGGCAATCAGGACCGCCATCGCGCCCAGCAGCGAGCGGCGTACGCCGATGCGGTCGATGCGTGCGGCCAGGAAGAAAGCGCTGGCGGCCGTGGCCGCGCCATAGGCGGAAATGGCGGTGCTGATGGTCAGCGGCGAGGTGGAAAAGGAGCGCGCCACGTCGCTCAGGATGGGACTGAGCGCCAGGCCGTTGGAGCCTACGACGCTGACGGCGAACATCAGGGCGGGGACGGAAGAGGCGGGGCGGGCGCTGCGGGTGCTACGGTTCTGCATCGCGAAATTTTATTGGAATAAAATAAGGGTTAACGCTTATATTTCCTTATTCCGTAAAAGTTCGAATGCCGTTCGGCAGAACCTGATTCCAATGCCTGATCTTGATGACCGCGACCGAAAGCTGTTAACGCTGCTGGCCGACGATGCCTCCCCCAGCTACGCCGAATTGGGCAAAATGCTGAACCTCTCCGCCCCGGCCGTGCATGAACGGGTCAAGCGCCTCAAGCGCGATGGTCTGATCAAGGGCATTGCCGCCAAACTGGACGGCGCGCGCATCGGCCGGCCGCTTCTGGCCTTCGTGCACGTGGACACCAACAACTGGACCATTACGCAGCAGGTGCTGGGGCTGGCCGAGCTGACCGAGGTGGAAGAGATCCACACCATCACCGGCAAGAGCGCCATGCTGCTGAAAGTGCGCGTGCGTGATACGCAGGCGCTGGAGGCGCTGCTGGCCCGCATCCATCAGATCGACGGCATCACCAACACCACCAGCGACATCGCCCTGACCAGCTATCTGGAACGCGGGCCCTTGCCGGACAACGGCTGAGCCGCGCCGTTCAGGCCGCGCGCAGCCGCAGGCGCGTGATCTCGGAGGGTGCGCCCAGGCGCTTGGGCGGTCCCCAGTAGCCCGTGCCGCGGCTGATGTAGATCCACATCTTGCCCAGGCGATGCAGGCCGGCCGTATAGGGCTGCTGGAAGCGCACGAAGAAACCCCATGGGAAGAACTGTCCGCCATGCGTATGGCCGGACAGTTGCAGGGTATAGCCGAGTGGCTCGGCCGCCGCCGCGCTGCGCGGCTGGTGCGCCAGCAGTATCCGGGGCATGGCGTCGGCGGGCGCGCCCGCCAGCGCCGCCTTGGGATTGCTGCGATGCTGCGGATCGAACGAGCCGGCGCTGTAGTCGGTGATGCCCGCCACCACCACGGGCAGGCCGGCGGGGTGGATGACCACGTGCTCGTTCATCAGCACGCGCAGCCCCATGCGGCGGAACTCGGCGATCCAGGGCGTGGCGCCCGAATAGTATTCATGGTTGCCGGTCACCAGATAGACCCCATGGGGCGCGCGCAGCTGGCCCAGCGGGCTGGCCTGTACGGAAAGCTGCTCGACGCTGCCGTCGACCACGTCGCCGGTGATCGCAATCATGTCCGGCAGCTGTTCATTGACGGCGTCGACGATGGCCTGCACGTAGCGTTTCTTGATGGTCGGGCCAACGTGGATGTCGCTGATCTGCACGATGGTGAAGCCGTCCAGGTCGGGCGCGAGGCCGGCGATGGGCACGTCCACATCGACCACGCGCGCCCGCTTGCGGGCGTTGTACAGGCCGACCAATGTTCCGGCGAGGGCCAATATGGGCACGGCCCAGGCGCTGACCCGGCGCAGCGTGGTCCAAGGCAGATCGGCGCCGATCAGTAGATTCGCCAGCCACGTCACCAGCAGCAAAGCGTCGCGCAGCACCGTCAGCACGAACAGCGACGAGAACAGGCCCATCGCGAACAGCCCGACCCAGGCAATGCGGTCGCCCCAGGGCGGGTGCACGGACGAACGCCCCAGCATCCCCAGCGGGATCAGGATGCAGGACAGCAGCAAGGCAAGAATGGCGGCGGCGGAACCCGCTCCGCCCAATTGGGCGTCGGGGATCAGGCGGGCGCCCACGTAGACGTGAGCCAGGGCGCCCAGGGTCAGGAAGCGCAGGAAGAATGAGGATTGGCGTAGGGACACGGCGGCTCTGGGGCGCGCCAGGCCGGGAGCAGCGGCGCGCGGGGCAAGGGAACCGCCATTCTATGCCGGGTGCGGATACTCCCGCACGAGCAAATCCGGTCCCATCTCCTGTACATGGTTGATGCCCAGCATCGCCATGTTGCGGTCGACCTCGGCGCGCAGCAGGCCGATGGCGTGCGATACGCCGGCCTCGCCGCCGACTGCGGCCGCATAGTTGAAGGGCCGGCCGACGAAGACGAAGCTCGCGCCCAGCGCCAGGGCTTTGAGCACGTCGCTGCCGCGGCGCACGCCGCTGTCCATCATCACGGTCATGTTGCCGGCGGCCTCGGCGATGGCGGGCAGGGCGCGCAGCGGCGAGACCGCGCCGTCCAATTGCCGGCCCCCATGGTTGGACACGATGATGCCGTCTGCGCCGTGCTGGCGCGCCAGCGCCGCGTCCTGCGGATGCAGGATGCCCTTGATGATCAGCGTGCCTGGCCATTGGCGGCGGATGCGCGCCACATGTTCCCAGCTGAGGTGATCGCGCGCGCTGAAGTCGCGCAGCACCGACGACGACACGATCGGCGCGCCGCGCGTGGCAAAGGAGTTCTCGAAATGCGGCATGCCATGGGCCAACAGCGTGCGCATGAACGTGCCGGCCAGCCAGCGCGGCCGCGTCAAGCCATCCCAGGCCAGGCGCAGGCTGGGCTTGAGCGGGGTGGAGAAGCCGGTGCGCACGTTGTTCTCGCGGTTGGCCGACACGGGAATGTCCACCGTCAGCACCAGGGTTTCGTAGCCGGCGCGGCGGGCGCGTTCGACCAGCGCGTCGATGCGCTGCGGATCGCCAGGCAGATAGGCCTGGAACCAGGTGCCGGGCGCCGCGCGGATGACGTCTTCCAGCGGGATCAGCGAGGTGCCGCTTAGGATGGCGGGTATGCCTTGCTCACGCGCGGCGCGGGCCAGCACGATGTCGCCGCGGTAGGCCGACAGCGCGCTGATGCCCATCGGAGCAATGCCGAAGGGCGAGGCATAGCGGCGGCCGAAGAGTTCGGTTTGCTGCGTGCGGCGCGACACGTCCACCAGCACGCGCGGCGAAAACGCGTACTGCGTAAAGGCGTTGCGGTTGCCGCGCAGGGACTGGTTGTCTTCGGCCGCGCCCGCGACATAGCCGAAGATCGGCCGCGGCAGGCGGCGTTTCGCCGCCGCCTCGAAGTCGTCCAGCGATAGCATGCGCGCCAGCGCGCGGGGCAAGGGGCGGTCGGCCGAGGCGGCGCGGGGACTGGCGGAGGACGAGAGCAGGGATGTCATGGCGGGCCGGCAAAAGCCCGTAATCTAGCAACGCCGATTCATCGCATAAAGCGAATAAAACCAGACATCCAATTTCGAATAAATCGAATATTTGCGGAGAAAACTACGCAGGCAGCGCCATCAGTTCGCCCATGCGCACCGGACCCAGCACGGCAGGCGTGTCGGCCCAGCGGATCTGGTTGGGACCGAACAGCACGATGGCGGTGGAGCCCAGCTTGAAGCGGCCCATTTCCGCGCCCTTGGCCAGGTGGATCGGGGCGCGCGCCGCGTCGTCGTAGCGGGTGGCTTTCACGCGGCGCTTGTGCGGCGTGACCAGGCCGGCCCACACCGTCTCGATGGACGCGACGATCATGGCACCCACCAGCACCAGGGCCATCGGTCCGTGCTCGGTGTCGAAGATGCAGACCACGCGTTCGTTGCGCGCGAACAGGCGCGGCACGTTGCGGGCGGTCAGCGGGTTGACCGAGAACAGGCGGCCGGGTACGTGGATCATTTCGCGCAGAGTGCCGGCGACCGGCATGTGCACGCGGTGGTAATCCTTGGGCGACAGATAGACGGTGGCGAATTCGCCGCCCTGGAACGGGGCCGCGCGTTCGGCGTCGCCGCCCAGCAGGTCGGCCAGGCCGTAGCTATGGCCCTTGGCCTGGAAGATGCGGCCATGTTCGATAGCGCCCATCTGGCTGATGGCGCCGTCGGCCGGACACACCACCGAGCCCGGCTCGTCGTCCAGGGGCCGCGCGTCTTCTTTCAATGCCCGCGTGAAGAAGTCGTTGAAGCAGTCATAGGCCAGCGGGTCTTCCTGCAGCGCCTCGCGCATGTCCACGCCATAGCGGCGGACGAAGCGCGAAATCATCCAGTTCTTGACCGCGGGTTCCCGGCAGTCGGATGCGTACCCGAAGAGCCGCGACACCAGGTGGTGAGGGGCAAGATACTGGCTGGCGAGGAATAGTTGGTCTTTGATCGGCATCTAGGAGCGCTGAGAAATTACCCCGCGGCCGGCCGCGGCACGGGCCGGCCCGCAAGGGGCCCGCCTTCAGGCCCGGGACTGGCCGCGTCAAAAAACGTCGTCCCGCGTTGCAGCGGGACGATGTGGTGATGAGCAGAGGGGTGAATTCTACCGCTTTCAGGCGCACTTCAGGCATATGAATGCGCGCATGCGCCGCCGGGCGCAAGGGCGCGACATTGCAGGCACGCCAGCCGCTACAGCTCCAGCACGATGCGCTTGCCCTGGGCGCGGGAGCAGCAAGCCATCATGCGGGTGCCGGCCTCGCGTTCGGCGCGGGTCAGCACCACGTCGCGGTGATCGACCGCGCCGCCCAGCACGCGCACCTCGCAGGAGCCGCAGAGACCTTCCTCGCAATCGCTCTGCACGTCGATGTTGGCGCTGCGCAGCGCGCTCAGCAGCGTCTGGTCGGCAGGCACTTGCACGACGATGCCGGAGTCCTTCAGCTCGGCCTCGAAGGCGTGTTCCTTGGACGGGTCCAGGGTGGCGAGCGTGGAATGGAAGTGCTCCACGCGCAGGCTGTCCTCGGGCCAGGCGGCGCAGGCGGCTTGCAGGGCATCCAGCATGCGCTCGGGGCCGCAGGCGTAGATCTGGACGCCGGCCTCGGGACGGGACAGCAGGGCGGCGAAGTCGTTGCGGCTGCCTTCCTCGCTGATATGCAGATGCAGGCGCGCGCCATGCAGCTGCAGCAGTTCGTCCAGCATGGCCATGCAGGCGCGCGAGCGTCCGCTGTAGTGCAGTTCGTAATCCAGGCCCAGCTCGCGCGCGCGGCGCGCCATGGCGCTGATGGGCGTGATGCCGATGCCGCCGGCGATGAGGATCAGACGTTTGGCGCTTTCGTCCATGCGGAAATGGTTGCGCGGGCCGCGTGCGCGCACGATGCTGCCCGCGCGCAGGTGCTGGTGGATCCAGGCGGAACCGCCGCGGCCTGCCGTTTCCTTGAGCACGGCGATCTCCAATGCATTCGCGGCGGCCGGATCGCCGCAGAGCGAGTATTGGCGCGACAGGCCCGTGTCGCCGCATTCGACGTCGATGTGCGAGCCGGGCGTCCAGCGCGGCAGCGGCTTGCCGTCAGGCGATTCGAGCCTGATGCGCGCAATGCCGTCGGCCGCGGCCGTGACCTGCGTCACCACCAGCTTGCGGCTGATCGCGTGGGTCGAGGGCTCGCCGATGCGCACCGGCTGCACCTGATCCAGCAGGGCGGCGTCGCGGCGCTCGGGGTTGTCGGCCGGGTTCCATTCCACCCACAGATGCTCGGGGCCGCGGAACGAGGTGTTCGGCACGTAGGTGAACTGCTGTTCGGCCAGGCGCATATGCGGCAGGCGGCGGGTCAGCTCTTCCAGGAAGATCTGCATCTCCATGCGCGCCAGGTTCTTGCCCATGCACTGGTGCGCGCCATAGCCGAAGGTCAGCTGGTCGCTGGCATTGTCGCGGCGGATGTCGAAGAAGTCGGCGTCGGCGAAATGGCGTTCGTCGTGGTTGGCCGACGAGGACACGATCAGCAGCTTGGCGCCCGCGGGAATCGCCACGCCGGCGATCTCGGTGTCGCGCGTGGCCAGGCGGCGCCAGGCCGCGACCGAGCCGTTGTGGCGCAGGCATTCCTCGACCGCGTTGGGCAGCAGGCCGGGGTCCTCGCACAGTTCGCGCCAGGCGTCGGGATGCTGCAGCAGCAGCTTGATGGCGTTGGCCGAGGCGTTGGCGGTGGTCTCATGCGCCGCGACGATGCCGGCCATCATCATCGAATGCAGGTACGAGTCGGTGACGACCTCCGGATGGTCCTTCTGCTTGCGGATGCCGTACTGCATCCAGCCCGGGGCATCGGGATCCTGGCGCATCTTGTCCAGGATCTTGCCCGCCAGTTGCCAGAAATTACCTACCGCATGCGCCACCGCCACCTGTTCTTCCGGCTTGGGCCGGCCCCAGGTATTGACGGTGTGGGCGATGGAGTACTGGCGCAGCAGATCCATGTCCTCCTCGGGCACGCCCAGGAAGTGCAGGGCGACGGTCAAGGGCACTTCCCACAGCATCTGGTCGACCAGGTCGGCGCGGCCGTCGTTGATGAAACGGTCCACATACTCGCGCGTCAGGCGCCGCACCATGGGTTCGTGGTGCTTGAGTTCGTCCGGCGTGAACGGATCCATCAGCACGCGGCGGCGCGGCATGTGGGCCGGTTCGTCCTCGTTGACCAGGGTGCGGTTCATCGCGTAGCCGTAGCTGGCCAGCACTGCGTTGGCCTCGGGGCCGGTCGGCGTGATCTTTTCCAGCGCGATGGAGGGGCTGTAGGTGTGGTTGTCGCGGAACACGGCCTTGATGTCGTCGTAGCGCGTGACCACCCAATAGCCCAGCTTGGGGCTGTAGAACACGGGTTCCTGTTCGCGCGCCCAGCGCACGTACTCGGGCGGGTCCTGTTGGTAGCCGTCGCCGAACGGATCGAATTCCGCGGCGCGCGGGCTGACCGGACAGCCTTGGGCACGCGCCAGCGCGGCATGGTCGATGGGACAGCCGCCGGTACTGGCGGGCGCGGGGGTTGCAGGGGTGGTTGGGTGGCCCATGTCGTCGCTCCGGATTACAATTGCGTAAATCATATACGCATTGCGTAATTATTCAATTGGGGTAATCTCCGGGCTGCATCCGCAGCCGCCTGGCAGCCCCCAACCCGCGTCCATGACCCAGACTCCCGAACCTTCGTCCGTCCCCACCCAGACTACCGACGCGCCCCGGCCGCGCGAACGGCGCCAGCGCGTGCAGGCCGCTGAAACCGGCATGGCGGTGCTGAAGGGGTTGGGCCGGCTGGGCGGCCGTGCCAGCCTCACGCTGCTGGCCGCGCAGGTGGACGAAAGCCCCGCCAAGGTGCACCGCTACCTGGTCAGCCTGATGGAAGAGGGCCTGGTGGCGCAGGATGCCGCCACTCAACAGTACTACCTGGGACTGGAAGCGATGCTGCTGGGCCTGGCCGCGCTGCGCCAGGCCGATCCCATCCGCCTGGCCGAGCCCAGCCTGGTGCGCCTGCGCGAAGGCCTGGAAGTGACCTGCTTCATCGCGGTCATGGGCAACAAGGGGCCGACCATCGTGCGCTTTGAAGAACCGGGCCTGCCGGTGACGGTCAACGTGCGCATGGGCTCGGTGCTGTCCATGCTGTGGTCCGCCACCGGGCGGGTGTTCCTGGCCTTGCAGGACGATGCGCGGGTGCGGGCACTGGCCGAGGCCGAACTGGCTCGTGCGCCCGCCGACATGCGGGCGTTGCTGGACGCCTCCGACCCCATCGGCCGCCTGCGCCGCCAGGTGCTGGCCGACGGCTGCGCCACGGTGCGCGACACCAATCTGAAGGGCATCAGCGCGGTGTCGGCGCCGCTCCTGGACCACAACGGCCGCCCCTGCGCCGCGCTGACTGCGCTGGGCGCGACGGGCGGATTCGACGCCTCGGCGGACGGCCCGATCGCGCAGGCGGTACGGCGCGAGGCCGAAGCCGCCAGCGTGCTGCTGGGATATCAGGCGCCTGGGTCCGGCGCGGTCTGATTCGCGCCTGCCGACAAGCCGCGCAGCCACGCCATCGCCGCCTGCACCACCGGCATGCCGGCCGTGTTGCGGTTGACCACGGCGCCGATGGCGCCGAAGTTGGCGTCCAGCCGTAGCGGCAGCACGGTCACGCTGCCTTGCCGCTCGCAGTAGCGCGCAATCGCCTGGGGCAAGGCAGCCAGGCGATCGTCCTGGGCCAGCAGGGCCAGGGTGGCCAGCAGCGAATTGGACTGGATACTGGAAACTGGTGCGTGCGCGCCGGCATGCACGAAAGCCTCGTCCAGACGCTCGCGCATCATGGTGGCTTCCAGCGGCAGCACCCAGGGCCAGCGCGCCAGTTCGGCGGCCGCGAGCGCCTCGCTTGCCGCCAGCGGATGGCCGGGGCGCGCCACCACCAGGATAGGTTCTTCGTGCAGGCGGATCACCTCGCAGTCCGCGGGCAGCAGGCGGCTGCCCAGGCGGCCCAGCACGATGTCCAGCTCGTCGCGCGCCAGCTTGTCCATGAGTTCGCCGAGCGCGCCTTCCACCAGTTTCACTTCCAGCCGCGGCGCCAGGCCCAGCAGATGGGCGATCAGTTGCGGCGCCAGATGGGGCGCGGCCGAGGGCAGGGTGCCCAGGCGCAGCAGGCTGGCGCCGCGTTCTTCGGCGGCCCGCAGTTCGGCCGCCACGCGCTGGGCTGCGCCCAGGCTGTGGCGGGCGTGGCGGATCATAACCATTCCGGCATTTGTCGGCAGGGTGCCCCGGGTCCCGCGCTCGAATAGCGCGTAGCCCACCTGTTCCTCCAGCTGCGCCAGCGCCTTGGAGGCGGCGGGCTGGGACATATGCAGGCGTTCGGCCGCGCGCCCCAGGTGGCGTTCGTCGTCCAGTGCGACCAGCAGCTCAGCATGACGTCGCTTGAGGTGGGTGCCGGCGCGGTCAGGCATGGGCGATACATATTCAAATGGTTATGAATCGTTCAGTTTATTTCATTTCACGCCGACACCGGGCGCTAGGCATACTTGCCGCTCTACGAAAGACAGGCGTTGCCCAGGCTGGGCCGGGAAGGACGCCGGGATGGAGACGATTCATGAAGAAGTTCTGGATGGCCCTGGCCGCGAGCTGGGCCTGTGGCATTGCGGGTGCGGCGGCGGCTGCGGATACCTACCCGGCGCGGCCGGTGCAGATCGTGGTGCCGTTCTCGCCCGGCGGTGCGGTGGACGTGCTGGCGCGCCAACTGGCGCAGCGCCTGGAGCCGCGCGGCTACACGCTGGTAGTGGAGAACAAGCCGGGCGCGGGCGGCAACATCGCCGCGTCCATGGTGGCGCGCGCCGCGCCCGACGGCTATACGCTGCTGATGGGCACCACCAACACGCACGGCATCAACAGCGCGCTGTATTCCAGCCTGCCGTACGACCCGGTGCGCGATTTCGCGCCGGTCGGCCTGGTGGCGGACAACGTGGTGGTGCTGCTGGCCAATGCCGAGTTTCCGGCGTCGACGCTGGCGGATGCCGTCAAACTGATCAAGGCCAATCCCGGCAAGTACACCTATGGCTCGCCCGGCCTGGGCACGGTGCACCAGCTGGCAATGGAGCAGTTGAAGCACGCCGCCGGCCTGGACGTGGTGCACGCGCCTTATAAGGGCGCCGCGCCAGCGATGGCCGATCTGGTCGCGGGCCACGTGCCGCTGATGATAGGCGGCATCGCGCCGGCCATTCCGTTCCTCGCATCCGGCAAGGTCAAGGTGCTGGGCGTGGCCAATACTGAAAAGTATGCGGCGCTGCCCGATGTGCCGTTGTTCTCGGACGTGGCCGCCGGAGTCGCCGTGCGGTCGTGGATCGGCCTGTTCGCGCCCGCCGGCACGCCGCCCGCAGTGGTGAAGAAACTGAACGCGGACCTGGAGGCGGTACTGACCGACAGCGCATTCGCGCAGGCCTTGCAGCCGCTGGGCATGGTGCCGATCTACATGACGCCCGATGCCTTCGGCGACATGGTCAAGCGCGACATGCCGGCCTGGCGTTCCGCCGTGGAGATGTCGGGAGCGAAGCAATGACGTCCGCTGCGAAGCCCGTCAACTTCCTGCTGTTCATTACCGACCAGCACCGCGCCGACCATTTGGGGTCCTATGGCAACCGCGTGGTCCACACGCCCAACCTGGACCGTCTGGCCGAGTCGGGTTGGCGCGCCGACAACATGCACGTGGCCACGCCCATCTGCATGCCGAACCGCGCCAGTTTGATGACCGGCCGCTATCCGTCCGCGCACGGCGCGCGCCACAACGGCATCGCGCTGTCGCTGCGCAGCCGCACCTTCGTCGAGGCCATGCGCGAAGCCGGCTACGGCACGTCGCTGGTCGGCAAGGTGCACCTGCAGAACATGACGGACATACCTCCATCGTGGCCGGTGCGCGCCGAAGACAGATTGCCGCGCGAGGCGGTCGAGCCTGACGCCGGCCGGTACGACCAGGAGCAGCGCAAGCTGTGGCTCGAACGCCCCGACCACGATCTGAGCTATCCGTATTACGGCTTCGAGCAGGTAGACCTGGTCGACGACCATAGCGACGACGTGCACGGTCACTACCGGCATTGGCTGCGGCGCGAGCATCCCGAGATCGAGGCGCTGATCGGCCCGGCTCATGCCATCCCCGCGCCGGAATACGAGCTGACGCGCATCCGCCAGGCCTGGCGCACGCGCGTGCCGGAAGAACTCTATCCCACTGCCTACATCGCCGACCGCGGCATCGAGGCGTTGCGCGGCTATGCGGCTTCCGGGCAGCCATTCTTCCTGCAATGCTCGTTTCCGGATCCGCACCATCCTTTCACGCCGCCGGGGCGGTTCTGGGACCTGCACAAGCCCGAGGACATGGAGCTGCCTGCGTCGTTCCACGGCCAGGATACGCCGCCGCCGCACGTGGCCTGGCTGCGCGCGCAGCGCGACGCGGGCACGGCGGTCAAGCACACGCCCGCGATCTTTTCCTGCAACGAGCGCGAGGCGCGCGAAGCGCTGGCGCTGAACTATGGGTCGATCGCCAACATCGACAACCAGATCGGCCGCGTGCTGGCCGAACTCGACGCGCTGGGGCTGGCCGACAATACGGTGGTGATCTTCACCAGCGACCATGGGGATTACCTGGGCGACCATCAGTTGATGCTGAAGGGACCCATCCATTACCGCGGCCTGACCCGCGTGCCGTTCATCTGGCGCGACCCCGCCGCGGCGCGAACGGCGGGCGCGGCAAGCGACGCCTTGCTCAGCACCATCGACGTCGCGCCCACGGTGCTGGCGCGCGCTGGCGTGCAGCCCTATAACGGCATCCAGGGGCGCGACATGGCAGGCCTCATCGGAGGAACCGAGGCTGCCGTGCGCGACGCGCTGATGATCGAGGAAGAAGGGCAGCGCGTGATACTGGGCTTCAACAGCCGCATCCGCTGCCGCACGCTGCTGGCCGACGGATTTCGCGTCACGGTCTACGACGGCGCGCGCTGGGGCGAGCTCTATGACCTGAATCAGGACCCGCACGAGCTGCGCAACCTGTGGGAAGACCCCGCGCATGCCGCCGACCGCGCGCGGCTGCTGGAACGGCTGGCCTACGGCATGCTGGAACACATCGACACCAGCCCCTATCCCAGCGCGCTGGCGTGAGGTGGCGCGGGCAGGCCGCCCGCGCCCGGCTTCAAGCGGCCTTGGCGGCCAGCTTGGTCTTGTAGAGCCAGTCCTTGTAGTCGTCCAGGTCGCCGTCAAACGGGCTGACTTCGCCGTCGGCCACGATGATGAATTCATCGGTGGTGGCGCGCAGCAGATGGCGGTCGTGCGACACCAGCATCAGCGTGCCTTCGAACTGCGCCAGCGCGGTGGTCAGCGCTTCGCGGGTTTCCAGGTCCAGGTGGTTGGTGGGCTCGTCCAGCAGCAGCAGATTGGGACGCTGCCACACGATCAGGGCCAGCGCCAGCCGCGCCTTTTCGCCGCCGGAGAACGGCGCGATGGAGCTGGTGGCCATGTTGCCGTTGAAGTTGAAGCTGCCCAGGAAGTTGCGCAGCTCCTGCTCGCGCACGGTCGGCGCGATCTTCGTCATGTGCCATAGCGGCGATTCGTCATGGCGCAGCATCTCCACCTGGTGCTGGGCGAAGTAGCCGATGGACAGCCCCTTGTTGAACTGCGCTTCGCCGGCCAGCGTTGCAAGTTCGCCCGCGATGGTCTTGATGAAGGTGGACTTGCCCGCGCCGTTGATGCCCAACAGGCCGATGCGCTGTCCCGCCTGCAGCGAAAAATTGATGCCCGACACGATGATCTTGTCAGACTCGACTTCCGTTTCCTCGTCCGCGACGCGATACCCGGCGCTGACCGCGTCCATGGTCAGGAGCGGGTTGGGCGCGCGCAAGGGCTCGCGGAATTCGAACGAGAACTCGGCGGCCGCGCGCAGCGGCGCCACTTCCTCCATGCGGGCCAGCGCCTTGATACGGCTCTGCGCCTGGCGCGCCTTGCTGGCCTGGGCCTTGAAGCGGTCGATGAAGGATTGCAGGTGCGAGCGTTGGCGCATCTGCTTTTCCAGCATGCCTTGCGCCAGCTCCAGCTGCGCGGCGCGCTGGCGCTCGAAGGACGAATAGTTGCCCGAATAGCGCTTGAGCTTGCGCTCGTCGATATGGACGATGACGTTGACCACGCCGTCCAGGAAGTCGCGGTCATGCGAGATGACGATGAGCGTGCCCGGATAGCGCTTGAGCCAGTCTTCCAGCCAGATGATGGCGTCCAGATCCAGGTGGTTGGTGGGCTCGTCCAGCAGCAGCAGGTCGGACGGGCACATCAGCGCCTGCGCCAGGTTCAGGCGCATGCGCCAGCCGCCGGAAAAGCTCGTCAACGGCAGGTGCATCTGCGCCTGCGTGAAGCCCAGGCCAGTCAGCAGCTGTTCGGCGCGCGAATGCACGGTGTACGCGTCGGCGTCGGCCAGCGCGGCGTAGATGTCGGCCATGCGCAGGCCGTTCTCCGTGCTTTCCGGTTCGGCTTCCAGCTGCGCCAGTTCCGCCTCCAGCTTGCGCAGCGTCACGTCGCCGTCGATGGCGTACTCGATGGCCGGGCGGTCGAGCGCGGGCGTTTCCTGCGCCACATAGGCCATGCGCCAGCTGGCCGGATAGTCCAGGTCGCCCTGGTCCGCGTGCAGCGTGCCGCGCAAGAGACCGAACAGGCTGGACTTGCCGGCGCCGTTGGCGCCGATCAGGCCGATCTTGTCGCCGGGGTTGAGCAGCAGGTCGACCTTGTCGAGCAAGGGCTTGACGCCGCGCATGAGGGAAACTTGTTGGAAGCGGATCATGGATGGTGCAACAGGGGACGCGGCAGGATTCCCGCCGGCCAGGCGCAATGAAAAATAATCGGGGAAGTAGGGCGCTCAGGCGGCGCGGCGGGCGGACGGAACGGGCGTTCGTTCCGCGTCAAAGGCCGGTATTGTACCGGGCTTGGCGCGCGATGCCGTCAATCAGCGTGAGGCGTACCGGCTGTCGAGCACCCGGCGCAGGCGAACCGCGTCGCCGAAGCGCGAGCCGTTAATGCCCTGCGCGTTGAGCAGCACCATGGCCAGGTTGCGCTTGCCGACCTTGACCGCCATCACCAGGCAATCGCCGGCTTCGCGGGTGGTGCCGGTCTTGGACACGAGGATGTCCCATTGCGGGCGGCCCACCAGGATGTTGGTGTTGCGGAAGGTCTGGCCGGCGGCCTGGTAGCTGGTCTCGCCGGTGTATTGCCGCAAGAGCGGCTGCGCGGAAATCGCCTGCAGCAACTTGACCAGATCCTTGGCCGAAGACTGGTTTTCGTTGGACAGGCCGCTGGGTTCGGCGAAGCTGGAGTCGGTCATGCCCAGCGCGCGGGCTTCGGCGTTCATTGCCGCGACGAAGGCGACGGTGCCGCCGGTATAGGTGCGGCCCAGGGCCTGCGCGGCGCTGTTCTCGGACGGGACCAGCGCCAGGCGCAGCAGATCGGCGCGGCTCAGCTTGGTGCCGGCGGTCAGGCGCGAAGGCAGCTCGCTGGTGGAGCGGGTGTCGCTGGCGTCGATGGTGATGAGTTCGTCCATGGGCAGGCCGGCCTTGACCAGCGTCAGCGCCGCCATGAGCTTGGTGATGGAGGCGATGGGCCGCACGGCGTCCTCGTTGCGCGCGAACAGGACTTCGGAGGTGTCCATGTCCTGCACCAGGATCGTGCTGGATTTGAGCTTGCCGATTTCCTTGGCCGGGTCGCGCGTGACCAGCGAGGCGTTGACGGCCGCGTCCGGGTCCAGCGGGTCGGGCTGCGCGCCCCAGCGCTGCACTGCTATGCGCTTGCCATAGCCATGCAGGCACATCGGCAGGGAAGGCTGGGAATTGCAGGGATGGAAATTGGCGGCCTGGGCCCGCGCCGGCGCCGGCAAGCCCGCCGCCGTGGCGGCCCACAACGCCGCCACGCAGAATGAGATCGACATTTGCCGCAAGATCAACGTCACGACCGCTCCCCGATACGCCGATCACGCGCCTGGCCCGGCGTTACCGACAATATGCATTTGAAAGCCGATATTACTGCTGTCGCCGCTGTTGTCACCAGGCTTGTGCGATGGCCTCGGCCAGCGCCAGCACGCGTTCCGCTTCGCGCGCATGCAGGTTTTCCACCAGCGCGCCGTCGACCACGGCCACGCCCAGGCCGGCGGCCTGCGCGGCGCGCCAGGCGTCCAGGCGCTTGCGCGCGGCGGCAAGTTCTTCCGCCGAGGGCGCGAAGGCGGCGTTGGCTGCCGCTATCTGCCTGGGATGGATGAGCGTCTTGCCATCGAAGCCCTGGTCGCGTCCCTGTTTGCAGGCGGCCTCCAGGCCCGTGTCGTCGTGCAGGTCCAGATGCACGCCGTCCAGCGCCGCCAGGCCGTGGGCCCGCGCCGCCATCACCGCCATCGAGCGCGCCAGCAAGGTTTCTTCGCGTGACGGCGTGTGGCGCGCGTGCAGATCCTTTACCAGGTCCGAGGTGCCCACGACGATGGCCGCCAGCCGCGCGTGGCCGGAAGCGATGGCGTCCAGACGCAGAAATCCCAAAGGCGTTTCGGCCATGGCCCACAAGGGCAGGCTGGCTGGCGCGCCCGCCGCGTCCAGCGCCCGCGCGAGCGCGTCGAGCTCGGCGGGGGACTGCACCTTGGGCAGCAGCACGGCGTCCGCGCCCGCCTGGGCGATGGCCCTGACGTCGTCCAGGCCCCAGGCCGTGTCCAGCGCATTGATGCGTACCACGCATTCGCGGCGCCCATAGCCGCCGGCGCGCAAGGCCGCGGCGACTTGCTCGCGGGCTTGTGCCTTGGCGTCCGGCGCGACGGCATCCTCCAGGTCGAGGATCAGGACGTCGGCGTCCAGGCTGCGCGCCTTGTCCAGTGCGCGCGGGTTGGCGCCAGGCATATAGAGTACGGAACGGCGAGGGCGGATAGGTAGCGTCATGAGGCGGTTTTCAGTTCTTGGTATTGCCGACGATCTGCACAGGCGTGGTGCACACATAGCCCACGCCGTACACCGTGCGTATGCCCATGTCGCCGCCGGCCTGCGCGCGCAGCTTGCGGCGCAGGCGGTGCATGTGGGCGTCCAGCCTGTGCGTGTCGTAGGCCTCCACGCTGGCGCCCAGCGCCTCGATCAGGCGTGCGCGCGACAGGGGTAGCGGCGCGGCCTGGATCAGCGCGCCGATCAGCCGGCTTTCGGTATCGGTGATGTCCACGCAGACCTGCTTGGGCGATACCAGCATGCGCCGCGACGGATCGAAACGCCAGGCATCCGATTCCGCGGCGTCGGCTTCGCCCGCCGGCACCACCCGCAGTCGGCGCGACAGCGACACCAGCGTGGCGCCAAGCTCGGCCAGATTGACGGGCTTGGTCAGGTAGTGGTCCGCGCCCAGACTCAGGCCCGAGACCTTGTCTTCGCTCAAGAGGCGGCCGGTGAGCATGATGATGCCCATCGACGGGAAGGAGGTCCGCAGGTGCGAGACGCGGGTCAGCGCATCGCCGTCGGGCAGCATGGCGTCCAGCACCAGGATGCCTGGCGTCACGGTGAGCAGCAGTTGGTCCAGCTCCGCGAGGGAACCGGCGGTGAGGATGCTGCGGCCCAGGCCCAGATCCTCGATGTATTCAGCGATGGTGTCGCGCCAGTCTCCGTGGTCGTCGACGATGATGATGGTCACGGCGAATCCGGCGTCAGCGGTTGCGCGCAGGGACCTTCGAATGCAAACACGCTATCCGCTCCTTGTATGTGGGTCTTCTTGTATAGGGGGAGTCCGCGAGCGCGATATTTTTCGTATCGCGCGCTTGCGGAGAATATCATCATCGCCCCTGCGGCGCCGCGTCAAGAATCAAGGATGGCAGCCGCGCGCCGCCCATTCTTTTAGTGGTCAAAAAATGAGCAGCCCGTTGCGCATCGGTCGAACGGCCATCAGCCGTGGGTTCGAGGCTTTTTTATCCACAGAAATTGTGGATAAGGCCGGCCCTGTGGATACTGTGCTTTTTATGTAGGCAGGTGTTCGACGGCAACGCCCGGCGGTACCTTGCGCATGCGGTCGCGCTCGATGCGGGGCGGGGCGAAGCGGGTCTTGCGGGCAGCGGCGTTCTGCAGCAGCACGGACAGCACCGCGCCCTTGTCCTGTATCCACTGGTTTTTGCCACGCAGCAATTTCATCGCGTTCTCGGCCGTGCCGAGGCGATAGGTCATCGAGTTGATCTGGACCGAGGTCTTGCCATTGAAAAGGGACGCGTCCTGTTCGGTGATTGCCGCGGCGTCCAGATTGCTGCTGTCGTGATCGATGCGATAGACGAACTTCAGGCTGCTGTGCGGATCCTGCACCACCACGAGTTTGTCGGACCCCGATATGTCGGAGAGCATGCCGAGCACCAGCGACTCGACCAGCTGGTTGCCGCGCTGTTCCTCGGTGTAGATGTATATCGTGTGGCGCGCGGGCGCGGCGTAGGTCTGTTGCATAACTGGCTTCAATAGTGCGGGGCAGGCCTCGCGGCCCGGACAAGCTGCGAAATGAGCGGGAGGCGCGCGCTAACCGGCGCGGCGCATGCGCATCAGCAAGCGCGCTTTGACGGCCGGCCAGTCCTCGTCGAGGATCGCGAAGTAGACCATGTCGCGCACGCGCCCCGATTGCGCGATCAGGTGCTTGCGGAACACGCCTTCCTCCACGCCGCCGATCCGCAGGATGGCCTGGCGCGATTGCATATTGCTCAGTTCAGTCTTGAATACAACCCGCATGATACCAATTGTTTCAAAGGCGTGCTGCAACAACAAGAACTTGGCCTCGGTATTGGCGCCGGAACGCTGGCTTGCTGGCGTGAGCCATGTGCCGCCGATCTCCAGGCGTTTGTGCGCCAGCGCGATGTCCATGTAGCGGGTCGCGCCGATGATCTGATCGTTGTCCTGCCGCACGATGACGAATGGCAGGCAGTTGCCGTCGCGTTGGCCAGCCAGCGCACGGTCGACATAGCGCTGCATATCGTCCAGCGTCTGCACGGGCTCGGGTTGCAGACGCCACAGTTCGGGGTGCAGGCCCACCTGCGCAAGCGGCGCGGCATGGCTGGCGGTCAGCGGTTCCAGGCGTACGACCTCGCCGGCGAGCGTGACGGGTTGCAGGCGGGGGCTGGTCATGACGTATTCCTCGATTGGAGCGTGGGCGCGGAGGGCAGGGCGTGCAGCCGGGGATTCTACGCGCGCGCGCCCTTGCCGAACACCGCACGCAAGCGCAGAATGCGCCGCATGAAAACAGACGCCTTGGTCCTGGGTGCGGGCATCGTCGGGGTGAGCACCGCCCTGCATCTGGCGGCGCGCGGCCGTTCAGTGGTGCTGCTGGACCGGCGCGGCCCTGGCGAGGAAACCAGCTACGGCAACGCGGGCCTGATCGAACGGGCCAGAGTGATTCCCTATGCCTTCCCGCGCGACTGGCGCAGCCTGTGGCGCTATGCCAGGAACAACACGCCTGACGTGAGCTATCACCCGCGCTTTTTGCCGCGCATCGCGCCATGGCTGCTGCGTTACTGGTGGCATTCGGCGCCGTCGCGGCTGGCGCGCGCGGCCGAGGCCATGCTGCCGTTGATCGAGCGCTGCGTCGCCGAACATGACGCGCTCAAGGACGAGGCCGGCATCTCCCACCTGTTCCGGCGCAGCGGCTGGATCGATGGCATGCGCAGCGAGGCCGGCCTGGCCCGGGCCGTGGCCGAGGCCCAAGCGCTCGCGCCTTACGGGCTGAACCACCGCGTGCTGGACCGCAAGGCGCTGGCGGCGCTGGAACCTTCGCTGTCGCGCATGGCGGGCGCGGTGCACTGGCTGGATCCGGTCAATGTGTCGGACCCGGGCGCGGTGACGCGCGGCTACGCGGCCTTGTTCGAGCGGCGCGGCGGCGTGCTGGCGCGCGGCGACGCGCGCAGCCTCAAGCCGTCAGGCAAGGGTTGGCAGGTGCAGGGAGAACAAGGGCCGATCGAGGCCCGCGACGTGGTGGTGGCGCTGGGCCCGTGGTCGCCGGACGTCCTGCGCCCGCTGGGCTATCGCATCCCCATGGCGGTCAAGCGCGGCTATCACCAGCATTACGCGTTGGAAGAGGGGGCGACCTTGTCGCACCCGGTGGCGGATATCGAAAGCGGTTTCGTCGTGACGCCCATGACCCTGGGCGTGCGCCTGACCACGGGCGCGGAATTCGCGGCGCGCGATGCGCCGCCTTCACCGATCCAGATCGAGCGCACGCGGACGCTGGCGCGGCAACTGCTGCCGCTGGGCGAGGCCGTGGAGCGCGAACCGTGGATGGGTTGCCGGCCTTGCATGCCGGACATGCGGCCGGTCATCGGACCGGCGCCGCGCCATCCCGGCTTGTGGCTGGCGTTCGGCCATGCGCATCATGGCTTCACGCTGGGTCCGGTGACGGGCAAGCTGCTGGCAAGCATGATCACCGGCCAGGCGCCGGACATGGATCCGGCGCCTTACCGCGTCGGCCGCTGAGGCCGTACGCGGCAAGAGACCCGAGAGCCGCGGTTCTCAGGCCGGTTTTGCGGCCTTTTCGCGGCGCTGGCGCACGGCCAGGGCCAGCGTTTCCAGCACCGGCGCGGTCTGCGACCAGCCCAGGCAGGCGTCCGTGATGGACACGCCGCGGCGCAGCGGCAGGCCGGGCTTCAGGTCCTGGCGGCCTTCTTCGAGATGGCTTTCGATCATCACGCCGGTGATGCGGCCGTCGCCCTGGGCGATCTGGGCGGCGATATCGTTGGCCACGTCGACCTGGCGCAGATGCGACTTGTTGGAGTTGGCGTGCGAGCAGTCGATCATGACCTGTTCGCGCTGGCCGGCGGCGCGCAGGGCGGCGCAGCAGGCGTCGACGCTGGCCGCGTCGTAGTTCGGGCCTTGCTTGCCGCCGCGCAGGATGACGTGGGTGTCCTGGTTGCCGCGGGTCTCGAAGATGGCGGCCATGCCCATCTTGGTCATGCCCATGAAAGCGTGCTTGGCGCTGGCCGCGACCATGGCGTCGGCGGCGATCTGCACGCCGCCGTCGGTGCCGTTCTTGAAGCCCAGCGGACAGCTCAGGCCGGAACTCAGCTGTCGGTGGCTGGGGCTTTCGGTGGTGCGCGCGCCAATGGCGCCCCAGGCGATCAGGTCGGCAATGTATTGCGGGCTGAGCAGGTCCAGGAATTCGGTGGCGATCGGCAGGCCCAGGCCGCTGATGTCCAGCAGCAGTTCGCGCGCGCGGCGCAGGCCTTCATTGATGCGGAAGCTGCCGTCCAGGCGCGGGTCGTTGATATAGCCCTTCCAGCCCACGGTGGTGCGCGGCTTCTCGAAGTACACGCGCATGACGATGAGCAAGTCTTTCTGGTGCTGTTCGGCGGCGGTGCGCAGCAGGCGCGCGTATTCCATGGCCTGGCCATGGTCGTGGATGGAACAGGGGCCCACCACCAGCACCAGGCGGTCGTCGCGGCCGTGCAGCACGTCGGCGATCTGGACGCGGCTTTGCTCGACCAGCGTCTGGATCTCGGCCGACACCGGCAGTTCATCCTGCAGCAGGGCGGGCGAGATCAAGGGGCGCACCGCGCTGATGCGGGTGTCGTCGGTGCGCGTGTTGTCCTGGGTGGAGTCGGCCGCGCCGACCTCGCGGTCGTGCAGGGGGTCGTCAATGCGGGTCAAGGGTAGCTCCGTGCCGTAGATGCGGAAAGAAAGACATCTATTATGGCACCGGCCGCGCCGTGGGGCGACGGAAGGCTGCCTCCGTCTGGCTGATGCCGCGAATACTACGACTATCGGCGATGGGGCTGCATTAACCCGTTAGCGATAACGACAGGGCGCGCGCAGATGCCTTAGCATGGTGTACACAGTTTTCCAGCGGCCGCCTGCGGGGGCCCGCCCTATATGAGTAGGACGGTAGACCATGCCTAAAACGGAACCCGGCGGGACCCGACGGATACTTCTCGTCGAAGACCATCCGGTTGAACGCGCCTATCTGCAGAACGTATTGCTGGCGCTGGGTTTCCGCCGGGTCGCCGGCCTGGGCAGCAGCATAGAAGCGGTCAGCGCGCTGGCGCGCCAGTTCTACGACGTGGTCATCAGCGATATCGTCACGGGCGAGGGCGACGGCACGCGGCTGCCGAACGAACTGCGGCGCCTGGTGGACGCCGGGCGGCTCAAGAGCATGCCGCCCATCATCTGGATCAGCAGCCTCAGCGATGAACTGTTGCAGTCGCATGTGCGGCTGGCCTTGCAGGCCGGCTGTCCGTCCGCGCAGGCGCTGTCCAAGCCGGTGTCCCGCACGGCCATGCAGCAGGCCATCAAGACGGCGCTGCGCAGCATCGATGAGGACGATGCCGCCTCGCCCCGGCCGCGCTCGCTTCGGCGCGACGTCATCGAGGCGGCGCTGGGCCATGCGCTGATCACGGGGCAGGGCATGAGCGTGGTGCTGCAGCCGCAGATGAGCTTGTCGACAGGGCGCGTGCTGGCCGCCGAGGCGCTGTCGCGCTGGGACCACCCCGAACTGGGCGCGATTCCGGCGGCGGACTTCGTGCCTGCGGCGCATCGGCTGGGACTGGACCGGACCTTGTTCTGCCGGGTGACCGACACGGTGCTGGAGCTGCAGCAGCGCATGCATGCCGAGGACATCGCCGTGCCCATCGCGATCAACGCCTCGGCCTCCACATTGTGTTCGCGCGACCTGCCGGGCCTGCTGGAGCAGCGCGTGGCGCAGGCCGGCCTGCCGGCCCGGCTGATCAAGGTCGAGCTGACCGAGGACGAGCCGGTGACCGATTGGCTGGCCTTGTCTTCGGCGCTGAACCTGCTGCGCGTGCGCGGCTTTGAATTGGCGATGGATGACTTCGGCGCGGGCATCGCGTCCATGCGCCTGTTCTCGGCCATGCCCTTCACCGAACTGAAGATAGACCGCGACTTCATCGTCCATATGCATCGCGAGCCCGCGTCGCGCGCGGTGGTCGCCGCCGCCATCGAGATGGGCCGCGTGCTGGGCCGGCGCGTGATCGCCGAAGGGGTGGAGCACGAGCGCGACGTGGAGCTGCTGCGCGAACTGGGCTGCGACGTGGCGCAAGGCTACGGCATTTCCGTGCCGCTGGAACCCGACGCCTTCTTCGAATTCTGCCGCAGCCATTGAGTCATCCGCGCGGCGCAATGGGGTATCCTGGCGCAGGCCGGGCTCCTGCGGGCCCTCCCGATTGTCGGCGGACTTGACCCCGATCAAGACTGCGCCCGCGCATGGAAAATTGCCCCCACGGGCGGATTTACCATGGCTTCATGCGGGCTGCGCACGGTGGCGCGGTCCCCAAGATGGAGCGATGAACCGATGCGACGCATACTGGCCGCTGTTCTGCTGATTTCCCTGCTGGCCTGGGCCGGCGCCTATTGGGCGCAACCGCCGGCCGAACTCAACGTCTGGACCGCGCGCGATCAGCTCATCCTGCTGACGGGCCTGGGCGCCTACGCGGTCATGGCCCTGATCATGCTGCTGGCGGTGCGCCCCATGTGGCTGGAAACGCGGATGGGCGGGCTGGACAAGATGTACCGGCTGCACAAATGGAGCGGCATCCTGGCTGCCGCGCTGGCGGCGGCGCATTACCTGATCAAGCTGGGCAAGCCGCTGCTGCTGGCGTTGTTCGACCCCGTGCCCAAGACGCCGCGCGCGGCCGCTTTGCTGGACGTGTTCCGCGGATCCGCCAAGGACATCGGCGAATGGGCCGTGTGGATCCTGGCCGCGATGGTGTTGCTCACCTTGTGGCGGCGCTTTCCGTATCACATCTGGCGCCAGGTCCACCGCATCGCCGCGGTGATCTTCCTGGTGGTCGCCTTCCATGGCGTGGTCCTGACGCCGGCCGCCTGGTGGTGGCAGCCCGCCGGCTGGCTGGTGGCGCTGTGCACGGCGGTGGGGACGGTTTGCGCCGTCATGGCGCTGACCGGCAATATCGGACGCGGGCGCCGCTACAGGGGGCAGGTGCTGGCCATCGACCATCTTTCGGACGACATCCTGGCGCTGACCTGTAGGGTGGAGGGCAACTGGCACCATCGCGCCGGGCAGTTCGCTTTCCTGACCGCGGACCGGCGCGAGGGCGCGCATCCCTTTACGGTGTCCGGCGCGGACGACGGCACCGGCCGGGTGCAGTTCTCGATCAAGGCGCTGGGCGATTACACGCGGCGTCTGCAGCGCAGCCTGCAAGTGGGGCAGGACGTCATCATCGAAGGCCCTTACGGCTGCTTCGACTTCCAGCGCGACGATGGGCGGCCGCAGATCTGGGTGGCCGCGGGCATCGGCGTCACGCCGTTCATTTCATGGATGGAATCCTTGCAGACGGACCCGGATACCGCACCGGTCGCGACCCTGTACTACTGCGCCCACAACGCCGACGACGCGCCGTTCGCGGATCACCTGAAAGCGCTATGCGCGCGCGTGCCGAACGTGACCCTGCATGTGCGCTACAGCGATACCCAGCGGCCGCTGACGGCCGCCGAGCTGGCCGCGGACCACAAGCCGGGCGCGGCATGGCCCAGCGTGTGGTTCTGCGGCCCGGCGGGATTCGCCGATGCCTTGAAGGACGGGCTGCACCGGCGCGGCATGCCGGTGAGCGAGCTGTTTCACCAAGAGGCGTTCCAGATGCGCTGAGCGCGTCAGATGCCGGACACCTCGATGTCGCCCGGATAGTCGACCGAGAACTTCAGCACCGTCTCGCGCGACTTGCCGGGCTCCATTTCCCAGTCCCATACCAGCTTGCCGTCTTCCTCGCGCTTGATCTCGCGGTCTGCCGGCGACAACAGCTTGACCACGATCTTCTCGTTGCGCGAGATGGGCAGGCGGTCCTTGAACGACACTTGCTCCTTGGTGGCCTTGTTGTTCTTGACCGTGATCTTGTACTCGTAGGTCACGCGCTTGCCGCTGCCCGAAAAGCCGGTGCTTTCGGTATAGCGGTTGACCAGCTGGCGCTTGATCGAGATGCCTTCGTCGGCGCCCAGCGCCAATTCGAGCTTCTCGCCGGGCATCACCGCCTTCATGGAGCTGGCCGCGACGAAGGCGTCGTCCAGGAAGGTGTTCAGCGAACCGGCCAGGAAGGGGAATTCCGTGTTGTTGCTGGCGTGCGCGGTCAGGAACATGGCTTCGCGCAGCGCCGGCGTGGACTGGTATTGCAGCGTGGCGGGCAGCTTGGCCGTGGCGATGGCCACGCGCTGCGAGGAATTGTCGGACGGCAGGGTGGCCGGACTCTTGATCTGGAACGATGCGCTGGTCGCTTCGGCCTGCACCTGGGCGGTCGCCTGCTCCAGCGGCTCGGGAATCATCTCGGCGACCGGCGCGCCGGCGTCCTCGAAGGACTGGACGCGCTGGCGCGACATCTTGGCTTCGGCTTCTTGCCTGGCTGCCGCGACCGGCGCGGGGCTGGGGCTGTCTCTTATACACATCT
>NZ_QWFB01000049.1:0-127672 GCF_003576205.1 Achromobacter sp. K91 | reverse complement strand
CGATGCGCCCGAGGGAATCTGAAGGGAAGGCCGCAGGCCTGGACGAAGATGACGACGGGGCAGTCCGGAGCGAAGGCTCCGGACCGCAATCGTGGGCGCTCGCCACCCAGGCGCCCGCGCCGACGGGCGGCCTACGAAGCGCAGAAAACAGCAGCCGAATCCTCAACAGCCATCCCATACGGCAATCGCATCACCCTCGAACCAGCAACACGACCGCGTGCAGCACCACCCCTATCAACCCGCCCACCAAGGTGCCATTGAACCGGATGTACTGCAGATCCTTCCCCACGCTAAGTTCCAGCTCATCCACCAGATGCCGTTCATCCCAATTCTTCACCGTGCGGGAAATGTGCTCCGTGACCCCGCTACGCAAGCGCCCCGTCAACCTCCGCGCCCCACCCAGCACGTGATTGTTGATCGCCTCCCGCAACCCCGGATCCTCCCCCAGCTTGCGCCCCAAGGCCAGCAATGCGCTCTCCAGATGCCGCGCCAGCGCCGAATCCTCCGATGACAGATCGCGCCGCAACGCTGCATGGATATCGTCCCACAGCCCCTGCACGTACTCCTGCACCTTCGGATGATCGATCGCCCGCTGCTTCAGCGCCTCCACCTGCGCCGACAAGGCCGGATCATCCTTCAGCCGCCGGATGTAATCCTGCACCCAGGCTTCATAATCCCGCCGCACCGGATGCCCAGGCTCGGACAGCACGTCCCGCAGTTCCTCCACCAGCGCCCGCGCCAGCCGGTCCGCCAGATTGTCGGCAATTCCGTCCACCGACTTCACCACGTCCACCGCCGCAATGATGCGCGGCCATTCCTTCTTCGCGAACTTCACCAGCAAGCTCGAGGCCCGCGCCTTCACGTCCTCGTCGCCCAGATAGCCGCCCAGCCGCTCCAGCGCCGCGTCCAGCAGCTCCTGATGCCGCCCGTCACGCGTCAACAGGCCCAGCACCTCGCCCGCCGTATCCGCCGCGTCCCAGCGCCGCAGGTTCTTCACCACGAACTCCTGGATCACCCCGCGCACCGCCCGGTCGTCCAGCAGGTCCAGCGTCTGCAGGGCCACATTGCGCGCCCCCTCGCTCAAGGCCCGCGCCTGCCGCGGGCGCCCCAGCCAGCGCGCCAGGCGCGCCGCGGGATCGAACACCCGCAGCTTCTCCATCAGCGTGTCCGGATCCAGGAAATGGTCGCGCACGAACACCGCCAGGTTGTCCCCGATGCGGTCCTTGTTGCTGGGAATGATGGCCGTATGCGGAATCGGCAGCCCCATCGGCCGGCGGAACAGCGCCACCACCGCGAACCAGTCGGCCAGAGCGCCCACCGTGGCCGCCTCGCAGAACGCCCGCACCCAAGCCCAGGCGCCCTGCCCGCCCATGACGTGACTGGTGATGAAACCGCAGACCATCGCCACCAACAGCGCCAGCGCGGCGATCTTCATGCGCCGCAACTGCGTGCGGCGCGCTTCGGAAGCCAGCGCGGAATGCGTGGCGGCGGAACGGGGCATCTCTGTCATGGGGTCTCCGGAAACGACAGACCCAGCATAACAATTACGGCCCGCAGCGGCGTCAGCCCAGCGGCGGCAGCATGTTGAACAGCAGCACCATGATGAGCCCGACCACCGACACGATGGACTGCACCACCGAAATCGTCTTGGTCGCTTCGCCCATGGTCATGCCGAAGGACTCCTTCACCATCCAGAAGCCTGCGTGATTGGCGTAGTTGAAGAACAGCGAGCCGCAGCCGATGGCCAGCGCCAGGAGCGGCAGGTTCAGGCTGGGATCGGCGCCCGCCAGCGGCGCCAGCAAGCCCGCCGCGCCCACGATACCGACCGTGGCCGATCCGGTGGACACCGACAGCAGCATGGCGATCAGCCAGCCCAGCACCAGCGGCGGCAAGGAAAACTGATGGGTCAGCTGCACGATGGCATCGCCCACCTTGGCGCTGGTCAGCACCTGCTGGAACGCGCCGCCGCCCGCGATGATGAGCATGATGCCGGCGATGGGCTTGAGGCTCTTGCCCATGGCGTCGCGCAGCTTTTCCGCGTCGCCGCCGCGCATCAGCACCAGGGTGAAGGCGGCGAACAGCACGCCCAGCAGCATCGCGACCATCGGGTCGCCCAGGAACGCCGCCACGTGCATGGCGCGCGAGTCCTTGGGCAGCAGCATTTCCGCGCCCGCGTGCACCAGCATCAGCAAGGCGGGCAGCAAGGCCGCCAGCACCCCCAGGCCTACGCTGGGCGCATTGCGGCCGGCAGCCTCCTGGCGGGTGGTGGTGAACTGTTCCAGCAGCGCCTCGTCCGGACGCGTCGTCATGCGCGGCGAAATGAAAGCGCCATACAAGGGGCCGCCGAAGACCATGGCCGGCAGCGCCGCGATGAAGCCGTAGATCATGGTCGGCCCCACCGTGGTCTTGAGCGTGGCGATGGCGGTCAGCGGCCCCGGATGCGGCGGCACCATGCCGTGCATTGCCGCCAACGCCGAGATCACCGGCACGCCCACATACACGTAGGCCGAGCCCTTGAATCGCTGCTGGCTTTCCAGCTTGCGCGCCACGCTGAAGATCAGCGGCAGCATCACCACCAGGCCGACCTCGAAGAACATCGGTATGCCAATGACGAAGGCCACCAGGGTCATGGCCCAGGGAATCATGCGCGGCGAGGTATGGCTGAGGATGGCATTGGCCAGGCGTTCGGTCGTGCCCGAGTCGGCCAGGATCTTGCCCAGCATCGCCCCCAGCGCGATCACCACGCCCACCGCGCCCAGCGTCTTGCCGGCGCCATTGCTCAGGTTCTTGACGATGGCCACGGGCTCCATGCCGGTGGCGAACCCCACGCCGATGGAGACGATCAATAGCGCCAGCAGCGGATGCATGCGGATGCGCGAAACGATCAGCGCAACCAGCACCAGCACGCTAGCCAGCGCGGTAAGAAGCAATTGGACGTCGGAAGAGGACATGGACGGGCCTGGAAAAAATGGGCGCGGCCCTGCGGCCGCTTGCCGATAGGAACACGGATTTTATGCCCGCCAAGCTGAACGGCCAGTCAGGAAAGGCGCGCGTCCAGGGCCTGCACGCGCCTCAGCGGGCTGGCCCCGCTACCCCACCGCCTCCAGCAACCCCGGCCTGCCTTCGTGCGCAGCCTGGGCGCGCTCCAGGATGAATTCGATGATCATCGAGATCGCCCGCGGGTGGTGGCGATTGGGCATATACAGCATGTACATGCCGCGTCCGAAGATGCTCAAGCGCCATTGCGGCAACGCGGCCACCAGGTCGCCGCGCGCGATGTCGTCGTGCACCACGTAGTCCGGCACCACGCCCACACCCAGCCCGGCCAGGATTGCATCGCGCAGGAACGCGTAGTTGCGCGAGATCACCGTCGGCTCCATCACCACGTGCTGCCGCGGCTGGCCGCCGTAGTAGGCCGAAAGCCGCAAGGGCCGGCCGATGACCGCCGCGCTGATGATGGGCGTGCGCGACAGCTCTTCCGGATGCTGCGGCAGGCCCCGGGCGGCGGCATAGTCCCGCGAGGCGCAGGCCACGTAGCGGACCTGGCCCAGCTCGCGCGCCACCAGGTTCTGCGGCGGCTCGGACATGATGCGCACCGCGATGTCGACCTCGTCGCGCAGCAGGTCATCCACGCTGTTCTCGAACAACACGTCCAGCACGATATCCGGATAGGTCCGCTTGAATTCCAGCAGCCAGGGCGTCATCACGAACTGCCCGTAGCCGCTGGGTACGCTCAGCCTGACCTTGCCCTGCGGCGTCTTGCCCAGGGTCTCGACGGATTCACGCGCCGCGGCGAGTTCGTCCTGGATGCTGCGGCCGTGGTGATACAGCTTCAGTCCGATTTCTGTCGGCTCCACATGCCTCGTTGTGCGCCGCACCAGCTGCATGCCTACCGAGCGTTCCAGCTGATTCAAGTGGTAGCTGACGTTAGCGCGCGTCATCTTCAGGCGGCGCGCGGCCTCGCTGAGGTTGCCCGCGTCCAGGATTTCCACCAGCAACGTCAGGGATTTGGTGTCCATTCCGGGCCTCCACGCCGCAGCAAGTCACCTCCACATTGTCAAATTTTTTTGACTTCAATGTCAATTATCGATGCCATTGTCAAGACTTCTTTACTGCGAAAGAATGAGGCCATAAAAGACGGGCCGTTCCTGGTCCGCCCGGCCCTAGCCCTCGCCCCCAGCGGCGCTCCGGCGGCAGGCCTCATCGGAGACACTGTCCATGACAGACAGCGCAAGCACCGGCGCGGCCAACGCGCGCCGCTATGACGACATTCTCGTCGTCACCATCGACCATCCCCCCGTCAATGCCCTGAGCGCCGCCGTGCGCGGCGATCTGGCCGCGGCCGTGCGCGACGCCCAGGCCGATCCGCAGGTCCGCGCCATCCTGCTGATGGGCGCGGGCAAGAACTTCATCGCGGGCGCCGACATCCGCGAATTCGGCAAGCCGCCGCAGCCGCCCATCCTGCCCGACGTCTGCAACCAGATCGAAGCCAGCGCCAAGCTGGTGGTTGCCGCGCTGCACGGCGCGGCGCTGGGCGGCGGACTGGAAGTGGCGCTGGCGGCGCACTACCGCGTCGCGCTCGCGGGCGCCAAGCTGGGCCTGCCCGAAGTGAACCTGGGCCTGCTGCCCGGCGCCGGCGGCACCCAGCGCGCGCCGCGCCTCATGGGCGCGCAGGCCGCGCTGGATTTGATGCTGACCGGCAAGCACCTCTCTGCCGGCGCCGCCCTGGAAGCCGGATTGGTGGACGCGCTCTCCAGCGAGACCGATCCCCTGGACGCGGGCCTGGCCTACACCCGGCAATTGCTGGCGATCGGCGCGGGTCCGCGCCGCACCCGCGACGGCGGCGCGCTCGCCGACCGGACCGCCGCGCTGGCCCAGGTCGAGGCAGCGGCCGAACGCGTGGCGCGGACCACCCGTGGGCTGTACTCGCCCGGCAAGATCGTCGAAGCCTTGCGCGCCGCCATCGAGCAGCCTTTCGAGGATGGCCTGCGCACCGAACGCGCGCTGTTCCTGCAATGCCTGGACAGCCCGCAGCGGGCGGGCCTGGTGCATGCCTTCTTCGCTGAACGCGACACGGCCAAGATGCCGGGCCAGCAAGCGGCCCGGCCGCGGCGCCTGGAGCGTATCGGCATCGTCGGCGGCGGCACCATGGGCGCGGGCATCGCCGTCTCGGCGCTGGACGCCGGCTTTCCCGTGACCATGGTCGAGCAGGACGATGCCGCGCTGGAACGCGGGCGCGGCCGCGTCGCGCAGGTCTACGAGCTGCTGGTCAAGAAAGGCCGGATCAGCGCCGACGAGCGCGACGCCCGCATGGCGCGCTACACCGGCTCGACCCGCTACGATGCGCTGGACGACGCCGATCTCATCATCGAAGCCGTGTTCGAAGACATGGCGGTCAAGCAAGCCGTGTTCGCGCAGTTGGACCGCGTCGCCAAGCCCGGCGCGGTGCTGGCCACCAATACCTCGTACCTGGACGTCAACCTCATCGCCGCCGCCACGCGCGGGCCCGCCGACGTACTGGGCCTGCACTTCTTTTCGCCGGCCAACATCATGAAGCTGCTGGAAGTCGTGGTGGGCGAGCACACCGCGCCCGACACCGTGGCCACCGGCTTCGAACTGGCGCGGCGACTGCGCAAGATCCCGGTGCGCGCGGGCGTGTGCGATGGCTTCATCGGCAACCGCATCCTGGCCGTGCACCGCCAGGCGGCGGACATGATGATGGAAGACGGCGCGTCGCCCTACGAGATCGACGCCGCCGTGCGCGACTTCGGTTATCCCATGGGTCCCTACCAGATGGCGGACCTGGCCGGCGGCGACATCGGCTGGGCCACACGCAAGCGCCGCGCGCCCACCCGCGACCCAGCGCTGCGCTACGTGCAGATTCCCGACCGGCTGTGCGAACGGGGCTGGTTCGGCCAGAAGACGGGCCGCGGCTTCTACCTGTACCCCGACGGCGCGCGCCAAGGCGAACCAGACCCCGAAGTCCTCGCCACCATCGATGCCGAACGCGCGCGCGCGGGCGTCACGCCGCGCGCCTACACGCAAGAAGACATCCAGCGCCGCTACCTGGCCGCCATGATCAACGAAGCGGCCAACGTGCTGCACCAAGGCATCGCGCAGCGCCCGTCCGACATTGACGTGGTGTTCCTGTCGGGCTACGGCTTTCCGCGTTATCGCGGCGGCCCCATGCACTACGCCGACAGCGTGGGACTGGACCGCGTGCTGGCCGATATCCGCGGCTATGCGCAGGAAGACCCCGCCTTCTGGAAGCCCTCGCCGCTGCTGGTGCAACTGGCCGAATCCGGCCGCCCATTCGCCAGCCTGAACCAGGCTGCCTGACCCGGACTCCACACAGGAACACGCCATGCGCGAAGCCGTCATCGTCTCCACCGCCCGCACCCCCATCACCAAGGCGGGGCGCGGCGAATTCAACCTCATCGCCGGCCCCACGCTGGCCGCGCACGCCGTGCGCGCCGCCGTCGACCGGGCCGGCATGGACCCGGCCCTGATCGAAGACGCGTTCATCGGCTGCGGCTATCCGGAAGGCGCCACGGGTCGCAACATAGGCCGCCAGGCCGTGATCCGCGCCGGCCTGCCGGTCGGCGTGGGCGGCGCTACCGTCAACCGCTATTGCGCCTCCGGCCTGCAGGCCATCGCCTCGGCCGCCAGCCGCATCGTCATGGACGGCGCCCCCGCGATGATCGCCGGCGGCGTGGAACTCGTGTCGCAGATCCGCACCCGCGACGACGGCGTGAGCGGCATGGATCCGTGGATCGTGGCAAACAAGCCCGAGCTCTACCTGCCCATGATCGAAACCGCCGACATCGTCGCGGCCCGCTACAGCATCAGCCGTGAAGCCCAGGACCATTTCGCCGCGCAAAGCCAGGCGCGTACCGAAGCCGCGCAGGCCGCTGGACGGTATCTGGAAGAGATCGTTCCGGTCACCACGACCATGTCCGTCACCGACCGCGCCACCGGCGCCGTCAGCGAGCGCGAAGTGACCGTGGACCGCGACACCTGCAACCGCCCCGGCACCACCTACGACGCCCTGGCCTCGCTGGCCCCTGTGCGCGGCGCCGGCCAGTTCGTCACGGCAGGCAATGCCTCGCAGTTGTCGGACGGCGCCGCCGCCTGCGTGCTGATGGAAGCCGCTGAAGCCCAGCGCGCCGGCATCACGCCGCTGGGCGCGTTCCGCGGCCTGGCGATCGCCGGCTGCGAACCCGACGAGATGGGCATAGGCCCCGTCTACGCCGTGCCCAAGCTGCTTGCGCGCCACGGCCTCAAGGTGCAGGACATCGACCTCTGGGAACTGAACGAGGCCTTCGCCTCGCAAGCCCTGTATTGCCAGCAAAAGCTGGGCATTCCGATGGACCGCCTGAACGTGGACGGCGGCGCCATCGCCCTGGGCCACCCCTTCGGCGTCACCGGCGCCCGTCTGGCCGGCCACGTGCTGATCGAAGGCCGCCGCCGCGGCGCCCGCTATGCCGTCGTCACCATGTGCGTGGGCGGCGGCATGGGCGCGGCCGGCCTGTTTGAAATCTACTGAGGATCCCCCATGGACCTGGAATTCACCCCCGAAGAAAACGCCTTCCGCGACGAAGTGCGGGCCTTTCTCGCCAGCCACCTGCCCGAGCGCCTGTCCGCCAAGGTCGCGCAGGGCAGGCTGCTGACGCGCGCCGACATGGTCGAGTGGCACGCCATCCTCAACCAGCAAGGCTGGCTCGCCAGCCATTGGCCGATGGAATACGGCGGCACCGGCTGGAGCGCCGTGCAGAAGTACATCTTCGAAAACGAATGCGCGCTGGCCGGCGCGCCGCGCATCGTGCCCTTTGGCCTGAGCATGCTGGGCCCGGTGCTGATCAAGTACGGCAGCGAGGCGCAGCGCCGCCACTGGCTGCCGCGCATCCTGGACGGTTCCGACTGGTGGTGCCAGGGCTATTCCGAACCCGGCGCGGGCTCGGACCTGGCCTCGGTCAAGACCACCGCCGTGCGCGACGGCGACAGTTACGTCGTCAACGGCCAGAAGACCTGGACCACGCTGGGCCAGTACGCCAACATGATCTTCTGCCTGGTGCGCACGTCACAGGAAGGCCGACGCCAGGAAGGCATCAGCTTCCTGCTGATCGACATGGCGAGCCCCGGCGTGGAAGTGCGCCCCATCATCACCCTGGACGGCGAGCACGAAGTCAATGAAGTGTTCTTCTCCGACGTGCGGGTGCCTGCGGCCAACCTGGTGGGCGAGGAGAACCGCGGCTGGACCTGCGCCAAGTACCTGCTGACCTACGAACGCACCAACATCGCCGGAGTCGGGCAATCCACGGCAGCGCTGGAACGCCTGAAAACGGTAGCCGCAAGCCTACGCAAGCACGGACGTCCGCTATCGGAAGACCCGGACTTCGCCGCGCGGCTGGCGCGCGTCGAGATCGAGCTGGCCAACATGCGCACCACCAACCTGCGCGTGGTCGCGGCGGTGGCCGGCGGCGGCGCGCCCGGCGCCGAAAGCTCCATGCTGAAGATCCGCGGCACCCAGATCCGCCAGGAGATCAGCGCGCTGAACCGCCGCGCCATGGGCCCCTATGCACGCCCCTTCGTGCCCGAAGCGCTGCACGACGGCTATGACGCACCGCCCATCGGCCCCCACGGCGCCGAGAGCGCCGCCGCGCAGTACTTCAACAACCGCAAGCTGTCGATCTTCGGCGGCTCCAATGAAATCCAGAAGAACATCATCTCCAAGATGATCCTCGGACTGTAAGGGCCGGCCATGAATTTTGAACACACTGAAGACCGGCGCATGCTCTCCGACATGCTGCGCCGCTTTGTCGCCGAACAGAGCGACTTCGCCACGCGCGACCGCAATGCCCGCTCGGAGCGGGGCTACAGCCTGAAGCTGTGGCAGCGCTATGCCGAACTCGGCGCCATCGGCGCCCTGTTTGCCGAAGCAGACGGCGGACTGGGCGGAACCGGCTTCGACATTTCCGTCGTGTTCGAAGCGCTGGGCCGCGGCCTGGCCGTCGAACCGCTGCTGGACGCGCTCATGGTCGGCAGCGCCATCGCCGAAGCCGGCACGCCGGCCCAGCGCGAGGCCCTTGAAGGCCTGATCGCGGGCAGCATCACGGCCTCGCTGGCCCACGCCGAACCCGGCTCCGGCTATGAACTGGCGCACGTCGAGACCCGCGCCGAACGCACTGCAGACGGCTGGGTGCTCAACGGCGCCAAGGCCGTGGTCGCGGCGGGCGAGCACGCCGACCTGTTCCTGATCCCGGCCCGCAGCGCGGGCGGGCCGGACGACGAGGCCGGCATCAGCCTGTTCCTGGTCAGCGCCGGCACGCCCGGCCTGACGCTGCGCGGCTATGGCCTGATCGATGGCGGCCGCGCGGCCGAATTGGTGCTCGACGGCGTGCAGCTTGCGCCAGAAGCCTTGCTGGGCGAGGCCGGCGCAGGCTACCCGCTGCTGGAACGCGCCGCCGGGCGCGGCATCCTGGCGCTGTGCGCCGAAGCCGTCGGCGCCATGGACTGCGCTCGCGACGCCACTCTGGAATACCTGCGCACGCGCCGCCAGTTCGGCGCTCCCATCGGCAGCTTCCAGGCGCTGCAACACCGCATGGCCGACGTGCTGCTGGAGATCGAACAGGCGCGCTCGTCCGTGATCAACGCCGCGGCCACGCTCAACCATCCCGACCGCGCCACCCGCGAGCGCGCGCTGTCCTCCGCCAAGTACACCATCGGCCGCATCGGCACCCTGGTGGCTGAAGAGAGCATCCAGCTGCACGGCGGCATCGGCATGACCTGGGAGCTGCCCTTGGCGCACTATGCCAAGCGCCTGGTCATAATCGACCACCAACTGGGCGACGAAGACCATCACCTGCGGCGCTACATCGCGCTGGGGCAGGCCTGAGCGGAGGACCACGCCCATGACCCAGGTCCATGCCGCCCCGCCCCTCTCGCCGCCTTTTGCGGCCCCATTCCCCGTGCGCAGCGCGGCGGACGTGCAGCGGCTGCAAGCCCGGCCGCTGACCGAGACGCTCACGGTGCAGAGCACCTACGAGATCTTCCGCAACTCGGCCGCGGCTTTCGGCGACAAGACAGCGCTGACCTTTCTGCGCAGCGCCGATCCCGGCGACACGCCGGTGCGCTGGAGCTACCGCGAACTGCTGGCCGGCATCCACCAGACCGCCAACCTGCTGCATGAACTGGGCGTGGGCCCGGGCGACGCCGTCGGCATCCTGCTGCCCGGCTGCCTGGAGTACCACCTGGCGCTCTGGGGCGGCGAGGCCGCTGGCATCGTCCAGCCCTTGAATCCCCTGCTGGCCGAGGACAAGCTCGCCTCCCTCATGACCACGGCGCGCGCCAAGGTACTGATCGCCTACGGGTCCGACGTGGAATGCGGCTCCTGGTCCAAGGCGCTGCGCCTGCGCGAACGCGTGCCCACGTTGCACACGCTGCTGCGCGTGGCCCCGTTGGACGAGCCGCCCTCGGCCCGCCCGGCGCTGCCGGATCATGCGCTGGACTTCAACGCCGCGCGCGCCGTGCAGCCGGTCGACCGCCTGGTCAGCAACCGGGAAATCCACGCCGGCGACGTGGCCGCCTATTTCCATACCGGCGGTACCACCGGCGCGCCCAAGCTCGCCATCCACACCCACGCCAACCAGGTCTTCAGCGCCTGGGCCGCGGTGCAATTGCAGAACGCCGGACCGGACGACGTGGTCATCAACGGCTATCCGCTGTTCCATGTGGCGGGCGTGTTGCCGGCATCGCTGGCCGCCCTGTCGGCGGGCGTGGAAACCGTCATCCCCACCACCCTGCTGCTGCGCAACCGCGACGTGCTGCGCAACTACTGGCGCCTGGTCGAACACCACCGCGCCACCTCGCTGCAAGGCGTGCCGACCATCCTCGCCGCGTTGGCCGAAGTGCCGCTGGCCGGCGCCGACATCTCGTCGTTGCGCTATTGCCGCACCGGCGCCGCGCCCCTGCCCGCCGAGCTGGCCGCTCGCTTCAAACGGCTGTTCGGACTGCACGTCAACGAAAGCCTGGGCATGACGGAAATGGCGGGCATCTCCACCATCTCGCCGCCAGGCTGCGAGTTTCCGGTCGGCTGCGTCGGCTTTCCGCTGCCCTACGTGCAGGTGCGCATCGTCGGCCTGGACGTGCCGGCCGGCGCGCCCGCGCGCGACCTGCCCGCCGGCAAGCCCGGCATGGTGCTGTTCAAGGCGCCCAACGTCATCCCCGGCTTTCTTGATTCCGAAGACACGGCGCGCGCTTTCACCGAGGACGGCTGGCTCATCAGCGGCGACGTCGGCTACCTGGACCCGGACGGCCGGCTGCATCTGCAGGGCCGCGCCAAGGACCTGATCATCCGCAGCGGCCACAACATCGATCCCAAGACCATCGAGGACGCACTCGCCTCGCACCCGTCGGTGCAGCTCTGCGCCGCCGTCGGCGCCCCCGACGCCTATGCCGGCGAACTGCCCATCGCCTTTGTCACGCTGGCCGAAGGCGCCCAGGTCCCGGAAGCCGAACTGCTGGCCTATGCCGCCGAACACGTGGACGAAAGCCCGGCGCGGCCCAAGCGCGTCATCGTGCTGGACAGCATGCCCATGACCAACGTGGGCAAGATCTACAAGCCCGACCTGCGCCGCCTGGCCACCGCGGTATCGGCCCAGGCCGTGGTGGCGCGCACCTTGCAGGAAGCCGGCCTGATCGACGACGGCGCGCTGTTCCGCGTACAGGCCGACGCTCAACCCGAGGTCGCAGTCCAGGCCGACGCCCGCGCGTCCGCAGCGCTAAAGGCCAGCCTGCGCGACGCGCTGGCCCGCTTACCGGTCAAGGTCGCCCTGCGCGACTGAGCAGTCCCCTTCCCACACACAACAACACCCCAGGAGACAAACCCATGACCCATAAGCCCCTGCGGCGCGCCTGCCTCGGCGCCGCGCTGCTCTCGATGGCCGGCATTGCATTGCCCTTCGCCGCCGGCGCGCAAGGCGCCTATCCGTCCAAGCCCATCACGCTGATCGTGCCCTTCCCGGCTGGCGGCTCCACCGACCGTCACCTGCGCACCGTGGCGCAGGACGCCTCCAAGTACCTGGGCCAGCCCGTTATCGTCGAAAACCGGCCCGGCGCCGGCGGCACCCTGGGCCCGGCGACCATGGCCAAGACCGCCAAGCCCGATGGCTACACCATCACGCTGTACACCCTGGCCATGCTGCGCATGCCGTACATGCAGAAAAGCAGCTGGGACCCCATCAACGATTTCACCTTCATCCTGGGTCTGTCCGGCTACACCTTCGGCTTCACCGTCCGCTCCGACTCGCCGTACAAGACCTTCAACGAATACATCGAGGCGGCGCGCAAGGCGCCCGGCACCATCGACTATGGCTCCACCGGCATCGGTTCGTCGCCGCACCTGCTGATCGAGGAAGTCGCCATCAACGCCAAGGTGAAACTGAACCACGTGCCGTTCAAGGGCAACGCCGACATGCAACAGGCCCTGCTGGGCGGTCACGTCATGGCGCAAAGCGACGCCACCGGCTGGGACCAGTTCGTGGATTCCGGCAAGATGCGCCTGCTGGTCACCTTCGGCGAAAAGCGCACCACGCGCTGGCCCGACGTGCCCACCGCCCAGGAGCTGGGCTACAAGGTCGTGTCCACCTCGCCCTATGGCCTGGCCGGCCCCAAGGGCATGGATCCCGCGGTGGTGAAGACGCTGCACGACGCCTTCAAGAAGGCGCTGTTCGACCCCGCCAGCATGGACGTCATGAAGCAGCTGAACCAGGAGCCCGCCTACCGCAACAGCCAGGACTACAAGGAATGGGCGCAGGCCACCTACGTCAAGGAAAAAGGCTTGATCGAGTACCTGGGCTTGATGGCGAAGTAATAATGGCGGCGCCGCCTTCAGCGCAGCGCCGCAACCTCGATTGATCTGGCGCCGCAGGCTTCTACCAGTTCAGGATCGTGGCTGGCGAACAGCACCACCCGATCCTGCGCCCAGATCTTGAACTGTTCTGCCAGCACGCCGCGCGCCTGCGCATCCAGGCCGTTGCTGGCCCCATCCGCAATGATGACGGCCGGGTCGCCCAGGGCGGCGGCCGTCAGGTAGACCTTGCGCCGCGTGCCCGTGGACATCTGCTCGAAGCGCTTGTCCAGATGCGGCTCCAGCCCCAGCCGGAACGCCAGGTCCAGCACGCTGTCGGCCAGCGGCACATTCTTCTCTGCCGCCACCTGTTCCAACAATCCGCGCCCCGTCTGCGCGGGCAATGCCATGCAATTGTCGGGCACATAGGCCAGGCGGGACCGGGCTTGCGCCGGCGCCTGGCTCAGCGCATGTCCGTCGATCCAGACCTCTCCCGCATCCGGCGCGATCACGCCCGCAATGATGCCCAGCAGCGTGGACTTGCCGGTGCTGTCTTCTTCGCACAACGCCACGCATCCGGGCGTGAACGTATGGGTCAGCCCCTGGAAGACGAGATGGTCGCCGTAGCGTTTGCCGAGATTGTCGATTCGTAGCATGGCCGGGAGTGTACGCAGGAATGCGGCGCTCGGCCATCACCGCCTCGGCGTGGCGTCAACGCAGCAAATGTGAACGGAATTCAAATTTTTCCACGTTGACAGTGCGGAAATCCGTATTTTTGCCGTACATTACGCGGCGTAAATAAATGTTAATTTTCCGCAAAACATTTCGACTTTTGTAACGGTTGCCTCGCCCGTTCATGCTATCGGCTCGCTGAGCGACCTACCACCAAGACGCATTTAGTTTCATTTAAATCAATACAACATCCAATTTTGCCGACCCGGCTTCGGCGCCGGCATAGAAGAGATCAATGAATCACGTCTATCGAGTAGTCTTCAACGCCACCGCCGGCGTGTGGCAGGCCGTCAGTGAAATCGCCCGCGGGCCGGCAAAAAGCAGCAGCCCTGCCCGGCGCCTGCGCCGCGGCGGCGCACAGTTGGCGGGCGCCCTGGGCATTGCGGTGGTCGCCGCGAACACGCATGCGGCGCCCGCAAATCCGCAACTCTACTGGGACGGCAGCCAATCCGTGGCGAACGGTTCGGTGGATGGCGCCTCTGGCATCTGGGATTACGCCAATACCAACTGGACGTCCGCTGACGGAACAGTGAACCAGTCCTGGAACGGCGGCGAAGCGGCATTCTCCGGCGCCGCCGGCACCGTGGCAGTCGGCGGCCAGCACAGCATCACGGGCCTGGAGTTCAAGAGCGACGGCTACAAGCTGGTGGGCGGCGCCAATGGTCAGCTGAATACCAGCGGCATGGCCGTGATTCAGGTCAATCCCAACGTGACCGCAACCTTGGGCGTCGCCATAGGCGGCAGCGGCACCCTGCACAAGCAAGACAGCGGCACGCTGATACTCAACGGCAACAACACGTATACCGGCGGCACGATAATCGAGGCCGGCCGTCTGGAGGTCGGCAGCAATACCGCGCTGGGCAACGGCGCCCTGACGGCGCTCAACAACACGGTGCTCGACGCCAACAACAAGGTGGCCCTCGGCAACTACGTGAATCTGTGGGGCAGCGTGGAGATAGGCGGAAGCGCCGACCTGACGCTGAACGGCGTCGTTTACGGCCTAGGCTCGCTGATCAAGAACGGCGCCGCCAACCTGACCTTGAACGGGGCCAACACCTATCTGTCGGGCACCACGCTGAACGCCGGCACGCTGACGGTGGGCAACGATCAGGCTTTGGGCCTCCGGGACCTGACCGTTGGCGGCAACGCGACCCTGACGGCCAACAAGGCTGTCTCTCTGAGCAACGGCATTGCACTGAACGCCACCCTGGCGGTGACCGGCGACAATGTCCTGAGCTTGAATGGCGCGATTTTTGGCGTCGGCCAATTGGTGAAAACCGGCAACGGCACACTCAGCCTGGGCGGCCCCAACAGCTATTCCGGCGGCGTGGTTCTCGGCGGCGGCACCCTGGAGCTCAACGCCGATAGCGCGCTGGGGACGGGCCCGCTGGTCGCCAACGGTACCGCCACCCTGAAGACCCAACAGGTCCCGGTCCTGATGAACGCCATCAGCGTCAATGGCGACCTGACCCTGGACACGCCGAATCTGCTGGGCATGAACGGCATGTTGAGCGGCAGCGGCAAGCTGACCAAGACGGGCGTAGGCGAATTGGTCTTGGCTAGCATTAACACCTACAGCGGCGATTTCAATATCGCCCAAGGTAGCGTCACTACCGTCGGCGTGAACGGTTTGGGGACCCCGACGTCCGTAGACCTGGCCTTCGGCACCGACCTGAACCTGAACGGCCCCACCAGCATAGGTTCCCTGACCGGTGCAGGCCGCATGAACATCGGCATTGGTTCCGTGGTCAGCGTAGGCGGCAACAACTCCAACAGCGTGTACGCCGGTGAGTTCATCGGCAATGGCACGCTGAACAAGGTCGGCACGGGCACGCTGGAACTTGCTGGCATCAGCACCCTGACCAGCATGGGCCAGGTCAGCCAGGTCAACGGCGGGACCCTGCGGGTCACCGGCACATTCAATGGCCCCGGCATGACTGTGGGCAGCGGCGGGACCCTGACAGGCAGCGGTACGGTCGGCGGCGTGACGACCATTGCCAACGACGGCCACCTGGCCGGCACCAGCGGCAGCACGCTGAAGCTCGACAATCTCATCCTGTCACCGAACTCAAACGTCGACGTAGCGCTGGGCTCGCCGTACTCCGGCAACACCCCGCTCTTCAATGTCACGAACAATCTGACGTTGGGTGGCAAGTTGAACATTTCCGACGCCGGCAACCTCGGCGACGGCGTGTACCGCTTGTTCGACCACGGCGGCGGCCTCACCAACAACGGCATGGTCGTCGACACAAGCAGAGTGGGCGGCATCAGCGGAATGACGCTCCAGACGGCCACCCCCACACAGGTCAACCTGCTCGTCCAGTCGGGTCTGCAGGTGCAGGCCTGGGACGGCTCCGACCAGTTCCCCAACGGTCTGGTCGACGGCGGCAGCGGCACATGGAGCGCCACCAGCCCCACGTCCAATTGGACCACTGCCGACGGCATGATGAACCAAACCTGGCTCGGCCAGTTCGCCGTGTTCATGGGCAGCACGGGCACCGTAGAGGTGGAAGGCGCGCACACGATCGGCGGCATGCAGTTCATGACCGACGGCTACCATCTCCTTGCCGGCAACAACGCGGAGCTGCAAGCCAACAACGGAACCAGGGGCCGGTTCGCCGTAAGGGTTGATCCCAACGTTACCGCGACCATCGATGTTCCTATTAGCGGCCTGAACACCCTGCGCAAGCTGGACCTCGGCACGCTGGTGCTGAACGGCGCCAACAGCCACGCCGGCACCCTGCTGGAAGGCGGCACCCTGGTACTCGGCAACAATGCCGCGTTAGGCCAGGGTCCGCTGGCCGTGTACGGCGGCACCACGCTGGACAACAACAAGGCGCTTACGCTGACCAACTACATCATTGCCGAAGGCCCGTTGAACCTGGGCGGCAGCAATGACCTGACCCTGAACGGCAACATCGTTGGCAGCGGCCTGATCAAGAACGGCAGCGGCACCCTGACCCTGGGCGGCAACAACTCCTTCGGCGGCACGATGGCGCTGAACGGCGGCAAGCTGGTGCTGGCCTCCAGCAATCCGCTGGGCAACAGCACCCTGACCGCCGCCTCCGGCATGCAGCTGGACAACAGCGTGGCATTGAGCCTGAGCAACACCATCAACCTGGCTGGCGACCTGAACCTCGTCGGCAACCAGGACCTCACGTTGGGCGGCCTGGTCAACGGCCTCGGTGGCCTGACCAAGCGCGGCACGGGCAAGCTGACCTTGAACGGCGCCAACTCTTTCCAGGGCGGCGTCAACCTGACGGGCGGCAACCTGGCCGTGGGCCACGACGCAGCGCTCGGCGAGGGCACGCTGACCGTGCGCAACGCGGGAACCCTGGAAGCCAGCCGCGCGGTGACCCTGGCCAACAACGTGCAACTGAGCGCCTCCCTGGCGCTGGACGGCAGCAATGATTTCACCCTGAACGGGGTGATCAATGGTTCCACCGAGCTGGTCAAGAACGGCGCCGGCCGACTCACCCTCAATGGCGAAAACCGCCATAGCGGGGGCACCACGGTCAATGCCGGCGACTTGAGCCTGGGCAATGCCGCGGCGCTGGGCACCGGCATGCTGACCGTCACGGGCAACACGCAACTGGATACGGCGGGCCCGATGCGCCTGGGCAATACCGTCAATGTCGACGGCGCGCTCACGGTGGCGGGCAACAACAGCCTGATCCTGGATGGACAGCTCAACGGCAACGGCACGCTGCGCAAGACCGGTGCGAACGACCTCTCGCTTACCGGCAGCGCCAACACCTTCAGCGGCATGATCGATCTGCAAGGCGGCAGCCTGACCACCGCGGGCAACAACGCGCTGGGCCAGAATGCCACCGCGAACGTGGCAGCCGGCGCCAATCTGTTCATCACCAATCTGGCTCGTCTGGCCAGCCTGAACGGCAACGGCACCGTGACGGTCTCGAACGGGAACAACCTGACCATCGGCGCCAACGGGGCCAACAGCAACTTCGGCGGCCAGCTCGACGGCAAGGGTTGGTTGACCAAGAGCGGCACGGGATCGCTGGTTCTTTCCGGCAACAACACCCTTACCGGCCAGACCTCCGTCAGCGCCGGCAGCCTGTGGGTAGACGGCTCGCTCGCCAGCACCAATGTGATGGTGTACAGCGGCGCTGCCCTGGGTGGAACCGGCAGCATCGCCGGCGACGTGACGCTCATGGGTGGCGCCGCCCTGAAATTGACGGACGGCTACACCCTGTCGGTTGGCGGCCTGCAACTGGGCACCAACTCGATCGTCAACGCCAGCCTCGGCGCCCCCGCCCTCGGCGGCGGCACCGCCTTGGTGGACGTGACCGGCAACCTGACCCTGGGCGGCACGCTCAATATCAGCGACGCCGGCGGCTTCGGCACCGGCGTGTACCGTCTCATGAATTATGGCGGCAGCCTGACCAACAACGGCATGAACTTCGGTTACCTGCCCGGCAATGTGCAAGCGGCCGACCTGACCTTGCAGACCGCCGTCGACAAGCAGATCAACCTGCTGGTGGCCGCACCCAACGTCACCGTGCAGTTCTGGGACGGCTCGCAAACCGTCGGCAACGGCGCGATCGAAGGCGGCAACGGCACCTGGGACGGCGCCAACGCCAACTGGACCGGCGTCGACGGCAACGGGAACCGCTCCTGGGCCGGCAAGTTCGCGGTCTTCCAGGGCGCTGCCGGGAAGGTCACCGTTGCCGGCGCGCAAAGCACGACGGGCATGCAGTTCATGACCGACGGCTATGTGCTGGAGCGCGGCTCGCTGGGTTCGCTCAACCTGGTCAACGGCGATCAGGGCTACGCCTCGGTGCGCGTCGATCCCGGCGTGACCGCGACCATCAACGTCCCGCTCGTTGGCAGCGGCACGCTGGCCAAGCTCGACGCCGGCACCCTGGTGCTCAACGCGTCCAACGGCTACACCGGCGGCACGGCGCTCAACGGCGGCACGCTGGTGCTGGGCAACGACAAGGCTTTGGGCAACGGCCTGCTGACCGCCGCCAATGGCACCACGCTGGACAGCAACACGGCAGTCACCGTGCGCAACAAGGTCGCGCTGAACGGCGCGCTGACGATCGCCGGTTCCAACGCCATGGACCTGAACGCCACCGTCGGCGGCGCTGGCGGCCTGATCAAGAACGGCGCGGCCAACCTGACCCTCAGCGGCGTCAACAGCTACGTCGGCGGCACCCTCCTGAACGCGGGCGGCCTGATCGTCGGCAACGGCGCCGCGCTCGGTTCCGGCACGCTGACGGTAGGCGGCGCGGCCACGCTGGACAACACTCAGGCGCTGGCGCTGGCGAACAACATCGCCCTGAACGCCGGCCTTGCCGTGCAAGGCAGCCACGACCTGACGCTCGACGGCAACATCTCGGGCGCGGGCAGCCTGACCAAGAACGGCGCCAGCACGCTGACGCTCAACGGCACCAACAGCTACACCGGCGGCACCTACGTCAACAGCGGCACGGTAGCGTTGGGCGCGGGCAGCAGCCTCGCCGCCACCGGCATCGTGACCGTCGCCAACGGCGCGACCTTCGACCTGTCGGCAGGCCAAGGCGCCCAAGTGTTCGGCACCCTGGCGGGCGCCGGCAACATCAAGATGGGAACCAACACCCTGCTGGCGGGCGGTTCTGCCGACGGCATCTTCAGCGGCTCGGTCATCGGCACGGGTACCCTGGTCAAGCAGGGCTCGGGCACGCAGACCCTGACCGGCGCCAACAGCTATACCGGCGGCACGCTGGTCGCGGACGGCACGCTGCGCGCGGGTTCCACCACGGCGCTGGTCCAAGGCACCGGCTATCAGGTGCTGTCGGGCGCCACGCTGGACCTCAATGGCAACGTGCTCCAAGCCAGCAGCCTGACCGGCGCCGGCACCGTGGCGCTGGGCGCGGGAACCCTGACCGTCAATTCCGCGGCTGGCAGTGCGTCCTACTACTCGGGCATCGTCGTGGGCAGCGGCGGCCTGGTCAAGACCGGCGCCGGCGCGCTGACGCTGACCGGCGGCAGCGCCTTCTCGGGCGGTGTGCAGCTCAAGCAGGGCAGCATCGGCCTGGGCCATTCCCTGGGCCTGGGCACTGGCATGCTGTCCATGGACGACGGCACTGTCATCAACCTGATTGCCAACGGCCTGACCATCGTCAACAACCTGCACATGACGGGCACCAACGACCCGGTCATCGACACCGGCGCCAACACGGCGACCTGGGCCGGTGCCATCACGGGCGGCGGCTTCCTTACCAAGCAAGGTAGCGGCGTCCTGACCCTGACCAGCGCAGGCAACAGCTACACCGGCGCGACCGATGTCGCTCAGGGCACGCTCAAGGCCGGCGCCACCAATACATTCAGCAGCGCCTCGGCCCACACCGTGGCCAGCGGCGCCGTGCTGGACCTGGCGGGCTACAGCCAGACCGTGGCCAGCCTGAACAACAGCGGCGCGGTCAATCTCGGCGGCAGCACGCCGGGCACCGTGCTCAAGGTCACCGGCCCCTACGTCGGCAACAACGGCAAGCTGGGCGTTTCCACCGTGCTGGGCGCGGATGGCAGCGCCACCGACAAGCTGTTGTTGAGCGGCCCCAGCGCCATCGCCAGCGGCAGCACCAGCGTGCAGATCACCAATGCCGGCGGCCTGGGCGCACAGACGGGTAGCCAGGGCATCCAGGTCATCTCCACCGAGAACGGCGCCAGCCTGCAACCCGGCAGCTTCACGCTGGCGGGCGGCCATGTCGATGCCGGCGCCTACGAGTACCGTCTGACCCAGACGGCACAGGGCGCCGCGCTGCACTCGACCAACACGCAGGTCAACCCGGGCCCAGGCACCGATCCTGTCACCCCCGCTCCCGCCTACCGTGAAGAAGTGCCGCTGCTGTCCTCGCTGCCCGCGCAACTGCGCCAGGCGGATATGGCAATGCTCGGCGACATGCGCAAGCGCATGGGCGACGACGTCGCTCAAGGCGCCATCGACCAGGACCCGAACCACCGCGCCTGGGCCCGTGTGCTGCGCACGGCTCCGACCATCACGCAGCAAGGCACGGTCAACCCCGAGAGCAGCGGCCACCTGACCGGCTTCCAGGCCGGCGTGGACGTGTACGCCGACCGCAACCTCAAGGCCGGCCTGTACGTGGGCCAGCTGGACGGTGACATGGGCGTGCGCGGCTTCTCCAGCGGCATGGAGCGCAAGTACGCGGGCTACAACAACCTGCGCGGCCGCTACGTGGGCCTGTATGGCACCTGGCAGCACGACTCCGGCCTGTACGCCGACGCCGTGATCCAGGGCGCCGACTACCGCAGCAGCCTGCGCACGGCGGACACCGGCGCCGGCGCCACCACCAAAGGCCACGGCTGGCTGGCCTCGCTGGAAGTGGGCAAGCCCTTCGACCTGGGCAGCAGCTGGCAGTTGGAGCCGCAGGCGCAAATCATCTACCGCAAGCTCAATCTGGACGACACCACGCTGAGCCTGGCCAAGGTGAAGAACGATGCGGACGATGACTGGACCCTGCGTCTGGGCGCCCGCGTCAAGGGCAGCTACAGCATCGGCGGCACCGTGCTGCAGCCCTTTGCCCGCGTCAATCTGTACAAGGCCAGCAATACCACCGACGTGGCAAGCTTCAGCGCCCCGGCCGGCACCACCGACATCCGCGCCAAGGGCGGCTACACATCGACCGAGTTCGCGGTGGGCGCCATGCTGCAGCTGACCAAGAACACCAGCCTCTACGGCGACATTGGCAAGCTGTGGGCCAACAGCGGCGACAGCCGCGTCAAGACCGGCGCACAGGGCTCTGTCGGGTTGAAGGTGCTCTGGTAAGCCTTATGAGCTGGGCCGGGTAGCCGGCCCGTGGCATGACCAAGCCCGCAGCGGTCCGTCCGCTGCGGGCTTTCCTTTGGCAGAGTCCCATGTCTGCGGCGCTCAGCTGCCGCACCCGGAACTTGCAGGATGTCACCACACCCGGAACACCCGCCCCGTTTGCGCGCCTTCCACGCTGCGGCTATACGCCAACGCAACCCGGCTGGCCGCTGCGGATTCAAAACCCTGGAAGTACGGGCCGTAGGCATCCAGCGATTCCGTCAGGACCGTGGGGCTGACCGAGTTGATGCGCACGCCGTGCAGCTCCACCGCCGCGCCGCGCACGAAGCCATCGATGGCCGAGTTCACCGCCGACGCATTGGCGCCGTAGCGGATGGGTTCATCGGTCAGGATGCCGCTGGTGAGCGTGATGGAACCGCCTTCGTTGACGTAATGCTGGCCGATCAGCGCCAGATCCACCTGCCCCAGCAGCTTGTCGTGCAGACCGATCTTGAACTGCTCCGCCGTCATTTCGGCCAGAGGGCCGAAATGCAAGCTGCCCGTGGTGGAGACGATGGCATCCACCTTGCCCACGCGCTCGAACAAGGCGCGGATGCTGCCGCTCTGGGTCACGTCGACCTGATGCTCGCCGCGCGTCTTGCCCACTGCAATGACGTCGTGGCGCTGGCCCAGTTCTTGGGCGACCGCGCGGCCGATGGTGCCGGTGGCGCCGATCAGGATGATTTTCATGGAAACTCCGATTCGTATGTTGTGGGATGCGCCCGCGATATCGCCAGCGCTTGTGCCCATTCTGGCCAAGGGCGCGTCCCGGAAAAATCCTAAAATGGTGGGTTCACTTCACACTCAGGGTGCGTAATCCATGGACCGCCTGCTCAGCATGGAAGTCTTTGTGGCGGTCGTCGAACTGGGCAGCCTGACCGCGGCGGCGGCTCGCCACGAGATGTCGCCCGCCATGGCGGCCAAGCACATCAAGGGCCTGGAGGCGCGGCTGGGCCTGAGGCTCATGAACCGCACCACGCGCCGCCAAAGCCTGACGGAAGCCGGCCAGGCCTATTTCGCGCGCTGCAAGGTGATCCTGTCGGACATCCGCGATGCCGAGCAAGGCGCCGAAGCCATGCGCGCCGCGCCGCGAGGCCATCTGCGCATCACCTCGACCGTGACCTTCGGCTCGTTCGCGCTGGCCCCCGCCATCGCCGACTACCTGTCCGAGTACCCGGACGTCAGCGTGGACCTGACCTTGAGCGACGCCGTCGAGGACGTGGTGGCCTCGCGCTACGACCTGGCGGTGCGCATCGGCGAACCCGCCGATTCCAGCCTGGTCGCGCGCAAGATCGGGCGCTATCAGATGATCATCTGCGCGGCGCCGGCCTATCTGCAACGCCATGGCACGCCCGAAACCGCGAGCGACCTGGCGCGCCATCAATGCCTGGATTTTTCCTACTGGAACCGCCGCACCGGCTGGCGCCTGAACTCGGAGGATGGCGGCGCGGCCTACCCCGCCGGCCGCTTCGTGTCCAACAACGGCCAGGCGCTCAGGCAGGCGGCGCTGGCCGGATTCGGCATCGTGCTGCAGCCGGAACTGTTGCTGGCCGAAGATGTGCGGGCCGGGCGACTGGTCCCGATCCTGGAGTCCGCCTGGCCCGTGGCCCGGCCGATCACGCTGCTGTATCCCAAGGACCGCAAGGCCTTGCCCAAGCTCACGACCTTCGTGGAATTCATGGTGCAGAGATTCACCCGCGCCGCAAGGTGAGCGCGGCGGGCGTCGCGCAAGGTCCGCCGGGCTCCGAACCCGGCTACCGACAGGCAGCGGCCTCGTCGAACAGCCAGTCTCGGAAGGCGGCCAATCGGGGCAACTCGCGCGCCTGGGGCCGATAAACAACGTAGTAGGCCAACGCGGAGGGAACCGCCAACTGCGGAAACAGGCGCACCAGGCGGCCGGCAACCAGATCATCATGCGCCATCACGCTGCGGGCCAGCGCCACGCCATGGCCATCGATAGCCGCCTGCAGCACCGCGGCGGAATTGTTGATCTTCATGCCGCGGGCGGTGGATACGCCTTGCACGCCGACTTTCTCCAGCCACATGGCCCAGGTCGGAAATCCCGTCTGCGCGTCCATCGAAAGATCATGGATCAAGGTCTCGCCCGCCAGCTCGGCCGGACGCTTCGCCGCCTTGCGCCGTCGCAGCAGTTCCGGGGAACAGACCGGGTAGACCTCTTCGTCCATCAGCTTTTCCGCCGCCAGGCCGGGCCACACGCCAGCGCCATAGCGCACGCCGATATCGATCTGCTGGGCCGCGAAATCCACGGGCTTGAGGTTGGTGTCCAGACGCACGTCGGTATCGGGCCAGGCATGCTGGAAGCGCTCGATCCGAGGCAACAGCCACTTGGCGGCGAAAGCCGGACTCACGGCCACGGTGAGCATGCCGCTCAAGGAACCTTCCTTCAAGCGCTCCAGGCCCAGCGCCAGCTTGCCGAGCCCCGCCTGTATCTCCGGCAACGCGCGTTCAGCCGCCGCCGTCGGGACCAGCCGCGCCTTGCCGCTGGCGCCGCGATGGAACAGCGGCGCGCCCAGCCATTGCTCCAGCGCGCGCACGAGCTGGCCCACCGCAGCAGGTGTCACGTGCAGCTCGGCCGCAGCTGCCGAAAAGCTTTGATGGCGCGCACTGGCCTCGAAGGCGCGCAGCGCGTTGAGATGCGCAAGAGACTTCATGGAGATAAAGTTTTTCTTTCAATCAAAGGTAGTTTATCTGGTTTGTCCGCGGCTGCCGATTGGCGAAGAATACGCCCTGTCAGCAGCCAATTTCAGCATATGACAGCCAAGGGCCGGACATCACCTTGGAATAGCTTTTCTACCAATATCATGCTTATCAACGCCGATTTCTCACGCAACGCCATCGTGACGCCGGAGCAATACCAATGGGTGCCGTCGCCGCAGCACGGCGTGGAACGCATGATGCTGGACCGCGTGGGCGGCGAACAGGCGCGCGCCACCAGCATCGTGCGCTACGCGCCGGACAGCCGCTTTCCGCCGCACGCGCATCCCGGCGGCGAAGAAATACTGGTGTTGTCCGGCACCTTCTCCGACGCCAGCGGCGACTATCCGGCAGGCTGGTATCTGCGCAATCCGCCGGGCTCCGCCCATGCCCCTTCCAGCAGGAACGGCGCCACCATCCTCGTCAAATTGCGGCAGATGCCTGCGGATGAACAATCCGTCGTACGCATCGACACGCGCGATCCCGCCGCCTGGACGCGCGAGCGCGGCGGCGAAATCTGCCCGCTTTACTCCGCGTCCTATGAGCAGACCTGTCTGCGGCGCCTGCCCGCCCATGCACCGCTGCCGCGGACCGCAGCCGTGCATGCGGAAATACTGGTTCTGGCCGGATCGATTGCCGACGGACAAGCTTCTTATCCGCAAGGCAGCTGGCTGCGGCTTGCCCGTGGCGCGCAAGCCGCACTCGACGCCGGCGCCGAGGGCGCCACCGTCTATCTGAAGACCAACCATCTGCCGGACCCGAACGGCGGGAGCCAGCCATGACGACGTCAGTGGACACCGTCATCATCGGAGGGGGACTCGCGGGCCTGTACGCCTCCCTGCTGCTGCAGCGGCATGGCGCCGGCAGCCATATGCTGCTGGAAGCACGCGACAGGCTGGGCGGCCGCATCCTGGGCGCCGGCTCCTACGATCTGGGCCCCACGTGGTTCTGGCCAGCGATCCAGCCCAGGCTTGGCGCCCTCGTCCGCGAGTTCGGCTTGTCTATCATCCCGCAACACGAAGCGGGTTTCATGATGGTCGAGCGTTCAGGAACGCCGGTACGTATGCACAGCTACCCCAGCCATCCGGAGTCCTTCCGGCTAACCACTGGCATGAGCGGCCTGATCGATACCCTGCTCGCACGCCTGGATCCGACATGCATCAAGCTGGGCCGGACCGTGACCCGGCTGCATGCCACAGGCCGCGCCATCGAGGTGCATGCGCGGGACGGCGAGGGACGAGCCAGCGTCTTTCAGGCCTCGCAGGTGCTGCTGGCCGTCCCTCCGCGCCTGGCGCAATCCCGTATCGCTTTCGACCCTCCGCTGCCGAGCGCGCTGGCAACGCAATGGCGCGGCACGCCGACCTGGATGGCTCCCCATGCCAAGTACCTCGCCGTCTACGGTTCGGCATTCTGGCGCGAGCAAGACATGTCTGGCGCAGCCCGCAGCAGCCGGGGACCTCTGGCCGAGGTCCACGACGCCAGCACCCCGCAAGGTCCTGCCCTGTTCGGATTCGTAGGCATGCCCGCGGCGGCGCGCCGGTCGGCAGGCCAGGACGTGTTGATGGCCCTCAGCCGCGCGCAGCTCGCCCGGTTGTTCGGCCCCCTGGCGCTCAAGCTCGAGCGGGAGTTCTACAAGGACTGGGCGCAAGACCCCGACACCTCGACGGCTGCGGACTGCGGGGATGGCGGCGCGCACCCGGCAGCACCCGCCGTTGCCGCCGAGACTGGCGTATGGGCGGGTCGCTTGGCCGGGATAGCCAGCGAATGGTCCGCCGCATTCCCCGGCTATCTGGCTGGCGCCATCGATGCCGCGGACGCGGGCGTGAAGTGGCTGCTGAACTGCGCTGCACCCTCCCCCAATGCGGTCCCGCCTGGAGCCCCCGCCCAATGACACGCCTCCCTTCCACCTATCGCGCCATTCGGACCACCGCGCCCGGCCGGCTCGAATTCGTTGAATTGTCCACGCCCGAACCCGGCCCCGGAGAAGTACTGCTGCGCGTCGAAGCTTGCGGCGTCTGTGGCGCCGACGCGGCCGATATCGACAATCCGGCGCTGCAACGGCCCCGCGTCCCCGGCCATGAAGCCGTCGGCCGCATCTGGGCGCTCGGCGCGGGCGTCGACACCCGCTGGAAGATCGGCCAACGCGTCGGCGTAGGACGCCTGGGCGGTCATTGCGGCGCCTGCACGCAATGCCGCCAGGGCCTCTTCAATCTGTGCGCGAATCAACCGGTAGTCGGCGTTACCCGGGATGGCGGTTATGCCGAGATGATGCTGGCCCGGGCGACCGGACTGGTTGCCATACCCGACGAGCTCGACGCCATGCAAGCCGCCCCGATACTTTGCGCCGGCATCGCCACCTTCAACGCGCTCCGGAAATCCGGAGCGCAGGCCGGCGATCTCGTTGCCGTGCTGGGCATAGGCGGCCTGGGCCACATGGCGTTGCAATACGCCCGCCGCATGGGCTTGAAAGTGGCGGCAATCGGCCGGGGCCTGGACATCGCCGCTGACGCCTTGCGCCTGGGCGCCCATGTCTACATCGACAGCAACGAGGAAGACGCCGCGCAACGGCTCCTCGACATGGGCGGCGCACAAGCGCTGATCGCCACCATCACCGACACGCAGGCCGTGTCCGGGGCCATGCGCGGACTGGCTCCGCAAGGCCGCACGATGTTGCTGGGCGTGGGCCGCGACCCGCTGGCGGTGCCGCCCGGCTTTCTGGTGGGCGGCGAGCGCACCGTTGCCGGGTCCATGACCGGCACGCCTTGGGAAACTGAAAAAGCGCTGAATTTCAGCGTACTTGCAGAGGCGCTGCCCATGGTCGAGACTCTACCCCTGGAGCGCGCAGCTGATGCCTTGCTGCGGCTGAAGTCCGGCGATGCGAAGTTCCGCGTGGTCCTGACCATGGACGCCGCGCGAGAACCGCAACGCGCTCGGCAAATCAACACCCATATCAACTAAAAGCACGACTCTCGAGGAGACCCACTTGTCCGCATCAACCCCGGCGCCATCGGCCGCACCCGGCGCTGAACTCACGCCGCAGGCGCAGCGCGGCAACATCGCCCGGCTGACAATCGCCCAGGCGCTGGCAGGCGCCAACGCCGTCGTGGTCTACGCCACCGGCGCCATCGTCGGCGACATGCTGGCGCCGGACAAGGCGCTGGCGACCCTGCCCATTTCCATCTTTGTGGTCGGCATGGCCGCCTGCATCCTTCCTGCTGGCGCCATCGCCAGGCGCCATGGCCGCCGCGCGGCATTTCTTGCCGGCACCGCCTGCGGCGTGCTGGTGGGCCTGCTGGCCGCCGCCGCCATCGTGCTGAGTTCTTTCTGGCTGTTCTGCCTGGGCACGTTCTTCGGCGGCGCGTACGCCGCCGTCGTGCTGTCGTTCCGCTTCGCGGCGGCCGACGGCGTGTCTCCCGCCAGGCGCGCCCGCGCCCTGTCCTTCGTGATGGGCGGCGGCGTGCTGGCCGGCGTGGTCGGCCCGCAGTTGGTCACGTACACGATGTACCTGTGGCCCGTACACATGTTCGCGGCGACCTATCTCATGCAGGCGGCGGTAGCAGCGGTCTCGGCCCTGGTCCTGCTGGGCGTGCACCTGCCCATGCCCAGCGCGGCCGAAGTTGCGGGCGGACGGCCGCTGGGCTTGATCGCGCGCCAGCCGCGCTTCGTCACGGCGGTGGTCTGCGGCGCCGTCTCCTACATGCTGATGAATTTCCTGATGACCGCCGCGCCGCTGGCCATGCATCTTTGCGGCCATTCCCAGGAAAGCGCCAACCTCGGCCTGCAATGGCACGTCATCGCCATGTACGGCCCCAGCTTCTTCACGGGACGCCTCATCACGCGTTTCGGCGCCGGACGCATCGTCACGGCGGGCCTGGCGCTCACCGGCCTGTCCGCGGCCATCGGCCTGACCGGGATCGACGTGGCCCACTTCTGGGTGACCTTGGTCCTGCTGGGCCTGGGCTGGAACTTCGGATTCGTGGGCGCGTCGGCCCTGGTTCTGGAATGCCACCGGCCGGAGGAAAAGACCCGGGTGCAGTCGCTCAATGACTTCATCATCTTCGGCACCATGGCGGTCGGCTCCTTCGCATCGGGCGGCCTGCTGGCGGCCTATGACTGGGCGACGGTGCTGTGGGTGTCGTTCATTCCCCTGGCGATCGCAGCGGTCGCGCTGCTGGCCGGGTCTGCCAAGTCGCGGCAACAGGCCTGAACCCGGCCGTTCGGCTCAACCGAGGTCGCCGGATACCGGCGGCCTCGCGATGAATGCCTGCTTGCCATGCCTGTCAAAACCCGCGGACTCGTAGAATCGAAGGGGCGCTTCGTCCTTTCTACCGGTCATCAACATGACCTTGTAGCAATTCCCGCCCCAGGCGAACGCCAGCGCCTCGTCGAGCACCGCCTTGGCAAGGCCCTGACGCCGGTAGGCGGCATCCGTCACCACGTTCTCGATCACGCCATAGGGCCGACAACCACGCGTCAGATTGGGAATGACGGTAAGCGTGCAGCTTGAAGCGAGCTTGCCGTCGGCATACGCGCCAAAAACCCTGTGCCGAGTGCTTTCCATCAGTTCCTGCCAGACCGCTGCGACCGTTTGCGCGCCCGGCAGGCGATCATCCGCTGGATGCAGATGCCGATACAAATCCAGCAGACTCGACAACTCGGAAGCATCCAGCTCACGGATATTCATTGTTCGTTTCCTCCCCGGGGGACGCCCATTATTCCAGGAACGGCCAAGGCCGCCGCTCAAAATCGCTGGATCCCATCGCCCGACGTGTCAGACTAGCTGCCGCCCGCGGTAACGCTTGACCCTCACGCAACGTCATGTCCCAGAGTTCGTTCCGCGCCATCAACAGGAGGAATGCCGTGCAACTGAAAGTAGGAGAACTGGCCAGGCGAAGCGGGCTGACTGTCCGCACGCTGCACCACTATCACGCGATCGGGCTGCTCACGCCTTCGGCGCGCGCCGACAACGGCTATCGGCTGTATGGCCGCGACGACATCGCCCGGCTGCATCAGATCCAGGCGCTGCGCCGCTTCGGATTGCCGTTGGCCGAGATCGGCGCTTATCTGGACCAGCCCGACACTCCCATGGACGAAATCATCGCGAAGCAGATCGCGATGCTCGACCGCCAGATCCAGCAAGCCTCCCGGCTGCGCGAGCGTCTCGCCCAGCTGCAGGGCCAGTTGGCGCAAGGCAAGGAGCCAGAGCTGGCCGATTGGCTCACCACTCTGGAACTCATGACCATGTACGACAAATACTTTTCCCCCGATGAACTGGCCCGCCTGCCCATGTACCGCAGCAGCCAGAATGGCGACGCCGAATGGCTCGCGCTGGTCAAGGAGGTGCAGGCGCAGATGGATGCCGGCGTCGCGCCCGAAGCGGCGCAGCCGCGCGAACTGGCCTTGCGCTGGATGACCCTGCTGCTGCGCGACACCAATCGCGATCCGCGCCTGCTGGTCAAGCTGAACCGGATGCACGAACGCGAGCCCTCGATGCAGGCGCACATGGGCATCTCGCCGGCCTTGCGCGATTACGTGCTGCAAGCCTTCTCGGAAAGCAAGCTGCGGATCTACGAGAAGTACCTCACGCCGGACGAGGCGCGCTACATGCGCGAGCATTACGGCGATCGCATTGGCGAATGGCCCGAACTGATGGCCGAGGTGCGCGACGCTCTCGACGCGGGCGTGGCTCCGGACTCGCCCACGGCCCTGGCGTTGGCCCGGCGCTGGCTGGACCTGTTCCGCAGCTATGCCGGCAACGACCCCGCCACCCAGGCGAAATTCCGCCACGCGCTGATGACCGAGCCCGAGCTCACCGCCGGCACCTGGACTGATGACGCCACCCTGTCGTTCATGCGGCAGGCGATGGGCGCGCTGGCGGCGGCGCGCTAGCGCGGGTCCGCCCGGCCATGGGCAGGCCCGCTCCCCGCCGGGCCTGCCCATTTGCTAGACTGACCAGCCCTGTCCCTCGCCTGCCCCAACATGTCCCAGGAAGTCCGCCCCGACCCCAGCGCCGACGATATCGCCAAGGAAATCTCGGCGGCCATCGTCGCGCACAAGTTGCCGCCCGGCACGCGGCTGCGCGAAGAGGCGCTGGCGGGGGTGTATCAGGTCAGCCGGACCAAGATCCGCGCCGCGCTGCTGATGCTGTCCAAGGACAAGCTGATCAACATCGTGCCGGACAAGGGCGCGTTCGTGAGCAAGCCGGACGCGAACGAGGCGCGCGAGGTCTATGCGGTACGGCGCATCCTGGAAGCAGCGCTCGCACGCGAATTCGTGGCGCGGGCAACGGCGGCGGACTACCGCCGCATCGACGCCCATCTGGCCGCGGAGCGCCGCGCGCTGGAAGGCGGCGACGTGCAGGAACGCAACCGGCTGCTCGGACACTTCCACATTCTGCTGGCCGAGACCGTAGGAAATTCCGTGCTGACGGGGATGTTGCGCGAACTCTCGGCCCGCAGCGCCGTCATCACCGTGCTGTATCAAAGCTCGCACGATGCCAGCTGCTCGTCGCAGGAGCATTACGCCTTCATCGAGGCCGCCCGCGCGGGCGATGCCGACCGTGCCTGCGCGCTGATGGACGCGCATCTGGAGCATGTGCAGACGGCTCTGGATTTCAAGAACGGCGGCCGCAGCGGCGGCGACCTGGTCAGCGCCCTGCTCAGCTGAAGCCGCCCCCCCGCGCTACGGCTGCGCCTGCGTCCCCGCCAGCAACTGGCCCATGCGCTGCTGCAGCCAGAGTTCCGTCTCGCTCAGGCTGCCGCCCCTCAGCCACAGCGTACGCACGGACAACATGGGCAGGAACAGGTCCGCGCAGCGCACGCTGACGAGCTCGTTGCTGAAACCCTGGTATTCGCCGATGTTCAGCGGCAGGATGGCCCAGCCCACGCCATTGGCGGCCATGGCAGCGATGTTGTAGCTGCTGTCGGCCCGCCAGACCGATGGGCTCAGCACCACCTGGTCGACGCCGTCCATCTGCATGAGCAACTGCCGGTGACGCGCCAGGTCATTGCGCCCAACCTCGGGCAGCGCGGCCAGCGGATGGCCCTGCGCCACGAAGATGCCCTGCGCCACATTGCCCAGATGGCGATGGGCGAAGGCGCTGCCCGGATCGCCGCGATCGAACTGGAAGGCCAGGCTGGCGCGGCCCTGTTCCACGTAATCGGCGACCTCCGTCGCGGTGCCGTTGAGCTGGGTCAGCTCCAGCGCCGGATAGTGTTCGGCCAGTTCCTTCAGCAACTGGTCGGCCACCAGATAAGGCAGCCCTTCGTCCAGCGCGACGCCCAGGCGCGCTTCGCGCCCGGCGGCAAACGACAAGGCGCGCTGCTCCAGCGCGCCTGCCTGGCGCAGCAGTTCCTGCGCCTCCTGCAACATGACCTCGCCGGCGGCCGTCAGGGTTGCGTTGCGCCGCGACCGGTCGAACAACTCCACGCCCAGGTCCGCTTCCAGCAAGCCTACCGAGGTACTGATCGCCGACTGCGCCCGGCCCAGGCGTCGCGCCGCCGCCGAGAACGATCCCGATTCCGCAGCGGCGACGAAATGACGTAGCTGATCCAGTGTCCATTGCATGTCGCGACTCCTCGTTATCCATCTATTTTATAGATGGTTTCAAACTTTTTTATGCGAATTGGAAGATGGATAATGGCGCCCTCTGAGACCCGGCCAATCCCGGCCCCGCCCGCGTTCGCGGCGCGGCAGGCGTTTCAGTTTCAGGAGTAGAACCATGCAGCGGACTGAACCGAACGCTGTCGCCACGGCCGCGCCCGGCCGCTGGCTGGTGCTGGCCATCGTGTCCAGCGCCTTGCTGTTGATCGTGGTCGACATGACCGTCCTCTATACCGCCCTGCCCCGGCTCACGCATGAATTGAACGTCAACGCGTCGGAAAAGCTGTGGATCGTGAACATCTACGCGCTGGTCGTGTCCGGCCTGCTGCTGGGCATGGGCACGCTGGGCGACCGCCTCGGCCACAAGCGCCTGTTCATGGCGGGGCTGGTCGTGTTCGGCACGGCGTCCCTGTGCGCCGCCTACTCGCCGGGCGCGGCCACGCTGATCGCGGCGCGCGCGCTGCTGGCCGTGGGCGCCGCCATGATGATGCCTGCCACGCTGTCCATCCTGCGCCTGACCTTCGCCGACGAGCGCGAACGCGCCATCGCCATCGGCGTATGGGCCTCGGTTGCCTCGGGCGGCGCCGCGGTCGGCCCGGTGGTGGGCGGCGTGCTGCTGGAGCATTTCTGGTGGGGTTCCGTGTTCCTCATCAACGTGCCCATCGTGCTGCTGGCGCTGCCGCTGGCCTGGCGCCTGATTCCTGCCAGCCGTCCGGACGCCTCCCGCCCCTGGGACCTGCCGGGCTCGTTGCAGGTGATGGCCGGCCTGATCCTGTGCGCCTACGCGCTGAAGGAACTGGGCAAGACCGACCCGTCCTGGCGCGACGCCGGCCTGGCCTGCGCTGCGGGCGCGGCCATGCTCGCCGTGTTCGTGCGGCGCCAGCGCGCGCGGCCTTATCCGCTGATCGACTTCGCCATCTTCCGCAACCTCAGCTTCAGTTCGGCCGTGGCGGCTGCGCTGTTCGCCGCCGCTGCGCTGCTGGGCATGGAGCTGGTGTTCAGCCAGCGGCTGCAGCTGGTCATGGGCATGTCGCCGCTTGAAGCCGCGCTCTTCATCCTGCCGCTGTCGCTGGCCGCTTTCATCGCGGGTCCGCTGGCGGGCTGGCTGCTGGGCCGCGTCAACAGCGCCACCATGCTGTTCCTGTCGTTGCTGGTGTCGGGGCTGGGCATGACCGGCTACCTCCTGAGCTATGACGCGGCGCTGCTGCCGCAGATGGTCAGCCTGTGCGTACTGGGCGCCGGCATAGGCGCCACCATGACCGCGGCGTCCAGCACCATCATGCAGAGCGCCACCCCGGAGCGCGCCGGCATGGCGGCCTCGATCGAAGAGGTTTCGTACGAGCTGGGCGGCGCGCTGGGCGTCACCCTGATGGGATCGATCCTGTCCGGCGTCTATGCGCTCACGCTTGCCGTGCCGGTTGGCCTGCCCCAGTCCGACCTGGCGCGCGACAGCCTGGACCAGGCCCTGATCGTGGCGGACGGACTGTCGTCGGACCTGGGCATGGCCTTGACCCGCCTGGCCAAGACCGCCTTCGACACGGGCTATGCCGCAGTCATCGCCACCGCGGCGCTGATGCTGCTGGTCACGGCGGGGTTCGTGCTATTCAACCGGCGGCGCATGGCAGCCTGAAACAGGCCTGCCATGCCGGCCCCGGCTCAGCAGTTGCGGAAGGCGTGGTCCATGTCGGCGATCAGGTCTTCCTCGTGCTCCAGTCCGATCGACACGCGCACCAGCCCCTCGGACACGCCGGCCGCGTCGCGCTCGGCCGCCGGAACGCCGGAATGCGTGGTGGACGCCGGATGGCAGATCAGCGATTCGGTGCCTCCCAGGCTGACGGCCGACTTGAACAGATGCAGCGCGTTGATGAAGCGGAACGCCTTGGCGCGCCCGCCCTCAAGCACGAAGGCGAAGGTCGAACCCGGCCCGGTGCACTGGCGTTTGTAGACTTCCTGGTAGGCCCGGTCCGCAATCATCTCCGGATGGAAAATCTGCACTTTTTCATGCGGATTGCCGGACAGCCACTGGGCCACCTTGGTCGCCGTGCGCGCGGCCTGCTTCATGCGCAGCACCACGGTCTCCATCGAACGCGTGATCATCCAGCAGGAATGCGGGTCCAGCTGAGAGCCGAACGCGCTGCGGATGGCTCGCACCTTCTTGACCAGCGTCTTGCTGCCGGTGACCGCGCCCGCAACCAGGTCGCTATGGCCGCCCACATACTTGGTCAGCGAATACACGCACAGGTCCACGCCATGCTCGGCCGGTTTCTGGAAGATCGGGCCCAGCAGGGTGTTGTCGCACACCGACACGGGACGATAGCCGTGCCGCGCTTCGAAGGCGTCCAGCTCATTCTTCATGGCCTCGAAATCGATCAAGGCATTGGTCGGATTGGCGGGCGTTTCAACAAAAAACAGACGCACCGGCCCCTGCGCCGCCGCGGCCTCCAGCGCTGTGCGCATGCTCTTGGCCGACAGGCCGTCCTCGACGGCATGCGAACCTATCCCCCACTCCGGGAAAATCTTGGAGATCAGGGTTTCGGTGCCGCCATACAGCGGCACGGATTGCACCAATTGATCGCCGGGCCGCAAGAATGCCAGGAACACGGCGCTGATCGCCGACATGCCGCTGGAGGTCACCGCGGCGTCTTCCGAACCATCCAGCAGCGCCAGGCGGTCCTCGACGATTTCCAGGTTGGGATGGTTGAAGCGGCTGTACACCAGCCCCGCGGACTCGCCCTGGGGCAAGGGTTTGCGGCCCGAAACCAGATCGAAGAACGCCGCGCCATCCTCGGCCGAGCGGAACGCGAAGGTAGACGTCAGGAACACCGGCGGCTTGACCGCGCCCTCCGACAGGAAGGGGTCGAAGCCGTACGACATCATCTGGGTTTCGGCATGCAGCGGGCGGCCGAAAATGTCCTTCTTGTGGTAGCTGGAGTAACTCATGCTATGCCTCTCTGTCTGGTTTCCGGGTGCCCGGCCGGGCCGTCGGGCTGGCGCTTCACGCATGCGAAAACAATAGCGCCGCCCGCCTCGGGCTGCATGGAAGAATGACAGTAGCCGGCCGCAAGAGTCCTTCCGCTTGCATCGTCCGGCGAGGACAGTGAGAAACAATATTTCCCCTTATGGGGATTTCCTGAAAGGCGCTGCCTGATTACCTCAACTTGGCGCAATCGACAGGAAAATCATGAAACCCGCGGAGGATGGCTGGCGCAGCCTGCCTGCGGCCGCGCCCTACATCACCCCGGGAACAACGCGATTGCGGCCCTGCCGCTTGGCTTGATAGAGGCCTCGGTCGGCCACCTGGATCAGGTCGGTGCAGGGCTGGTCGCCTTGCGGCACCGCCGTGGCCGTGCCGATGCTGACCGTCAGCCACGGGCCGTCGCCAGTGTCCTTCTGCGGAATCTGCAAGGCTTCCACCGCGCGGCGCAGCTTCTCGGCGGCCAGGCGCGCGCTGCCGGCCGGGGTGCCAGGCAATACCAGCGCAAACTCCTCGCCGCCAAAGCGCGCCGCCAGGTCGGTGGACCGGTCGCAACTGGCGAAGATGGTGTTGGCCACCCGCTTGAGCGCCTCGTCGCCAGCGATGTGGCCGTAGGTGTCGTTGTAGGCCTTGAAGTGGTCCACGTCGATCATGAGCATGCTGATTTCGCGGCCGTCGCGGCGCGCACGCTGCCACTCGGCATTGAGGTATTCGTCGAAATAACGGCGGTTGCCCAGGCCCGTCAGTCCGTCGGAATTGGTCAGCCGGCGCAACTCCATATTGCTTTCCAGCAGTTGCTGCTGGCTCTGGCGCAAGGCCTGGTAGGCCTCGTCGCGCTGCACCAGGGCCAGGTAGGAGCGCGAGTGGTAGCGGATGCGCGCCACCAGCTCGATGGAGTCGGGCAGCTTGACCAGATAGTCGTTGGCGCCGGCGGCAAAGGCCGCGCTCTTGATCGCCGGATCTTCCTTGGTGGACAGCACGATGATGGGGATATCGCGCGTCACCGGATGGCCACGGTACTCCTGCACCAGGCTCAGTCCGTCCACGCCCGGCAGCACCAGGTCCTGCAGGATGACGGTGGGCCGGGTCTGGATCGCCACGGCCAGCGCCTTTTCCGGATCCGAACAATAGTGGAAGTCGATGTTGCCCTCCGTGGCCAGGGCCCGCCTGATGGCCTCGCCGACCATCACCTGGTCGTCGACGAGCAACACCATGGCCGCATGCGAATGCAGGTTCGCCGAAGCCGAGCTGTCAATGGGAGGTTGCATAGTGAGTCCTTGAATGCTGTCGAGGTCCGCGCGCTCAGGCAAAGGCCTGGATCACGCGGGGAGCGATTTGGTCCAATGGGCGGATTTCCACGGCCGCCTGCATGGCGGCCGCGGCCTTGGGCATGCCGTAGACGGCGCTGCTGGCCTGGTCCTGCGCAATTGTCAGGTAGCCGCGTTCGCGCAGCGCCTTCAGCCCGCGCGCGCCGTCCTGGCCCATGCCCGTCAGCAGCACGCCGACGGCCAGGCCGCGCCAGTGCTGCGCCACGCTATGGAAAAAAACGTCGATGGAAGGCCGGTACAGGCTTTCCTTGGGAGTTTCGGTGTAGCGCAGCGTGCCGTCGGCCAGCATGTGCAGATGGTCGCCGGTGCCGGCCAGCAATATCTGGCCAGGTTCGGGCCATTCGCCCTCGCGCACCAGCCTGACGGGCAGCGGCGCCTGTTCATTGAGCCAGTCCGCCATGCCCGCGGCAAACGAGGCGTCCACGTGCTGTACCAACACGATGCCCGCGGGGAACTCCGGCGGTATTCCCTTCAGCAGATGCGCCAGCGCCGGCGGACCGCCAGCCGATGCGCCGATGACCAGGAGCCGCTTGGCATCGCCCTGTTGCATGGGCCGGGCCACCGGCGTCAGGGCAGGCCGCTTGCCATAGCGGCCGATCAGCCAGCCCACGTTGCGGATCTTGCGCAGCAGCGGCGCAGACGCCGTGCGCATGTCGCCGCTGCCGATTACCGGGGTATCTGCCGCGTCCAGCGCCCCATGGCCCATGGCGTCGAACACGCGCGAGGTATGGCGCGCCACGTCGGCGGTCACCACCACGATCGCGCAGGGTGTTTCGGCCATGATGCGGCGCGTGGCTTCGACGCCGTCCATGATGGGCATGATGAGGTCCATCAGCACCACGTCCGGCCGGTCGCGGGCGCACAGGTCCACGGCCTCCTGGCCGTTGGTCGCGACCCAGGCGAGGTCCAGCCCCGGCTCCAGCGCGATCGCGCGCCGCAGCACTTCCACTGCCATCGGCATGTCGTTGACGATTCCGACTCTCACGTGCGCGCCTTTCCGATCAGGTCTTCCACCGCGTCGAGCAGCGCGTCATCATGGAAGCTGCCCTTCGCCAGATAATAGTCGGCGCCGGCGTCCAGCCCGCGCCTCCTGTCCTCTTCCCTGTCCTTGTACGACACCACCATCACCGGCAGGCCCTGCAGCTTGGGATCGGCCTTGATGCGCGACACCAGTTCAATGCCGTCCATGCGCGGCATGTCCACGTCGGTCACGACCAGGTCGAACGCCTCGCTGCGCAACATGTTCCAGCCGTCCATGCCGTCCACGGCCACGGCCACGTCGAAGCCGCGGTTCAACAGCAGCTTGCGCTCCAGCTCCCGCACCGTAAGCGAGTCGTCCACCACCAGCACGCGCTTGCGCCGCCGCGCCTGTTCGGCCGCGCCCGCGCCGTCCACCCGGCTCAGCTGTCCGCCTTCCACCAGCTTCTGCACCGACACCAGCATGTCTTCCACGTCGAGGATCAGCAGCGGCGTGCCATCGTCCATCAATGCGCCCGCCATCACGTCCTGCACCTTGCCCAGACGCGGGTCCAGCGGCTGCACCACCAGCGTGCGCTCGCCCACGTAACGGTCCACGGCAACGCCATAAAGCCGGTCGTGGTCGCCCACCAGCACCACGCATACCGTTTCGGAGGCCGGCCCGGCGCCGCCCGTGCGCAGGATCTGGCGCGCGGACACCAGCCCGATCTGCCGGTCCATGAAGCGGAAATGCTGATGCCCTTCGAGCTGTTCGATGTCTTCGGCGCGCACATGCAGCGCGTGGTTGACGTAGGCCAGCGGGAATGCGTAGATCTCTTCCTGCACCTCGACCAGCAGGCTGCGCACCACCGAGAGCGACAAGGGCATCTCCAGCATGAAACGGGTGCCCTGCCCCGTCTGCTGCTGGATGCGCACCGCGCCGCGCAACTGGCGCACCATGGTCTGCACCACGTCCAACCCCACCCCGCGCCCCGAGATCTCCGTGACTTCGCCGCGCGTGCTGAAGCCCGACAGGAACAGGAACTCCAGCAGCTCGGCCTCGGTCAGCCGGGCCGCGGTTTCCGCGCTGGCCAGCTTGCGCTGCACCACTTCCACGCGCAGCCGGTCCAGCGAAATGCCGGCGCCGTCGTCGCTGAGTTCAATCAGCAGCATGCCGGCCGCATGGCGCGCCGACAGCCGGATACGGCCTTCAGCCGGCTTGCCCGCCGCCAGCCGGTCCTGCGGCATCTCGATGCCGTGGTCCACCGCGTTGCGCAACAGGTGCATCAGCGGCGCGTCGAGCTTTTCCAGGATGTCGCGATCCACCTGGGTGGACTCGCCTTCGATTTCCAGCCGCACCTGCTTGCCCAGCGCGCGGCCTACGTCGCGGACCATGCGCGCCATGCCTCCCACCCCGTCGCCGAACGGCCGCATGCGGCAGGCCAGCGCGGTGTCGTACAGGCGCTGGGCCAGGTGGCCCATGCGCCAGCCGAATTCGTCGACCTCGCCGGTGCGCTGCGACAGCTCCTGCTGGCATTGCTGGACGATGCGCAGGGCATCGTCCAGCGCGGCTTGCGCCTGCGCGTCCAGCGCCTGGCCCGCCAGGGCCGCGCGCACGCCGTCCAATGCCTGGACCGCGCCCGCCTGCATGCGCTTCAGACGCAGCATGGACGCGCCAAAGGGCGCGATCCAGTGCGACTCCACCAGGGTCTCGCTGGACAGGCCCAGCAATTTGTTGAGCGTGTCAGCCGTCACGCGCAGCACGCGTTCGCCCTCGCCCAATCCCGCGTCCGAACTGCGCCTTTGCACCGCTGCGGCGGGCGGTTCATCCAGGACCGGAATCGGCGGCAGGAAATCCGAGGGCTTGGGGACCGGCGCGGCAGCCTGCGCTGCCGGCAACGCAGGCGCATTGCTCAGGCGCGTCACCAGCTCGTCGATCTCGCTACCCAGCTCCACACCCGGCGTGGCCACGCGCTGCAACAGGTCCGCGCCCATCAGCAGGGCGTCGATGTCCGCGGCCTGCAGCCGTAGCCGGCCTTCGCGCGCCTCAACCAGGCAATCCTCCATGGCATGCGCGATGCGCACCGCCGGATGCAGATCGACGATGCGGGCCGCGCCCTTGAGCGAATGGGCCGCGCGCATGCAGGCTTCCAGCTGCGGCGCGGACGTGGGGTCGTGCTCCAGGGCCAGCAGGCCCTTGTTCAGCACCTCCACCTGGGTGCGGGTCTCCAGCTGGAACAATTCCAGAAGCGAGGCATCGCGCATCTGATCCGGATTCACGCCAGGCTCCGTTCCAAAGCTTGCATCAGCAAGGTCTCGTCCAACACGCCCACGGCGCGGCCGCCGCAGCGGGCCATGCCGCGCGAGTACTTGAGGCTTGCGCCCTCCACGGTCGCGGGCAGGGGCTCCAGCCCGTCCAGGTCCACGGCGTGCATGCCCTCGACCTCATCCACCGGCACGACCACCGCCCGGCCTGCGCCGCCCAGTATCAGCATGCGCGCCGTGGCGGGCCGCTCGCGCGCGTCCTCCGCTGCCGCCTCCAGGCCCAGCAGACGCGCCAGCGACACGCACACAGTGAGGGAGCCGCGCACATTGGTCACGCCCAGCATCGCCGGATCGCGCCGGTGCGGCAGGCTCAGGATGCTGCGGGTGCCGGCCACTTCGTCCAGCGCCCGGGTCGGCAGCCCCAGCCATTCGCGGTGCACGCGGAACACCAGCAGCGAAGACAGCCTGGCGCGCTCCTGCGGGGCCTCTTCCGCGCCCTGCTCTTCCATTTGCGGCGGCAGACGGTCAAGTATGCGCTTGGCGGCCGCCGCATAGACCGGACAATTGCGGCAATGCACGTGGTCGGCCAATTGCGCGCAACTCTTGTCGCCGCGGATGCCGATGCGGTTCCAGCAGTCGTCCACGTCGGACAGCGCGCCCATGATTTCAACCACGTCGCGCCTCCCCGCGAGCCGCGCGCGCCTGCAGGCGGCTGGCCGCTTCGTGATCGCCGTCCGACGCCACCAGCGCGGCCAGATGCAGCAGGGCTTCGCGATGGGTCGGATCGAGATAGAGCGCCTTGCGGTAGGCCGCTTGCGCCTGCCGCGCGTCGCCTGCCGCGTCCTGCAGCAAGCCTTGCAGATACAGGGCTTCGGCGCTGGCGCCGTGGGTGCCTATGTGCGCCAGGCACTGCGCCATGGCGTCCTGCACCCGGCCCTGGTCGGCCAGGGCCGCGATATGGCGCAAGGAGGCCTGCGCGTCCCGCAATCCGGCCGAGGCGACCACGGGCGCCGCGGGTATCGCCGGTATGGGCGCATGCGCCAGGGGCAGGCCGGGCTCCGGCGCCTGGGCCAGCGGCCGCCTGGGCGGCGTCCAGCTGTGCACGATGGGCCGCGCTGCCGCCGGCGCGACAGGCTCGGCCGGCGCGGGCAGCGGCTTGGCCAGGAAGGCGAACGAACGCGCCATGGGCACTGCCGGCAGCCTGCGGCCGGTCAGCAAGGTGGTTTCGGCCGGGCCGACGAAAAGCACGCCATCCTCGCGCGTAAAGCTGCGCAGCACCTGCACGGCGCGGGCCTGCGTCGCCGCGTCGAAATAGATGAGCAGGTTGCGGCAGAACACGAAGTCATAGGGCGCCACCCCTGCCAGCAGATCGGGATCGAACAGATTTCCGGCCTGGAACCGCACCTGCGCCGCCACGTGGGCGGCCAGTTGGTGGCCGTCGGCGGTCTCCGAAAAATAGCGGTCGCGGTACCCCAGGTCATCGCCGCGGAATGAATTGCGGCCGTACAGGCCGCGCCGCGCGAATTCGACCATGCGCACGCTGATGTCGAAGGCGTCGATCTGGAAACGTTCGGCGGGCACGCCGGCGTCCAGCAGCGCCATGGCGATGGAGTAAGGCTCCTCGCCGCTGGAACAGGGCACGCTCAACACGCGCAACACACGGCCTTCGGCGCCCGTGGCGTACAGGCGCGCCCGCGCCAGCGCGGCCATGGCCGCCTGCGATTCGGGATAACGGAAAAACCAGGTCTCCGGCACGATGACCGCTTCGATGAGCTGCTGCATCTCGGCAGGCGCCGCCTGCACCTGCCACAGGTAATCCTGCTCATCGGCAATGCCGGCCATGCCCATTCTGCGCCGCACCGCGCGCTCGACGGCGGCCTTGCCGATGGAGCCGCTATCCAGGCCCATGCGCCGCTTGAGCAAGGCGCTGAACTCGTCGATCAGCATCATGGCCGCGCCTCGCGCGCCGCGCCTGCGGCGTCGGCGGGAAACAACAGCGCCCGCACGGGCGCAGGCAGCAGGTCGCGCACGTTGACAGCCTGCACCATGCCGTCGGCATCGCCGAGCACCGCGCCCAGATAGCGCGCCTGCGGATTGTCCAGGCCGCCGGACTGAAACGCTGCGGGATCGTAGTGCACGGTTTCGGTCGCCTGCTCCAGGATCAGCCCCAGCAGATGTTCCGGCCCGTCCGACTGCGCCTGATAGCGCACCAGGGCCAGCCGGGTGCTGGTGACGGCGGCGGCCGCGCCGCCCCCCGCCAGCGCGCTCATGTCGATGACGGGGACAGCCACGCCGCGGCGGTCCATCACGCCGGCCACCCACGCCGGCGCGCCCGGCACCTGCTTGAACGGGCGCAGGCCCAGCACCTCGGCGATGTCTCTTGCGTCCAGCGCATAGCGGTCGCCGCCGATGCGGAACAGCAGGTACAGCCGGCGTCCGGCCGCAGCAGAGGGAGCGCGCTGCGCCATGGCAACCATCACACCTTGAAGCGCGAAACGCCGCTGCGCAGGTCGTTGGCGACCAGCGTCAGTTCTTCGATCGCCAGCGTGGACTGGCGCAGCGATTCCACGGTCTGCTGGGCGGCGTCGCTCAGCTGCTGCAGGGCCTGGTTGATCTGTTCGGCGCCGGTGGCCTGCGCCTGCATGCCTTCGTTGACCATTTGCACGCGCGGCGCCAGCGTCTGCACCTGCTGGATGATCTGCGACAGCTGGTCGCCCACCTGCTGCATGTCGGCCATGCCGCGCCGCACTTCCTCGGAGAACTTGTCCATGCCCATGACGCCGGCAGACACCGACGACTGGATCTCGCGCACCATCTGCTCGATGTCGTAGGTGGCGACGGCGGTCTGGTCCGCCAGCCGGCGGATCTCGGTCGCCACCACCACGAAGCCGCGGCCGTATTCGCCGGCCTTCTCGGCTTCGATCGCCGCGTTCAGCGACAGCAGGTTGGTCTGGTCCGCCACTTTCGTGATCGTAGTAACCACTTGCGTGATGTTGCCGGCCTTCTCGTTCAGGATCGCCAGCTTGGCGTTGACCGAACCGGCCGCCCCGACCACGTTGCGCATGGTGTCTTCCATGCGCGCCAGGCCCACCTGGCCGCTGCCCGCCAGCGCCGCGGTCTGCTCGGCCGCGCCGGAGACTTCGGCCATGGTGCGCACCAGCTCGCGCGAGGTGGCGGAGATTTCGCGCGAGGTCACGCCGATCTCGGTCGTGGTGGCGGCGACTTCGGAGGCCGTCGCCTGCTGCTGCTTGGAAGTGGCCGCGATCTCGGTGACGGAGGTGGCCACCTGCACCGCGGAGCGCTGCGTCTTGCCAACCAGACCGGTCAGCTCGTCCACCATGCCATTGAAGCCGGTTTCGATGGCGTTGAATTCGTCCTTGCGCGCCAGCGTCAGGCGTCGCGTCAGATCACCGCCGCCGGTGGCCTCCAAGGTCTTGACGATGGCGCGCATGGGGTTGGCGATGGCGCGCATCAGCAGGATGCCGCAGATGATGGCCGCCACGATCGCCAGGCCCAGCGACAGCAGCATGCGCGTTTCGGCGCTGTTCACCGATTGCTTGATGGCGACGGCCGCTTCGTCGGCCTGTTTCTTGTTTTCCTGCACCATCCTGGCGAGGATGTCGCGGCCCTTGTAGAACGCCGGCCGCAGTTCCGCCTTGATCAGCGCCTGCGCCCGCGCCGGGTCCGCCAGCGCGGCAGGCGCAAGAATGTTGGCGCGGATGCGTCTGTACTCCTGCAGTTCCTTCTCGAACTCCTCGAACATCTGCCGGTCGTCGGCGCGCGCGATGGTGCGACGGTATTGCTCGATATCGTCCGCCAGCAACTTATCGGTCTCGGGCAGACCCGCCAGGATGCGGCTGCGTTCCTGGTCCGTCTCCATGTTGAACGCGTCCTGCACCAGCACGAAGCCGGCGAACCAGGAGGCCCGGATCGAAGTGCTGTAGTAGATGCCGGGCACGGCATCATTGTTGATCAGCTCGACTTCCGACTCGATGACCAGCAGGCGCCGGTAATCCATCACCACCATCAACGCCATGATGGCCAGAATCGCCAGGAAGCTGGCCAGGATGCGCTGGCGTAGTGTCAGATTCTTCATGCCGGGAGACCTCTATGCAAAATCAACTCGTCGATTGGACCGAAATATTCTGGAACAGAACCGGGGACACAAGGCTGTCCATTTATTACGGGATGTTGTGAGTTGGTTGACAATTATTGCAAAGGCAAACGCTGACAGCCACGGAAAACGCCGAAATTGCGGGAAATATGGCGCTTTGCGTCGGAAAAAAGCAAAGCCCTCTTACAAGGGCTTGTCTTTTCCCGCAACAATGCGTACCGGACCCATTTTCAGGCGGCGCCGCTCCAAAGCGCCGCGGGCGGACGGGATTGCACCCAGTCTTGCGCCTGCCCATAGGCGTGCGCAAGCTGCAGCACAGCCAGGTCCGCCTGCGGCGGCCCGATAAGCTGCATGCCCATGGGCAGCCCTGCGGCGTTGAATCCCACCGGCACGCTGATCACCGGGCAGCCCGCCAGCGTCCAGGGCGTGACGGCCTCCATCCAGCGGTGATAAGTGTCCATGGGACGCCCGGCGATCTCCTTGGGCCAGTCCAGCGCCGCGTCGAAGGGGAACACCTGGGCCGACGGCACCGCCAGATAATCCACGTCGTCGAACATGCGCTGCACGGTCTGGTACCAGGCGCTGCGCTCTTCGGTGGCCTGGTAAACCTGCCGCGCCGTCATGCCTTCCAGCCCTTCGACTTCCCAGACCACGGCCGGCTTCACCAGCTTGCGGGTTTCGGGATTGTGGACGAGGGGGTGCAGTTGTCCGCCCACCATCAAGTGGCGGTGAGCCAGCCAGATGCGCCAAAGGCGTTCGCCGGCGAATGGCACCTGGTAGTCGACGGCCTCGCAGCCGGTCTGCGCCAGGCCGGCCAACGCCTGCTCGCACAGCTCCAGAATGCCCGGCTCCATCGGCAGGTAGCCATTCCAGTCACCCAGCCAGCCCACGCGCTTGCCCCGCAGGTCGGCGTCCAGGGACTGCGCGAACTGCGCCGGGTCGCCGGTCAGGGACAGCGGCACGCGGCGGTCGGGCCCCGCCATCACGGACAGCAGCATGGCCACATCGCGCGGTGTACGGCCCATCGGCCCCTCAACCGCCAGCTGCTTGAGGAAAACCTCGGTCGACGGTCCGTAAGGCACGCGGCCAGCGGACGGGCGCATGCCGTAGACGTTGCAGAACGCCGCGGGATTGCGCAGCGAGCCGCCGAAATCGCTGCCGTCCGCCACCGGCAGCATGCGGGCCGCCAGCGCGGCCGCAGCGCCGCCGCTGCTGCCGCCTGCGGTCCGGGACGGATCGTAGGGATTGCCCGTGACGCCATATACCTGGTTATAGGTGTGCGAGCCCAGGCCGAACTCCGGCACGTTGCTGCGGCCGATGAAGATGGCGCCGGACGCGCGCATGCGCTCGATGATGATGGAGTCGTGCGCCGTGACCTGGTCCTTGTAGACCAGCGAGCCCATGGACGTGACCATGCCGCGCACGGCGGTCAGGTCCTTGGGCGCCTGCGGCATGCCATGCAGCCAGCCCAGCCACTGTCCCGCGGCCAATTGGGCGTCGCGCTCATCGGCCTCGCGCAGCAGTTCGTCGCTGTCGCGCCGGGCGACGATGGCGTTGAGCTTGGGATTGACCCGGTCGATGTGCGCCAGATAGGCCGCCATGACCTCGCGGCAGGACACCTGACGCTTGCGGATCGCCTCGGACAGCGCGTACGCGGGCATCGCCACGATGTCGTTCAATGGGACGGCTGCGGCCGGGGCGGCAATGGTCATGCGGGTCTCCTTGCGGCGCGCCTTCGACTCGGGGCGCCTGATCATATGGGGTCGCGCTTGCCGGACGCCGGCCGCGCAGGCAGACGATACTACGCAAACCACAGGCGCCGCGCTTGGCGCGCCGGATCCCGCGGCAGGCCGGAAAACTTGCGCCAGATCAAACCGCAGGCTGGCGCACCCGCCCTAAGATCGCCTTCCGCCCCACAAGGAGACGACCTTGACCTCAGACGCAGACATCTGCACCGAAGCCGAAATCCGCGACCTGGTGCACGCCTTCTACGGCAAGGCGCGCGCGGACGCGCAGCTGGGCCCGGTCTTCAACAGCCAGGTGCACGACTGGGACGAGCATCTGGCGACCCTGTCGGATTTCTGGTCCGCCGTGCTGCTGGGCACGCGCCGCTTCACCGGCATGCCCATGCCCAAGCATGCCGCCATGCCGAACCTCAGCGCAGAACTGTTCGAGCGCTGGCTGGCGCTATGGCAGGAGACCACCGACGCCCTGCCCAACCGGGCGCTGGCCGACGCAGCCCAGGAAATGGCCCGGCGCATGGCGCGCAGCCTCTGGTATGGGTACCAGCTCAGCCGCGACCCCAGCCAGCCGCTGACCGAACTGCACCCGGCCTGATCACTCGATCCGCCACCAGCCCGGCAGCAGCCCGCGCACCTTGGCGCGGCGGTAGCGGTCGTCGATCAGGTGCACCGTGCCCACGTCGTGTTCCGTGCGGATGACGCGGCCCGCCGCCTGCACCACCTTCTGCATGCCGGGGTACAGGTAGGTGTAGTCGTAGCCGTTCTCCACGCCATAGCGCAAGTCCATGGCGCGCTTCATGTTCTCGTTCACGGGATTCACCTGCGGCAGCCCCAGCGTGGCGATGAACGCGCCGATCAGCCGCTTGCCGGGCAGGTCCACGCCTTCCGAAAATGCGCCGCCCAGCACCGCGAAGCCCACGCCCTGCCCCGTTTCGGTAAAGCGCGCCAGGAACGCCGCGCGGCCCGCCTCGTCCATGCCCGGCGTCTGCAGCCAGATCGGCACCGCGGGATGGCGCTCACGCATCAGGTCCGACACCTGGCGCAGATAGTCGAAACTGCTGAGAAAACCCAGGTAGTTCCCCGGCCGCTCGGCGTATTGCCGCGCAATCAGTTCGACGATGGGCGCCAGCGAACGCTCGCGATCGCGATAGCGCGTGGATACGTTGCCCACCACCCTCACCGCCAACTGCTCGGCCAGGAATGGCGCGGCCACGTCCAGCCAGGGCGTGGCTGCGGGCAGGCCCAGCGTGTCGCGGTAGAACTGCTGCGGGCTCAGCGTGCCCGAGAACAGCACCGTGGCATGCGCCGCCGCGTAACGCGCCGCGAGGTAAGGCGCCGGGATCACGTTGCGCACGCACAGCACGGAGGGCGGCGTCTTGGCGCCGGCCGCGCTGGCGTCCGACAGGGTCACATCGAACAGCGCGTGCGAGCCGAACTGCTCGGCCAGCCGCATGAATTGCAAGGCCTCGAAGTAGAACGCCAGCACGGGATCGTCCTGCGGCAGCGGGTTCTCGGCCATGTGCTCCATGATCGCGCCCACCGCCTTCTGCACCGCGGCCAGCACGCCGGCCGCGACCTCGTCATAGGCCTGGTAGCGCTCCGCCTGCTTCTTGTTGAGCGCGTTCCATGAGCGCTGCAAACCATCCAGGGACTTCTTCAACCCCTTGGGCGCGGCGTAGCGCGCCGCCGCAAGCGAGGCCTGGTCGAGCTCGCCCGTGTACATGCGGCGCGCCCGGTCGACCAGATTGTGGGCCTCGTCCACCAGCACCGCCACCTTCCATTGGTACACCTGCGTCATGGCGTACAGCATCGCACTGGCGTCGTAGTAGTAGTTGTAGTCGCCCACCACCACGTCGCTCCAGCGGATCAGCTCCTGCGACAGGTAGTACGGGCAGACCTGATGTTCGCGCGCGGTGGCCGCCACCGTGGCGGCATCCAGCCGCGCATGCGACAGCGCGGCCTCGCGCGCCTGCGGCAAGCGGTCGTAGAATCCCTGCGCCAGCGGGCAGGACTCGCCGTGGCAGGCCAGGTCCGGGTGGACGCAGGTCTTGTCGCGCGCCTGCAAGTCCAGCACCCGCAAGCCGGGCGCAGCCGGCTGCGCGTTGACCGTGTCCAGCGCCTCAAGCGCCAGGCCGCGGCCCGGACTCTTGGCGGCCAGGAAGAAAATCTTGTCCAGGCTCGCGCCCGGGCTGGCCTTGAGCAGCGGGAAGATCGTCCCCAGCGTCTTGCCTATGCCGGTGGGCGCCTGGGCCATCAGGCAGCCGCCGTCGCGCGCCGTGCGGTACGTGGCCACGGCGAGCTCACGCTGCCCCGCGCGGAACTCGCCGTACGGGAACTTCAGCGCTTCCAACGCCGCATCGCGCGCCTGGCGGTGCGCAAGCTCGGTCGCTGCCCAGGCCAGGAATCTTCCGCATTGCTCGCGGAAGAACGCCTGCAGCGCGGCGGCCTCGTGCGCTTCCACCAGCACCGTCTCTTCCTCGGTGACCACGTTGTAGTACACCAGCGCCACGTGCAGGCTTGCGAGTCCGCGAGCCTGGCACAGCAGATGCCCGTACACCTTGGCCTGCGCCCAATGCACTGCGCGGTGGTTATCGCGCACACTTTCAAGCTGGCCGCGGTAGGTCTTGATCTCTTCGAGCTGATTGGCCACGGGGTCGTAGCCATCGGCGCGGCCGCGCACCAGCAGGTTTTCATGCAGGCCGGACAGCGCCAACTCGGTCTCGTAATCCGGCCCCCGGCGCCCCGTCACGGCGGCATGGCCCGCCATGCCCTCCAGACCCGTGGGCGCAGGCGTGAAGCGCAGGTCCAGATCCCCCGCCCGCGCCGTGAATTCGCACAGGGCGCGCACCGCCACGGCGTAGCTCATGCCGCGTCCTCGCGCCAGCTGACGTGGCACACCCGCACCGGCATGCCGTGCGACACGCAATACTGCAACCAGCGGATCTGGTTGTCCTGCAGCTTGTCGCCCGGCCCCTTGACCTCGATCAGCTCATAGCGGCGCTCGGCCGGCCAGAAGCGGATCAGGTCCGGCAAGCCGGAGCGGTTGGTCTTGACGTCGCGCAGCAGGCGTTCGAAGTACAGCTTCAAGTGGGCGGCAGGCAGGCAGTCCAGCGCCTGCGTCAGCAGGTCCTCGGACAGGGAGCCCCAGAAAACAAAGGGCGATTGCAGTCCGGATTTTTCGGCGTAGCGTTGCAGGATCAGGTCGCGGTAGCCTGGCGTTTCCAGCTGCGCCAGGCATTGCGCAAACAGCGCCGCGCGGCGCTCATGGAAATCCGGCGCGTCCAGGTCCGCCGGACCGCGCTGGAACGGATGGAAGAAGGCGCCCGGCAAGGGCGCGAACACCGCGGGCCAGCACAGCAGCCCGAACAGCGAATTGATCAGCGCGTTTTCCACGTAGTGCACGGGTGCGTCGTCCCGATGCAGGTGATCGCGGGTGACGAATTCGACCGAAGTTCGCTCTGCCGGGCGCGCCAGCGTCAGATCGGTGCGCAGCAAGGCGGGAGCCGAATCGCGCGCCGGAGCGCCCTGCCCCGCGCCGCGATACAGCCGCGGCAGCATGCGCGCCAGGCGCTGGCTTTCCTCTTCGCTTTCAGGTTGGGCCTGCGCCTGCAGAGCCAGGGCCAACGCGTCGCCGTGCCGCGCCATGCGTTCATACACGCGGATGCGGCGATGGCGCGCGCCAGGATATGCGCAGGCCTCGTACACGCGCTGCGCGGTGTCCCAGTCCTGCGACCGCTCGCAGGACTGCCCGATGCGCAACAGCACTTTGGCGCGACGCTTTTCGAGCCAGGGGTTGGCGCTGGCGCAGGCCTGCACGGCCTGCATCAGCGCATCGGCATCCGCCCCCTCATCCAGCGCGACGCGGCAAGCGTGCAGCGCCAGATAGCAGTCCACGTCGTCGCGCGTCTGGAAGGCGCGCGACGAGGCATCGAACAGCACGGTCTCGTACTGGAATACGCCCAGGTCGGCCAGCACGAACTCCGACCAGTCCTGGTGCAGATTGCCGAAGAACATCAGGCGGAATCGCTCACAGACATCCGATACGGTCACGCGCCAGACTGGCTCGTCCGCTGCGGGATTCCAGTCCGCATAGGGCCGCGCATCCGCGCACGCGACGCGCACGGCCTCCAGCAGATCGCCCTTGCGCGGGGCGGACTTGGCCGGCACCTGCGCAAACATGCGATTCAGCTCCGGCTTGGTATGCAGGCCGAAGAGTTCATCCAGCGTCATCGGCGCCTGCGCGTCCAGCCAGCCCAATTGCAGCAGCGGCCCGGCGGCGGCCTCGGCCGCGCCGATCTCCTCGTAGGTCAGCCGGCTGGCGCGGAACCATGGCCCGCGCCGCATCAGCATGCGCACCATCAGGGCCTGGGATGCCTGCGGCAAGGCCGGAAATTCCGCCATGAAGCGGCGCTCGGCGTCGTCCAGCAGGTCGGCGTAGCGGTCGCCCACCCACGTCAGCGCGCGCTGGAAGTTGTGCAGATAGTAGTAACGGTAGGCGGGGAACATCGGCCGGGCCGGAAGACTGGATATTTATCCAGCAATCATAGCAGGCGCGCCCGGCCGGCGGCCCTCTCTTCAGGCTTCGTGGCGCACCAGATTGAACCCTTCGTCTTCGTCCGGCTCGACGAAGTACGCCGTGATCATGTCGAACTGTTCGTCCGTGGTGGTGTAAGGGTGCGTGCCCGAGGCATTGCGCGCGCGCAGCCTGGCCTTGCAGACCTCATCGGGCAGATCCAGAAAATGCAGCTGATGGGCGCAGCCGGCCTCTTGCGCCACTTGGCGCAGCCATTCACGGCTGCGCCGCGTGTTGGCCGGGAAGTCCAGCACCACCGACAAGCCCGCCCGGACCAGCGCCGCCACGTGGCTGCCCATGGCATTGCGCAGGCGGCTGGCGCAGCGGGCGTAGTCGGTCAGGTCCACGATTTCTCCGGGATACAGCGCCGCCAGCCAGCTGTCCTCGCTGAGCAGGATGGTGCCGGGCCGCGCGGCCAAGGCTTGCGCCAGCGTGGATTTGCCGGCGCCGATCTTGCCGCACAGAAAGTGCAGCATGGGCGTGGCGGCGGCGGAAGGTTCTGTGGACATCATGAAGTGCTCTCCTGGAAAAAACTGCGGCAGGAGGCGGGCCAACAAAAAACCCGCCTCTGGCGGGTTTATGTAGCGATGTACCGACGCGCGCTAACCCACCATGACCTTGATGGTGGTAATAATCAAAGCGAACGGGGTCAGGGATCGGCGCATGTGGTGAAGCTTGCGCCCGGCATCGGCTCTTGTCAAATTCCGCGGAAAAAACAGCGCCGGCAAGCCCTGCAGCTTGCCGGCGCCGTGTTGCATCACGCTGCGCGATGCCGCGGGGACCTCAACGCGCGGGCTGCGGCGCCGCCCCCACGTCCTTGCGCACCTTGGCCACGTCGGCGGCGGTGACGGCCGCCCCCTGGTTGCCCCAGCTGGACCGCACGAACGTCACCACATCGGCGACTTCCTTGTCGGTCATGCGCCAGTCGAAGCCCGGCATCGCGTAGGCAGTGGGCGCCGCCGCGGTGGCCGGCATCTGCGCGCCCTTGAGCACGATGTGGATCAGGGACGAGGGGTCCGCCGAATTCACCGTCGAGCTCAACGCCAGCTGCGGGAAGGTTTCCGCATAGCCCTTGCCGGTACTGCGGTGGCAGGCCGCGCAATTGTTGAGGAAGGCCATGGCGCCGTCGCCCTTGTCCTTGCCCGTGCGCAGCGCCTGCGCCACGGACTCGTTGTAGGCCAGCGGCTTGGTGGCGTCCTTGTTCACCGGCGGCAGGCTCTTCAGATAGGCCGCGATGGCGTTCAGGTCAGCATCGGACAGGTGCTGCGTGCTGTCGCCCACCACCTGCGCCATGCCGCCAAAAGCCGCGGAATGGCCGTTGCGACCGGACTTCAGGAAGGCCACGATGTCCGCCTGGCTCCAACTGCCCAGGCCGTCGGTCGTGTCGCCGCGCAGGTTCTTGGCCAGCCAGCCTTCGACCACGCCGCCGGACAGGAAGGCCGAGCCGTCCGCCTCGGTCAAGGCCTTTTCCTGCAAGGCGACGCCGCGCGGCGTGTGGCAGGTGCTGCAATGGCCCAGGCCTTCGACCAGGTACTGGCCGCGCAGGAGCGCGGCGCGGTCGGCGCCCTGGGTGTCCGCGGTCACGGGGGCCGTGGCCACGTCGGGCGCAAACATCCAGCGCCACACGCCCAGCGGCCAGCGCATCGACAAGGGCCAGATGATGTCCGTGTCCTTGTTCTCCTGCCTGACCGGCTCCACGCCATGCATGAAGTAGGCGTACAGGGCCTTCACGTCCTCGGGCGTGACCTTGGCGTAGGCGGTGTACGGCATCGCCGGATACAGCGAGTGCCCGTCCTTGGCCACGCCATGGCGCACGGCCCGGTCGAAGTCCTCGTAGGAGTAGCTGCCGATGCCGGTGTCCTTGTCGGGCGTGATGTTGGTGGAATAGATCATGCCCAGCGGCGAATCGATGCCCAGGCCGCCTGCAAACGGCTTGCCGTCCTTGGCCGTGTGGCAGGCGATGCAGTCGCCGGCGCGCGACAGGTACTCGCCCTGCTTGATCATCTGGGCGTCGGCGGCGGCCGGCGTGCCGTCCGCGGCGAACGCGGCGCTGGCCACCAGGGCGGAGATGGCCGCAACAATGGTCTGCTTAATCATTGTGCCGTCTCCTTAAGCCTGGACCAGCGGGCCGGGGTTCTTCAGATACAGGTCGCGGATCGCCTGCGCCGACCAATAGGCCAGCGCCCCGACCAGGCCGGTGGGGTTGTAGCCCATGTTCTGCGGGAACACGCAGGCGCCCATCACGAACAGGTTGGGCACGTCCCAGCTCTGCAGGTACTTGTTGACCACGCTTTCCTTGGGGTTGGTGCCCATGATGGCGCCGCCCGTGTTGTGCGTGCTCTGGTAGACCCGCGTGTCGTAGCGCGCGCCCTTCTTGCGCACTCCCACGGCGTACTTTTCGGGCTTCATGGCCTTGGCCACTTCTTCCATGCGCTTGCCCATGTAGCCCAGCATGTCGAACTCGTTGTCGTGCCAATCGAAGGTCATGCGCAGCAGCGGCTGGCCAAAGCTGTCCTTGTAGGTCGGGTCCAGCGACAGATAGGCGTCGCGGTACGACATCACCGAACCGGAAATGCCTATGGACATGTGGCGCTGGTAGGCGTCCTGTACGCCGGCCTTCCAGCCCGTGCCCCAGCTGGGCGTGCCCGGCATGGTGGGCGTCTGCTTGATGGGACGGCCGCCGTAGCGCACGTGGCGGATGCTGGCGCCGCCCAGGAAGCCCAGCGGGCCGTGGTCGAACTGGTCGCCGTTCAGGTCGTCCATGCCCACGCCGCCCGCGCCCGTGCCCACGAAGGGATTGAGCTGGGTGCCCTTGGGCAGCAGCACGCTGACCGCGCCGTTCATCTGGTACGCGTAGTTCTTGCCGACCACGCCTTCATTGGTCTTGGGATCGTAGGGCTTGCCGATGCCGGACAGCAGCAGCAGGCGCACGTTGTGCATCTGGTAGGCCGACAGGATCACCAGGTCCGCCGGCTGCTCCACTTCGCGGCCTTGCGCATCGATGTAGGTCACGCCCACGGCCTTCTTGCCGCTCGAGTCCAGGTTGACCTTGATCACGTGCGAGTGCGTGCGCAGCTCGAAGTTGGGCTTCTTCAGCAGCACCGGCAGGATGGTGGTCTGCGGCGAGGCCTTCGAGTACATGTAGCAGCCGTAGTTCTCGCAGAAACCGCAGAAATTACAGGGGCCGAGACGCACGCCATAAGGGTTGGTGTACGGACCCGAAGCATTGGCCGCGGGCGCCGGATAGGGGTGGAAACCGACCTCGCGCGCCGCCTTGTCGAACAACTGGGCGCCGTAGGTGGTGGTCAGGGGCGGCAGCGGAAATTCCTTGCTGCGCTTGCCTTCCAGCGGATTGCCGCCTTCGACGATCTGGCCGTTCAGGTTGCCGGCCTTGCCGGAGGTGCCGCATACGTACTCGAACTTCGTGAAGTACGGCTCCAGCTCGTCGTAGGTCACGCCGAAATCCTGGATGGTCATGCCTTCAGGGATGAAGTTCTTGCCGTAGCGCGTTTCATACCGGGTGCGCAGCTCCAGTTCTTCGGGCAGCACACGGTAGTGCATGCCATTCCAGTGGAAGCCCGCGCCGCCCACGCCCGTGCCCAGCAGGAACGAGCCGTTCTGGCGGTACGGCACGGCCACGTCGTCCACGCCATGGCGGATGGTCACGGTTTCCTTGGACAGGTCCTGGAACAGCTTGCCGCGCACGGAGTACGCCAGCTCATCCGCAACCTTGGGATACTCGGCGTCCTTGGGCGTGTCCTGCATCGCGCCGCGCTCCAGCGCCAGTACATGCAAGCCGGCCTCGGTCAGCTCCTGGCCGAGGATCGCCCCGGTCCAGCCGAACCCGACCAGCACCGCATCGACTTTGTCTTTCTTGATCGCCATGGCTTAACCCTTCTCCCCAGAGATCGACACGGGGCCGTAGGGATACTTCGCGTTGGGCTGGTCGGCCCAGTCCATGAAGTCCGCGCGCGCGCCCGGGAAACCCACCATCTTCCAACCCACCATGTTCTTGTTGCCGCCATACATCGGATCGGCGAAGAAGCCTTCCTTGGTGTTGGAAAGCAGGAAGCTGAAGAACGTCGTGGCAGGCACGGTTTCGAACTTGATCTTGCCGCCCTGCAGGTCCTTCAGGATCTGCTCCTGCAGCGGCTTGTCCAGTTCGGCGTAGGCCTTGCCGTGCGTCTTCACGCACCAGGCGTCACAGGCCTCGATGCCGTGGCGGTAGACCTCGCGGGGATTCTGGTTCAGCTGGTAGCCCAGTTCCGGCACCTGGTCGGTGTGGAACGGACCTTGCATGTACCAGAGCTTGCCGTGGCCGAACGGGGTTTCCATCTGGCGGTCGATGAACTCCGGCACGCCGGCCTCGATGGCGCCGGGACCGTACTGGTCTGCGGGAATCAGATGATCCACCGCGGCCACGATGAAGGCCCATTCGGCCTTGGTGAAATAGGTGGGTTCGTAGGGCTTGGCCGCGCGCGCTGCGGCGCTATCCGGCTCGTTGGTACAGCCGGTGGTCATTGCGCCCACCGCCAGCGTCGACGCCGGCACAATGGCCAACGCCTGCAGGAACCGCCTGCGCGGCTTTGCGTCTTCTGTCATAGACATCTCCGTGAATACTCCAAGTTGTCCTAGCTACCGAACATGAACCTGGGAACACGAACCGCCGAGCTAGTGACAACACGCTCTTCGCTTGCAGAAAATCGACCCGATCCCCACGACATGGAGCTTGGGAAAGGGTGCGCACATTATGCGCTTTTTAGGCCATCTGATACGCTCAGATGACCATATCAGATCGATTTTCTTGACATGAAAATAAGTTTTGCATTAAGGACAAAGTAAGTGCCTTTGCACTAGACCCGCATGACAACGGACCCACGCATGAACGAAAAAACCAAGACCTGGCGCAGCACCACGACGACGCGCAGCTGGAGCGCCGCGAAGGACCTCACGCCTGAACAGCGCGCCAACATCGAAGATCTGCTGGACGGCGGAATGGACGGCGCCACGGTCAGCGAGACCTGGAGCTATGCCGGCATCGAAAACGGCGAGTCCTTCAAGGTCGAGATCAAGAATGGCGCGGTCACGGTCAATGGCCGCAAATACGACAGCCTGGACGAAGTGCCGCGCGCCGAACGCGAACGCATCGAGGCATTGCGCGCCGGCCAGGGCGATGGCGGCCTGTGGGACATGCTGCGCAATGCCGGCGTGGACGTGGAAAATCTCGCGCCGGGATTGAAGCCGCAGGGCGCGAAGCCGGAGTTCGTGATCGAGACCGATGAGCCGACGCCGACCCGCGCCCCGACGGCAACGGTCCAATCGGACCCGAACGCGGGCCTCCCTCCGGGTGCCGTGCCGGCCAAGGGCGGCGGCCTGCGCAGGACGCTGCTGATCGGCGTCGCGATCGGCCTGGGCTGGTGGGTGGCGCGGGCGCTGAACCTGTTCTGAAGCGCCCGGGACTGCGCAACGCGCCCGGCGAATTGTTTCAAAACTTGGCCGGCGCACGCAGCATTGACGCCCCCGACATGCATGGAAACATAAGGACAAAACCCGCCAGGAGCGACACGCCTACGATCTGGGATTCCCGATGCGCGCGGCCTGCGCGCCTGGAGTCCGGATGCGCGTACTGCACTCGCTCAGAGCCCGTGTCGCAGCCAGCCTGGCAGGCATAGGCTCTCTGGTCGCCGCGGCCAGCGTGGCGATTTACGGCGCCTACGGCAAGCTCAACCGTGCGTCCGAACCCGTGTATGGCGCCGATATCTCGATCCAGACCGGCCAGTGGCAGGTGGTGCCGCGCCGGGCCTGGACCGCCTCCACGCCCAAGGTCTACGGCGTGCCGCTCAAGCCCGGCGCCACGGCGCTGGTGGTCGAGGCCGACCTCACCAATCGCACCGCCGAATCGAGCGCCGACTATCTCGGACTGCTGCGCTGGAATGCGCCGTTGGGTTCGGCTGCCGGCAAGCCCATGGTGGTCGGCCTGCGCGACTCCCAGCAAATGCCTTATCTGCAGCCCGGCCTGCCCGAGCGCATGGCCTTCGTCTGGATGCTGCCCCCCGCGGCCGCGGTTCCCATGCGCACCGCGCTCGCGGTGCAGAGCAAGATCTACAAGCCCGTCGACAACCTGTATGGCGCGCCGGGCTGGTTCAATCCCGCGAACGTGGGCCGGATCGAGTTGCCGATAGCCCCGGGCGGCGCGCCGGAGTCGGCCCCATGAGCGCGCGGCTGGGCACGCTGCTGCTGGTGCTGGCCGCCGCGCTGGCTCTGTACGCCATGCAGCGCACCACGCCCCGCTACATGGCGCTGACCGGCCCCATCACGGCAAGCGGCGCCATGGGACAGACGGTGAGCGCCAGGCTGTTCGACGTCACTGTGGAGCGCGTGCAGTTCGCGCAGCAGCTGAACTACAAGAGCCTGAGCGCCACGCAGACGCGCACGACGGGCGGCGTCTGGGCCATCGTCTGGCTGCGCCTGGCGGCACGGGACACGTCGGCCACGGTCGGCGAAGCCGCCTGGCTCGGACCCGGCGGCCTGGCCTACCGCCATACGGACCGCCTTGCCCTCGCGCGCAACCAGCCGCCCCACGCCTTGGAACCGGGCCTGCCGCGCACCGTGCGGCTGGTGTTCGAGATCCGGCCGGATCAGGCGCGCGGCGCCACGCTGCTGCTGTCCGCGCGCTATGACCCGCGCCTGGATTCGCAGGTGCGCATTACGCTGGACGACGTCCCGCTGGACGCCTCCGGCCGGCCCATCGCCGCCGCCAACAATGATCTGGAACAGGAGGCCGCCCCATGAACGATGCGGCCGCGAGCGAACGCCGCTGGCGCCGCCGCAGCCTGTGGCTGCTTCCTGTGCTGCTCGCGCTGACGCTGTACTGGAGCGGTCGCGACAGCGTGGCCCGCTGGCTCGCAGGCCGTGAATTGCAGCCGCGCGAAATCGCGGCGGGCGCGCAGGCGCCGCTGGGCGGCGCGCAATGGCAGCTGCGGCAATTCGCGGTACTGGAACCACCTGCCGGCAGGGGTTGGCAGCCCGGCTCGCGCGCCGCGCTGGCTGCTTTCTCCGTGCAGGTGCAATCTGCCGATCTGCCCACGCGCTGGCGCGGCTGCCGTATTGCGCTGCACGACGCGCAGGGACGCACCTGGCTGCCCGCCATCGCCCCGGCGCTGCGCCTGCCGCGCGGCACCGCACGCGGTTGCGTGGCCGCGGCCCACAGCGGCGCCGCACCCGGCGCCAGCGTCGACATCATGGAAGCCTTCATGGTGCCCGCCGACGCAGCCGCGCCCTGGTCTATCACCGTGTCCATCGACGCCGAACGGCCCGCCTACCTGCGCTTCGCGCCGCCGGAGCCTGCCGGCTGACTCACGCTGCTGGCGCGGGCGCCGCGCTGCGCATCTTCCAGGGTGCGTAAGCGCATTCCAGCACGGCCGCAAGAAAGCAGATGCGCACGGGTTCGATCAGCAGACCCGTGGAAGAATCGCGGAAGGGGCTGCCGAACAGCAGCGAAACGCCATGCGCCAGCACCTGCCAGGTATCCAGGTCGTGCGGACCGATCAGGCGCGCCGCGCCGTACCACAGCCACGCGGCGCCCCAGTCGATCAGGCGGTAGCCCACGATGAGCGTAACCAGCAGCAGCGCGCTGCTGTGAAAGGCCAGCCGCACGCCGCTGGCCAGCGGCAGATAGCGCTTGCGGTAGCCGGCCACGAAATGCTCGACGAAATCGCGCAGAAAGCGCGGCACGGCGCGGTAGCGATCGCCCAGCCGTTGCAGCCGTTCATAGCGCCTGAGATCGGCATCGTCGCGCACGTCATAGCCATAGACCAGTGCGGCCATCACCAGCCATATCACCGGCAACAAGGCATAGAAGAACAGGCTGAGCAGCGCGGCGCCCAGGCCGCGCCCCTGCGCCTCCACGGGCGTCATGCCCGCCGCCCAGGCATTCGTGACGGGCGTCAGCATGTTCATCAGGGACTGCAACAACGCCTCCAGGCCGCGCCGGTCGGCCAGCCACTGCCACGCCTGGTCCTTCCAGCGGCTGATGACGTACAAGCCGATCAGCACCCAGTTGGTTTCGCACAGCACCACCAGCCATTGCCAGCGACCCTTGCCCGTGCGGTCGCGCGCCGTCACCGCAGCCTTGCGCACCAGCCAGGAAATCGCCACCGACACCAGCAGCCAGCGGGAATCCAGCGCGTCCAGCACATTGCCGTGCTCGCCCAGCGGATCCAGCCCATAAGCAAGACGCGAGTATTGCCGCACGATGTCGCCCAGGAAACCCCAGGCGGCGTAGTAGGCGAAGAACGGCAACAAGGCCACGGTCAGCGCCCGCCCCAGACGTCCGTTGCTGCCGCCGGCCTCCGCCTGTCCGGCGCGCGCCGCTTCCTGTGCGCTTTGCAAGGCTGGCAGACCCGGTAGCAGCACCAGGAACATGGCGACAGTGGTGACCAGCTGAGCCAGGGCCACCAGCGTAAGCACGGCCAGGCCGGCCAGATGGTTGGCGAAGCCGGTCTGCGCCGCCACCCACAGCAGCACATCGCGGGCCAGCGTGCCTGCCAGCACCAGCGCCATCAATTGCGGCCAGAACCGCAGCCACAGCCGGCCGGTGAGCGCCCATGGCGCGAGTACGGACTCGAGCATGCCTACACCCTGCAGTGCGCGGATTGAAGCGGACGATGTTAATGCCGCCCGGACGCGCGGAGTGTTACCGCTCGCCACGATTGCGCACAGGGTGTCAATATACGGACATGAGCACATTGACATTCCGCCCCGCCACCGCCGACGACGTCCCCGCCTGCCTGACGATCCGCGGCCAGACGAGAGAGAACGCATTTTCCGTGGAGGAACTGCACGCATTGGGCATCACCGAGGACAGCTGGGCCGCTGGCGTGCGCGCGGGCGACCTGCCCGGCTTCGTCGCCTGCGCGCACGGCCGGGTGACAGGCTACTGCTTCGGCGACCGCGAGACCGGCGAAATCGTGGTGCTGGCGCTGCTGCCCGAAAGCGAGAACCAAGGCGCGGGCAAGACGCTGCTGCAACTGGTGGTCCGCCATCTGGCCAGCCTGGGACACGAACGCCTGTTCCTGGCATGCGCCAGCGATCCCGCCGTGCGCTCCCATGGCTTCTACCGCCACTTGGGGTGGACGCCCACCGGGGAGCGCGACGAGGCTGGCGACGACATCCTGGAACTGTCGATCAGATAGTTTCCAGGCGCCAGCCTTCCCTGCCCGCAACCAGCCGGTGCGTCAGGTCCAGACGCTCCATGAACGCGTCGTCATGGGACACCACGACCAAGGCGCCCCGGTAGGCGCGCAGCATCGCCTCCAATGCCTGCATCGAAGGCAGATCCAGGTGATTGCTGGGTTCATCCAGCAACAGCAATTGCGCGGGCGGGTCGGCGTACAGCGCGCAGGCCAGCGCGGCCTTCAGGCGCTCTCCCCCGCTGAGCTCGCCGCTGGGCGCCGCGATCTTGCGCGCGTCCAGCCCCAGTTGGGCCAGGCGCGTGCGCAAGTCGGCTTGCGTCGCGCTGCGATTGGCCGCCTGCAACTGCTCCAGCACCGGCCGCTGCGGCGCCAGCATGGCCAATCCCTGGTCCAGATACACGGCCTTTGCCGCGACCCGGCAGGTTCCGCCCGGTGCCTGCAGCTGTCCCGCCAGCACCTTGAGCAAGGTCGACTTGCCGCAACCATTCGGACCGACCACGCCCACCCGTTGCTGCCCGCCCAGCGTAAGGTCGATGCGGCGCGTGGCGGCCGGAACAAACGGCAGCTCCACTGCATCCAGTTCGGCGACGCGCCGCTGCGCCGGCATCGCGGCGGGCGGCGCATGCAGCACGATGGCGTCCTGGTCGTCGACCTGCGCGGCCGCCTCGCGCACGCGCCAGGCAAGCCGCTCGCTGGCCGCCGCATGCTGGTGGCGCAGCTTGCCCGCGGAAGTTTCACTGCGCGCCTTCTGCCGGCCCAGCAGGATCTTGGCCTGATTGGCGTCGCGTGCCTGACGGTTGCCGCGCGCCTGGCGGCGTTCCTGGCGTTCGTGCTGTACACGCAGGGCCTGTTCCTCGCGTTGGCGCTCATGCTTGCGCTGCTCCAGCAGCGACAGCGCATTGCTCCGTTCCTCTTCCTTGCGCTGCGCGTAAAGGCTGTAGCCGCCCCCATACCCGCGCAGTCCTAGCGTCGACAATTCCACGATGCGCTGCATCGCCTCCAGCAATTGCCGGTCGTGGCTGATCACCAGCAAACCGCGCGGCCAGCGTTGCAGCTGCTCGGCCAGGGCCTGCCGGTTCGGCCTGTCCAGATGGTTGGTGGGTTCGTCCAGGATCAGGAAGTCGGCGTCCGACAGCAACGCGCCGATCAAGGCGACACGCATGGCCTCGCCGCCGCTGAGCGCGGCGGCCGGCGTCGCCGCATCCAGATGGCCCAGGCCGCAGCGTTCCAGCTCCTGCTGCAACGCGAGGCGCGCCCCCCAGCGCTCGCCCACGATGTCGAAGTCCTCGGCGGCGGCGCTGCCCGCTTCGATGCGCTCCAGCGCAGCCAGCGTGGCCTGCATGCCCGCCAGGCCGCCCACGGTTTCCGCCACGCCGGGCGCCGCCTGCTGGGCCAGGTAATGCACGCTGCCCGAGCGCAGGCAGCGGCCGTGGGCCGGCGGCAGCTGCCCGGCAAGAATGCGTGCCAGCACGCTCTTACCCACGCCATTGCGGCCCACCAGCCCGGTAGGCCGCAGGTCGAACTGTTCGTCGAGACCGGAGAATAGCGTTCTGCCGTCCGGCAGAACATAAGACACGCCTTCCAGCGCGATATAGGGATTCGTCATGTGCAATTCCAAGGATGCCAAGAACTCCCCCTGCTCTTTGGGGGTGGGTGGAGACTGGCCGTCGCGTAGACGGCGGCATCAGTGGCGCATGGCGAATGACTCCTGGTGAGGTGATGAATACCGCATTGTAATGGGGATCACCGCCTGACCTGGGCATCCTGCTCGATCGTGGCTAGCAGAACGCGCCTGAGGGCGCTGGTCAGATGGCTGCGCGCCTCGTTCTCGAACAGCCCGACGGTGCGCTGCGCGGAGGGATCATCGAAGTAGGCCACGCGCAGCCGCGGATCCTCCTCCCAATGCGCCGCGCGCGTCAGCGGAACAATGGTCACGCCGACATCCTGGTGTACCAGTTCAACCATGGTCCGCAGCGAATTGATTTCCAGGTACTCGCCAAACTTCAGGTGATTCCTGCGGACGAAGGCATCGATCAGCGCCCCCGTGTGCGTGTCGCGCGAAGGCCGCAGGAAGAGCCGCCGCGCCATCAGGCTGGCCACGTCCGCCTTGCCCGCCGCCTGACGGTTGGCGATGAACACAAAGGGTTCTGTGTAGAGCGGCGTCCATTGCGTGCCCGAAGGCAGCTTGTGGGCGTTCTTGACCGCCAGCGCCGCGTCCAGCTCCCCTGCCCGCACGCGCAGCGACAGGTCGCCGGAAAAACTGATCACCGGCTGCACGTTCAGCTTGGGATGCGAGTCCCGCAGGGTCAGTACGGCGCGCGCAAGGAACGCCATGGACGTGCCCACCGACCCCACATCGATGGAACCCACCAGCTCGTCGCCGGCCGGGCCGTCGCGCAGGTCGTCGTACACCGCCAGCAGTTGCTCCGCGCGCGGCAACAGCCGGTGTCCGCCTTCGCTCAGCGACACGATCTTGCCGCTGCGGTCGAACAGGGTGACGCCCAAGTCGTCTTCCAGCGCGCGCATCTGCAGGCTGACCGCGGCCGGCGTCAGCGACACCCGTTCCGACGCCGCGGCGAAAGACCCGCTGCGCGCCACGGCGACGAAGGTGCGGAAGAAGCGGATCGAGCTCATCGGGTGGGCGCCATATCGGTAAGAAGAACTTTATATATCACAAAGTAATTTTAGTTTTACTTCTTTATGACAGGACGTCAAAGTTACGTCGTCCCGCAGCCGAGCCGGCATAGCGGCCCCGTCAACCGTATCGTCACCATCGCGCTGCCGCGGCAGGCGCCGGGACGTGAGCTACGAGCCCCCTATGCTTCGCTTCGCACTCTCGCGCATCGGAATGGCCATACCGACACTGCTGATCGTGTCCGTCGCCGTTTTCGTGCTGATCCGCATGATCCCTGGCGATCCGGCCCAATTGCTGCTGGGCGACCTTGCCGACCCCGCCAGCCTGGAAGAACTGCGCCAGCGCATGGGCCTGGACCTGTCCTGGCCCGCGCAATTCGCCTTGTGGTTCGGCGACCTGCTGCAGGGCGACCTGGGGAAATCCATTACCACCGGCCAGGCCGTGCTGTCCCTGGTCTGGGACCGCTTCCTGGTCAGCGCCCCCATCGTGCTGGCCGCCGTGGCGGCCGCCGCCCTGGTCGCGGTGCCGGCCGGCATCATCGCCGCCTGGCGCCAGAATCGTGCCACCGATATCGCGCTGGTCGGCATGGCCACGCTGCTGGTTTCCATCCCCACCTTCTGGCTGGGCCTGCTGCTGTTGCTGCTGCTGGGACTGAAGCTGGAATGGCTGCCGGTCGTGGGCTACGTGTCGGTGTCGGAGGACGCGGTCGCCGGCCTGCTGTACCTGGCCATGCCCATCCTGACGCTGTTCCTGCACGAGATCGGCGTGCTGATGCGCATGGCGCGCGCCAGCGCCCTGGAGGTCCTGCGCCTGGATTACGTAACCCATGCCCGCGCCAAGGGCCTGAGCGAGCGCGCGGTGCTGACCCATCACGTATTCAAGAATTCCTTCGGCCCCACCTGGACCCTGATCGGCCTGGTGCTCGGCAATCTGCTGGGCGGCATCGCGGTGGTCGAGACCGTGTTCACCATACCCGGCCTGGGCCGCCTGCTGGTCGATTCCATCTTCGCCCGCGACTACCCGATGATCCAGGGTTGCCTGCTGTTCGTCGCGGTCATCTACGTGCTGGTCAACCTGTTCGTCGACCTGCTCTATCCCGCCTTCGATCCCCGCGTTGGAGCGGAGTAAACCGCCATGCAACTGACTACAGCCATCAATCCCGTGAAACCGCGGCGCCGCCGCCTGCCCGCCAATGCGGCCATCGGCGGGGTCATCATCGCCATCGTCGTGGGCGCCGCCCTCATCGGCGCCGTCTGGACCCCGCGCGACCCGCTGGGCATCAGCTTCGCGTCCCGGCTCAAGCCGCCAGGCGCCCAGTTCTGGCTGGGCACCGATGAATTCGGCCGCGACGTGCTCAGCCGCCTGATGGTGGGCGCCTCGACCAGCGTCTGGATCAGCCTCTTGACCGTTTCGTTCTCCATCGTGCTGGGCACCGCCATCGGCGTGCTGACCGGCTTCGTGCGCGGCTGGACCGACCGCATCATCATGGCCTTCAACAACGCCCTGCTGGCCTTTCCCGGCCTGCTGCTGGCGCTGGGCCTGCTGGCGGTGGTAGGCGCCAACAAGTACGGCATCATCCTGGCGCTGGGGCTGGCCTATACGCCTTCGGTGACGCGGATCGTGCGCGGCACGGTGCTGTCGCTGCGCGAGAAGGAGTTCATCGAATCCTCGCGCGTGCTGGGCAATTCCGAGCTCTACACAATGTTCCGCCACGTGCTGCCCAACTGCGTCGCGCCGCTGACGGTTCTGGCGACTTCCATGTTCGGCTGGGTCATCCTGGCCGAAAGCGCCCTGTCCTTCCTGGGGCTGGGCGTGCCGCCTCCCGCGCCGACCTGGGGCAACATGCTGGCCTCGGCCCGTCCGTTCATGGCGCAGGCGACGTATCTCAGCATCTTCCCCGGCATCTGCATTTCGCTCACGCTGCTGGGCATCAACCTGCTGGGCGACGCCGTGCGCGACCGCCTGGATCCGCGCATGCGTACGGGTGAATGACATGACGACCAAGCATATGGACGCCGGCGCGACGCTGGCAGAGGTGAACGGCCTGACGCTGACCGTGGGCGCGGGCGGCCGGGAAATCGTCAAGCGGGTCAGCTTCTCCATCAAGCCCGGGGAACTGGTCGGCATCGTCGGCGAATCGGGCAGCGGCAAGACCCAGGCAGCGCGCGCCTTGCTGGGCCTGACGCCGCCGCCGCTGGTGCGCGCGGCGGGCTCGATCACGTTCGAAGGCAAGTCGCTGACCGACGCCCGCCCCGCCACCCTGCGCAAGCTGCGCGGAGCGCGCATCGGCATGGTCTTCCAGGAGCCGATGACCTCGCTCAATCCTTCCATGAAGATCGGCCGCCAGCTCGACGAAGGGCTGGCGCTGCACCGCAAGGACCTGTCCGCCGCCGCCCGCAAGCAGCGGATACTGGAGATGCTGGCGCGCGTCGGCCTGCGCGACCCCGCGGCTGCGCTGGACGCCTGGCCCCATGAATTCTCCGGCGGCATGCGCCAGCGCATGATGCTGGCCGCCGTCATGCTGCTGGAACCCGCCCTGCTGGTGGCCGACGAACCCACCACGGCATTGGACGCCGTGGTGCAGCGCGACGTGCTGGAACTGATGCTGGAGCTGACCCGCGCCCGCAATACGGCCGTGCTGATGATCAGCCACGACCTGCCCATGGTCGCCAAGTACACCGAGCGCATGATCGTGATGCGCCACGGCGAGATCGTGGAAACAGGCACCACCCAGCAGATCCTGGACCGTCCCGCGCATCCGTACACGCGGCAATTGCTGGCGGCCATGCCCATGCGCGGCCCCGCCCGTCCCGTTCCGACCGAGGCGCCCATCGTCGACGTGCGCCAGCTGCTGGTGGACTACGCCGGCCGCCAGCGGCTGTTCGGCCGCACCCAGGCCAAGCGCGCCCTGCACGGCATCGACCTGCAGATCCGGCCGCGCGAGGTGGTGGCGGTGGTGGGCGGATCGGGTTCCGGCAAGACCACGCTGGGCCGGGCCATCGCGGGGCTGCTGGCCCCCACGGACGGCGGCATCTACTTCCGCGGCAAGCCCATTGCGCAGACGGGCGCCGCCTGGAACGACTACCGCCTCAACTGCCAGATGGTGTTCCAGGATCCCTATTCCTCCTTGAATCCGCGCATGACGGTCGGCGAGCTCACGGCCGAAGGCTTGCGCCAGGTCGACGGCATGACGGCGGCGCAGAAGGCCGAACGCGTCCAGACCGTGCTGACCGAGGTCGGGCTGGGCCCGGAGTACGCCAGGCGCTACCCGCATGAATTGTCCGGCGGCCAGCGCCAGCGCGTGGCGATAGCCCGCGCCATCGTACGGCGCCCCGCCTTCGTGATCGCCGACGAGCCGGTTTCGGCGCTGGACGTCACCGTGCGTGCGCAGGTGCTCAAGCTGTTTGCCGAATTGCAGCAACGCCACGGCTTTTCCTGTCTGTTCATCAGCCACGACCTGGGCGTGGTCGAGCAGGTGGCAGACCGCGTGGTCGTGATGCAGGACGGCCAGATCGTCGAACAGGGCCTGCGCGACCAGATCTTCGACGCGCCCCAGCATCCCTACACGCGCAAGCTGCTGTCGGCCATTCCGGCCCTGGAGGCCAACGACAGCGGCGGCGTACGCCTGAAATGGCGGTTCGACCAATGACGCCCGCAGCCCCGCAGGCATAGGAACAGACATGGAAGCGCAAGCCTACTTTCCGCTGGTCGAGGTGGCCGGCACGCCTTACCAGCGCGGACTGCAGCACGGACGCCTGGCCGCCGCGCGCGTGCGGCGCAGCGCCGGGATCTACGCCCGTGCGCTGCAAGAGCTGCGGTACTCGCCCGCGGACCTGCGCCGGCTCATCGCGAACTTCTCGCGCGCCGTCGAGGATTTCGAGCCTGCCTACCTGGACGAGATGCGCGGCATCGCCGAGGGCGCCGGCGTTTCCTTCGAAGACGTGCTGATGATCAACGCCCGCACCGAGATCGTGGCCCAGGCCCGGCGCGCGCAGCTTGCCGGTTCTGCCGCGGTGGCAAGCGACGAATGCACCGGCGCTGCCATCCTGCCTGCCCGCAGCGCCAACGGCAGCTTCCTGCAAGGCCAGAACTGGGACAACCGCCAGGACTGCGCCGACACCATCATCATCCTGCGCGTGCTGCGCGACGACGGCCCCGACGTGCTTACCTTCGTTGAAGCCGGCGGCCTGGCGCGCTATGGCATGAACTCGGCCGGGTTGACCCTGAACGGCAACGGCATGTCCTCCAGCCGCGACTACCAGCAGGACGGCGTACCCCTGCCGCTGGTGCGCCGCAAGGCCCTGGAACAAGAGCACTACGCGCTGGCCCTGCAGATCGTCACCGGCACGCCTAAAGCGTGTTCGTGCAACCTGATCCTGGGCACGCAACTGGGCCTGGCGCTGAGCCTGGAATGCGCGCCCGACGAGACCTTCCTGGTCTATCCCGAGGACGGCCTGCTGGTCCACGCCAACCATTGGACCAGCCCTGTGGCGCTGGGCAAGCTGAAAGAGACGGGCATCGCCAGCTCGCCGGAAAGCCTCTACCGCGACCAGCGCGTGCGCCAGCGCCTGTCCGCCGCGGGCAACAAGCTCGGCGTGCAGGACCTGAAGGCCGCCTTCGCCGATACCCACGCCACTCCTTTTTCCGTCTGCCGGCCGGGGCGCGTCAGCGCCCAGGGCTATGCATCCTGCACCACCGCGACGCTGATCATGGAACCCGCGGCTGGCGTGCTGGAGGTCGCGCGCATGCCCTGGCAGGGCGCCACCTACGCCCGCTATACGGTGGAGCGCGGATCCTCCCCTTCCTTCTGAACGTCTTCCGGCTGCAAACCGCTCACAACAAGGACCCATCATGAAACGACCTCTGTATGCGTACACCGCCCTGGCCGCCCTCCTGACGGCCACCGCGCCGGCCCTGAGCGCCACCGTGCTGCGCGCCCACCAGGACGCGGACATCCGCAGCAGCGATCCGGGCGTCAACCGCGACGCCAATACCGATGGGGTGATCCTGCACGTGGTTGAAGGACTGGTCGGCTACAACGCGAAGGGCCAACCCGCCCCCTTGCTGGCCGAGAAGATCGACGTATCCGAAGACGGCAAGACCTACACCTTCCACCTGCGCCAGGGCGTGACCTTCCACAACGGCGCGCCCCTGACCGCGGACGACGTGGTCTGGAGCTGGAACCGCTACATGGATCCCAAGACGGGCTGGCGCTGCCTGACCGACTTCGATGGTCGCATCGGCCTGAAAGTGGAAAGCGCCGCCGCCACCGATCCCGCCACCGTCGTGTTCAAGCTGGACCGGGCCGCGCCGCTGTTTCTCGATTCGCTGGCGCGCAGCGATTGCGGCATGACGGCCATCACCCATCGCGACTCGGTCAAGCCCGACGGCACCTGGGACAAGCCCATCGGCACCGGCCCGTTCCGCTTCGCGGAGTGGCGCCGCCGCGAATACGTGAGCCTGACGCGCTTCGAGAACTACGCCAACCGGCCGGGCAAGCCCGACGGCTATGTGGGTTCCAAGCGCCCGCTGGTCGACGAAGTGCGCTTTGTCGTGATCTCCGACCCGGCCACGGCCAAGACCGCCCTGGCCAGCGGGGCTATCGACGTGATGTCCAAGGTGCCGTATTCCGAGGTCGCTGAATTGGCGCAGAACAAGGCCATCAGCACCAATGTCTCGCCCCAGTTGGCGCCTTCCACGCTGACGATCCAGACGCGCGACAAGCTGCTGTCCAATCCCTATCTGCGCCAGGCCATCGCCGCGGCGCTGAACTACAAGGAACTGGTGGCCGGCGTGACCTACGGCCTGACCGAGCCCAACAACTCGCTCGTCCCCGTAGCTTCGCCCTACTATGGCGAAGCCGAAAAGCAGGGCTACGTCTACGACCTGGCGCGCGCCAAGGCGCTGCTCGCCAAGGCCGGCTACAAGGGCGAGAAAATCGTCATTTCGACCAACAAGCGCAATCTGCCGAACTACGACGCGGCCGTGATCACGCAGGCAATGCTGCAGCAGGCCGGAATCAACGCCGACATCGAGGTGCTGGAATGGGGCGCCCAGCAGGACAAGTGGCAGAAAGGCAATTACCAGATGATGTCGTTCTCGTACTCCAGCCGCATGGACCCCGCCCTGAACTTCGAGGCCGTCACCGGCGACAAGAGTTCCCAGCCGCGCAAGCTGTGGGACGACCCCGCTGCCCGCGCGCTGCTGGAAAAGGCCACCAACGCCACGGCGCCCGCCGAACGGCAGGCCTTGCTGGATCAACTGCACCGGCTGATGCTGGAGCAGGTCCCCATCATCCCCTTGTTCAATACCTTGAGCACGGGCGCATACCGCAAGAACGTCCAGGGCTTCGAATCGTCGATCTTCGGCGCGCCGCTGCTCTGGGAAGTCTCGAAGGCCGACTAGGAACGCCACCATGAATCAAACCCTGTATCTGCTGGGCGACATCAACCTCAAGGGTGTGGATGACGCCAGCGGCCTGTTCGACCGCGTCAGCCAGCCGCTGCGGCAAGCGGACCTGGTGTTCGCCAACCTGGAATGCTGCCTGTACGACCTGCCCGAGCACGCCCAGGAGCGGCGCGGCTTCTATACCTCCCCCCGGCACGCGCAGGTCCTGCGCGACGCCGGCCTGCAGGCGGTGGGCAACGCCAACAATGTCAACATCGGCCATGAAGCGGTGCTGTCCTCGCTGGCGGCCTTGCGGAACGCTTCCCTGTCCAGCGTGGGCGCCGGTGCGAACGCCAGTGCCGCCCGCGCTCCGCTGATCGAGGTACGCGACGGCGTGCGCTACGGCTTCCTGCAGCGCACCGCCGTGTACTGGCCGGACAACCATGAAGCCACCGCGCACCATGCCGGCGTCGCCATCATCCGCGGCCATACCGCCTACCGGCCGCGGCTGGAAATGCAGGCGGCGCGCACGCGCCCCGGCGTGCCGCCCGAAGTGCTGACCTGGGCCGATCCGGAGTCGCTCGCGCAATTCCGGGCCGACGTGGCGGCGCTGCGGGAACAGGCGGACGTCGTGATCGCCTCGCTGCACTGGGGCTACCGGCGCGAGGTGCTGCAGTACCAGCGCGAGTACGCGCATGCGGCCGTCGAGGCCGGCGCCGACATCGTGCTGGGACATGGCCCCCACATGATCCTGCCGATCGAACTGCATCGCGGCAGGCCCATTCTTTATGGCAGCGGCAATTTCTCCTTCCAGGTCGCCCACCAGGCGGACGCGCATACGGAGTGGACCGGCATGACGGTTCGCGTCGACATCCGCGACAAGCGCCCCGCCGCCATGCAGTTCCGTTTCGTGCAGCGCAACGACGCCAACCAGACCGTATTCCTGCCCGCGTCCGACGTGGCCCAAGAACGCGACCTGCTGATCCGCGCATCCGCCGCGCTGGGCGCGGACCTGCACGCCGACGGCGATGCCCTGCTGCTGGACCTGACCGGCCACACCGCCTCCTGAACATCCGTCTCCCCCATTTGATGCTCCCATGAAATACGCCCCGTTTCCCCTAGTCTCGATCTCCGGCGCCCCCTTTGAACGCGGCGTGCAGTACGGCCGCGCCGTGCCCGAACGCATTGCCCGCAGCGCGCGGCACTATCGCGGCGAACTCGACAAGATCGGCACTTCCATGGCCGCCCAGGCTGCCCTGATCAAGGAGTTCGCAGACCAGATCCAGAAGTTCGACCCCGCGCATACCGAAGAAATGCGCGGCATCGCGCAAGGCGCGGGCTGCGCCTTCGACGACGTAGCCCTGATCAACGCCCGCACCGAAGTCATCGCCAAAGCGCGGCTACTGGCCAAGATGGGCAACCTGGACCCCGCCGAGGGCGAATGCACCGCCGCCCTGGTCATGCCCGGGCGCAGCGCGACAGGCACGCTGATCCATGCGCACAACTGGGACTGGGAACCCGACGCCTGCGACAGCACCATCGTGCTGCGCGCCACCCTGGAAAGCGGCATCACCTTCCTGACGCTGGTGGAGGCCGGCGGCCTGGCGCGGCACGGCTTCAACTCGGCCGGCATCGGCCTGACCGGCAACTATCTCAGCAGCGACCGCGACTACACGCAGTCCGGCGTGCCGCTGAGCAGCGTGCGGCGCGCGGTGCTCTGCCAGCAGCACGTCGCCATCGCCATGCAGCTGATCGCCGCCACGCCCAAGGCCTGCTCCAGCAACATGATCGTCAGCCAGAACGGCTGGGTGATCGACTTCGAATGCGCACCCGACGAGAGCTTCACCTTGCTGCCGCAGGACGGCCTCTTGACCCATTCCAACCATTTCATGAGCGAAGTCGCGCTGGGCAAGCTGCGCGAAGCGGGCCTGAAGAATGCCGTGGACACCTATTACCGGGCCTGGCGCGTGCGCCAGTTGCTGGACGCCTGCGGCCCCCGGATCACGGTGACAGACGTGCGGCGCGCCCTGGCGGACGACTGGGCCACGCCCTATTCCGTCTGCCGCCCGCCGCGCGGCACCCTGACGGGCGGACGCTCGGCCACCGTCGCCACCCTGGTGCTGGACACCGCAGGACTCACAATGGATATCGCCGCCATGCCGTCGTTCGGACAGTTCTTCACCCGCTATGGCCTGGAGGGCGAGGCCTATCCGATCGACTGAACGGGTTGGGCCGCCGGCTCGCAGAACGCGCGGGCTTGGCAGACTCCTGCCGATCCCGACAGGATCATGGTCCGCTCGTAATCCTCTGCCAGCAGGCGCATGACGTCGACGACGCCGCGCGCACCGCCGCAGGCCAGGCCATACAGCGCAGGCCGGCCGATGAATACGGCGCGCGCCCCAAGCGTCTGGGCGCGCACGATATCCGCACCGCTGCGCACGCCGCTATCCAGGAACACCGGGATGCGGTCGGCGACCGCGTCGACGATCCCGGGCAGGACGCTGATCGACGAGGGTGCGGCATCCAGTTGGCGGCCGCCATGATTGGACACGATGAGGCCGTCCACGCCATGCCGCGCCGCCAGTACGGCATCCTCGCGATGTAACACGCCTTTCAGCAGCAAGGGGCCATCCCAGAGGCTGCGCAGCCAGCGCAGGCTGTCCCAGGTCAATGATCGGTCCATGCTGCGTGCAAGCAGGGACGCCTGAACTTCCATGGACAAGGATTCGTCGGCGCGCTCGGCCAAGTTCACGAAGCGCGGCGGTCCGCCACGCAGCATGCGCAGCGCCCACCCAGGCCGCCGCGCCACGTCCCAGGCGATCCGGGGCGTGATCCGGAACGGCATCGAAAAGCCGTTGCGCACATCGCGCCAACGCCTGCCGCCCACCGGGACGTCAGCCGTCAAAACCAGCGCACGGTAGCCTGCCGCCCGCGCCCGGCGCACCAGCTGCTCGGCCAACCGGCGATCCTGCATCACATAGAGCTGCAACCATTGTTCGCCGCCGCCGGCAATGGCGCGCACATCCTCGGCCCGCTGGTTCGAGGCCGTCGACAGGACAAAGGGCACGCCCATTTCGGCAGCCGCCCGCGCCAGCATGCCGTCCCCGCCAGGGCGGACCACGCCATTCAACCCGGTAGGCGCCAGCGCGAACGGCAGGCGCCATGCCGACCCGTATATCTCTACCGTGCTGTCCACCGCACAGGTATTTCTGAGCACCCGCGGCGTCAGCCGGATCCGCTCGAAGTCGTCCTGGTTGGCCCGCAGGCAGGTTTCGTGCTCCGCGCCCCCGTCCACGAACTCGAACACGAAACGGGGCAGGACCTTCCTGGCCCGGATCCGGTAGTCTTCCATCGTCAACAGCACGCGGCACCTACTGCAATGCGATGCCGCGTTCGCGGATGATCTTGCCCCAGCGGCTGTTCTCGCCCGCCACGAAACTGGCCATCTCGTCCGGCGAACTGAACCAAGGTTCGACCGCGATGTTGGCGTAGAAATCGATGACCGCCTGCGTCTTCAGCGCCGCCGCCAGCCCCTGGTTCAGCGCGTCCACGGTTGCGCGGGGAGTGCCGGCGGGAACCAGCATGCCCTGCCAGGCAAAGGCCTCGAAATCCTTCAAACCTTGTTCATGCAGCGTAGGGATGTCCGGGAAGTTTTTCAAGCGCTGCGGGCTGGCCACGCCCAGCACCTTGAGCCTGCCGGTCTTCATCTGCGGCACCACGGTGGAAGCGTCCATCAAGGCGAAGGACACCGCGCCTGCCATCAGGTCCGTCACAGCCGGCGCACCGCCCCGGTAGGCGACGTGCGTCATTTTCAGGCCGGTGCGCTCGCGGAATAGTTCGGCGGCCAGGTGCTGGGGAGAGCCCACGCCGGAACTGGCGAAATTGGCGCTGTCCGGATTGGCGCGCGCCCATTGCAGGAACTCGTCCAGGTTGCTTGCCGGCACCTTGCTGGAAACCACCAGCAGTATCGGATAGCGGGCATACAGGCCGGCCGAAACGAAGTCCCGGGCGCTGTCGTAAGGCAGGTTGGCGAACAGATACGGATTGGCCGCCAGGGTGGCGAAGTCGCCCGTGAAGACGATGTTGCCGATGGCGCGGGCGTTGGCCACATAGGCCGCCGCGATGTTGGTCGCGCCGCCCGGCTTGTTGCTGACGAAGAAGCTGCGACCCATCTGCGCGCCCATGCTTTCCGCCAACTTGCGCGCAATGGCGTCGGAACCCCCGCCCACAGGATAGGGATGGACCCATTCAATGGGCTTGTCGCTGGCCTGGGCCCAACAGGCCGCCGCGCCCGAGCCGGCCGCCAATGCAAACAGCGCTTTCAGGAACAGACGTTTCTGCATGTCGCTACTCTCCATGTGTGTATGCCGTGCATGTCCCCTGCTCAGTGGCAGACCGGGGGACAGGCCGTATCGAATGGCGAGAGTGTGAGGCCGCTCCTCATTCCTGAAAATTGTTATTTAACGCCAAAGTCATTACATTTTGGTATGGCATACAACCTCAATGAATTGCGCGCGTTCCTTGCCGTGCTGGACGAAGGCTCACTCGGCAAGGCGGCGGATAAGATGAGCCTGACGCAGCCCGCCCTCAGCCGCATCATTAAGCGTCTTGAAGCGGCTGTCGGCGAACCGCTGTTCGAACGTCATTCCGGCGGCATGCGCCTGACGGCATACGGCAAGGCTCTGGCGCCGCACGCGCAACTGCTATGCCGCGAAGAGAAGATCGCCCGCGATGAAATGAACCGCATGCGCGGCCTGGCGACTGGCGCGCTGCGCCTGGGTGTCACGGCAGGCGCGTCCGCCCTCTTCATCCCCAAGGCGCTGGAGGCATTCCTGGCAAAGTGGCCGGGCATCGCCATCGATGTGGTCGAGGGAATCTGGGACGAATTGGCCACAGCCCTGGACAGCTATCAGGTTGACCTGGTGATCGCCCCGGAAGCGCCCGAAACGGCCAGCATCGTGTCTGCCCGCAACTGTGCATGGCAAGAAAGCATGAACGTCGTCGTCGGCGCCGGCCACCCGCGGCAAGGCGACGCGGCGGTGAGCATGGAGGCCTTGCTGGAAGAGCGCTGGTGCTTCGTGCCGCAACGCACCGAACCGCACAACCGGCTCATGTCGCTGTTCAAGGCCCGGGGCCTGCCCGCGCCGGCGATCGCGGTGTCGAGCACGTCGATTCCCCTGATCAAAAGCTTGGTCGCGCACTCCGGCTTCGTCAGTTGGCTGACCCGCCCCATGTATGGCGCCGAACTCAAGGCCGGGCTGATCCGTGAATTGCGGGTGGACGGGCTGGACCATGAGCGCAGATTTTCGGCTTACCATCGGCGCGAAGGCATACTGCCGGGGCCTGCCTTGCGCTTCCTGGACGAAATCAGGAGGCAGGCTCGGACAAGCGCATCAAAATAGGCGCAACGCAGCAGGTGCGATGCTCATCCCACCAGCGCTTCCAGTTCCTTGGAGGCGGAACGCGAAACGCGCTGCCCTTCCTTTGCCGCATTGACCTGCAAGGCCACGCGCGCCACGTCCATGACTTGTTCGACCTGCGGATAGCCGCCCTTGGCCTGCAACCAGGCCAGCACGTCCGCCAGGTGCCAAATCGAGGTACTGCCCTCATGGACCGGCAGCGGAAAGCTGTCTGGATACGCCAGCATCAGTTTGCGCATGTTCTGGCGCGAGACGCCGACGATCTCGGCCACATCAGTCAGGCCCACCAGATCGGGTGCGGCCTCGATCAGCTTGGCGGTTGGAACCGCGCGCCTGACGTCTGCCAGCGCCGAGCGCACGGCGGATTCCGCGCTTTCAGCCTCGCGGGTGAACTCCAGCGCGATGCGTCCCGGCAGCCCGGTGCCGACCAGGGCATCGTCGCAACCGGCCGCACCCAGGCGTTCGACCAATGCATCCATGTCATGGTCGCCGTCGGCAAGCTGGTACTTCAAGTTGAAGGTGTATTCCATCGCACTACTCCCATGCGCCGCCGTCAGCCCTAGGCAAGTGGCGGTGCGCAGTACAGTTATTTACGACGCGCAGCAAGGCGCGCGCATGATTGCCGGGGTTCTTCGGGGTGCTCCAGATGCTGGTGATGCAGAATTCGCCGCAGCGGCAGTCCGCCAGATTGCTGGGGCAATAGATCCGCCCCCATGCGTGGCTACCGCCAACTTCCACACGCCAGCCGCATTCTTCGGCATGGTGCAGTGCTGCCTCGACCTCTTTTTTGGGATGGGACGGACGAGCCATCATTGGTATCCAGTATGAAGACATAAGAATAGGTTGTCAATAGACAACCAAGCCACAGCTTCAGGGGATGCCAACAGCGTCGGGCGTCGTGAACGAACGGCGTTCTTTGCGCCATGGCCGCCGGCCCCGAAAGCCGACGTTGCAGCTTATCGAGGGCGCTCGCGGGAACCAAGGCGGAATCCGTCTGAGAAACGGACGAAAAGGCTGGAATGGCTTGCGGGTTCTACCATCGCGGCCCATCACCGGGCCGCGCGCTCACCAAAGGATGATCTGCGAACAACGGAACAGCGACAGCTTGCGGCCGCTTGCGTCGACCACGGTCGCCGACCAGACCTGGGTCGTGCGCCCCATGTGCTCCGCCACCGCCTCTACGGTCAGCACGCCTTCCCGAGCGGTGCCCAGGAAGTTCGATTTCAGCTCCAGCGTGGTGAAGCCCTTGGCCCCTTCGGGCAGATGCGCCAGGGTGGCGTAACCGGCGCAGGTATCGGCCAGCATCACCTGCGAGGCTGCGTGCAGATAACCGTTGGGCGCCATCATCCACGGCGCCACCGTCATTTCCATGGACATGCGCCCTTCCTCGATTGACAGCGGCCGCACGCCGAAGGTGTCAGGCAACGTGCCGCGTTGCCGTTCGAAGAGACTTTCTATGGTTTCGGGAGAGCGCAGCATTGCGTTTGTCCTTTGTACAGGTTGTCGAGAATCAGGAAAGTACTACCGCTGGCGCTTGCCCGCCATCAACGCAGCGCACGCAAGCACAGAAGCGCCAGCCAACACCCCGCCCAATATCAGCGTTGGGCTGCCGCCCGCCAGGCTGGCCAACGCCGTCATGCCACCCGCGCAAGCCATCTGCAGGCCGCCCAGCAGCGCGGACGCCAGCCCGGCCTGCCGGCTGAAGGGTCCCAGCGCCAGCGCAGTGCCCAGCGGATTGACCAGTCCCATGCCGAACAGATACAGCGCCACGGCGGCCGTGAACTGCGACAGGCCGCTATCTTCGCCGCCCGCCAGCAAGGTCAGCGCGCCCGCCAGCGCCACCGCACAGCCAGATCGCGCCACCCTGGCCGCGCCAAAGCGGTGAGCCAGGCGCGGCGCCAGCATGCCGGCGGCGAACACCACAAACACCGTGCTGGCGAAGAACAATCCCAACTGCAGCGCGCTCAGACCGAGACGTCCCATGAGCATGGCTGGCGTGGCAGCAAAAATGGCATACAGGCCGCCGATGACCACGCTCACGGCAGACGCCGGACCGATGAACCGGACATCCCGCGCCAAGTCCGCATAGCCGCGCAGCACGGCAGCGGGCGTCGCCGCAGCGCGCCGGTCGGCCGGATGCGTCTCCCCCACCGTCGCCACATAGGCCAGCGCCAGAACAAGCCCCAGCACCGCGACCAGCGCAAAGCTCGCGCGCCAGCCCGGCCCGTACTCCATCGCGCTGCCCAGCAGAGGCGAAAAGCCCGGCGCGGCAGCCATGGCCACCATGGTCAAGGCCAGGGTGCGCGACAGCGCTTCGCCTTCGAACAGGTCGCGCGCGATGGCCCGCGACAGCACCGAGGCCGCGCATACGCCCAGCGCCTGCACCACCCTGCCCGCCACCAGCAGCGGCAAGGTCGACGCCCACACGCAGACCAGGCTGCCAGCGATGAACAGGACCAGTCCACCCACCACCGGAGCGCGCCGTCCCCAGCGGTCCGACAGCGGCCCGACGAACAATTGCCCGATGGCGAAGGCCAGGAAAAAGCTCGACAGCACCAGTCCCATATCGCGGGCGTCCACGCCCAGTTCGGTTGCCATGCTGGGAAACGCCGGCAGGATAATGTTGGTGGACAGCGCGCCCAAGGCCGCCATGCCGGCAAGCACGGCCAGCAGGCGCCCGGTCAGGCGCGCAGGCGCCGCACTGCCCGGCGCCGCAGCGGAGATGGCGGTGTCCATGGTTCAGACCGCGGCCGTGTAGCGTTGTGCAACGGCGCTGCTGGACAGATGGGGCGCCATGGCCAGGCGCGCGGCCTCGTAGGCGTCCCATTCCTCGCCAGCATGCAGCGAGGGAATGGTGACCTTCTCGCCGCGCGCGAAGCCCAGCAAGGCGGCGTCGACCAGGTCTTCGGCGCGCATCACGATGCGCTGGTCCAATGTTTCCACCGGCCGCCCGCCGATGGCCCAGAAGTCCGTGGCCGTGGCGCCGGGCAGCACAGCCTGGACCTGCACGCCAGTCCCGGCCAGCTCGTGCTGCAGCGACTGGCTGAACGCCAGCACGAATGCCTTGCTGCCGCCATAGACGCCGTTCAGGACTTCGGGCGCAAGCGCCACGACGGAAGCGATATTGATGATGGCGCCCCGGCCTCGCGCGACAAAGCCCGGAACCGCCGCATAGGTCAGCCGCATCGGCGCGGTGACGTTCAGGTCGACCATGCGCGTCATCTGCTCCACGTCGCTTTGCAGCAGCGGCGTATGCGTGCCGATGCCGGCGTTGTTCACCAGCAAGGTAATGCTGGCGTCCTGGCGCAGCTGGTCTTCGACGCGGGCCAGCGACGCGCGGTCGCCCAGGTCCGCCGCCAATACCTCCACCGCGCGGCCGCTGCGGGTGCTGATGACGCTGGCCAGCGCGTTCAGGCGTTCGCGGTTGCGCGCGACCAGGATCAGGTCGTAGCCCTGCTGCGCGAGCTTTTCCGCGTACAGCGCGCCGATGCCGCTGGATGCGCCCGTAACGAGGGCAGTGCCGGGTTGGGTTTGTGCCATGGTGAGACTCCGTAGGGGTGATTGCGATGGAAGCCATATTGCGGCTTGCAGCCAATGGCGTAAATGACGTATATAGTCATAAATAAGGACATTGACGCAGGACATACGCGGGGCCATAGCCCGCAAGGACGCTCCCATGCACCGCATCGGTTACATACTTCCCGAAGGCTTCCAGATCATCGGCCTGGGCACGCAGGCCGTGTTCGAACTCGCCAATGTGGTGGCGCGCGAGCCCTTCTACGCGGTGGAGAGCTACGCCCTGGATGGCGCGGTGCGCGCCTCGGCTGGCCTGACGGTACAGGCCCGTCCGCTCACCGCCCGCAGCCAGGCCGACACCTGGCTGGTGGCCGGCGTGCTTTCGCCCCTGTCCAGGCCCGTCGCGTCCGAACTCCCCCGGCTGCTGGAAAAACTCGCGCCCCGCTCGCGCCGCGTCGCCGGCCTGTGCACCGGCGCGTTCCTGCTGGCCGACGCCGGCCTGCTGGACGACCGGCGCGCCACCACGCACTGGTACTGGGCCGACGCCTTGCAGCAGCGCCATCCGCGCGCGCGGGTCGAGGCCGACCGCATCTACATCGCCGACGGGACGGTCTGGACCTCCGCCGGCATGACCGCGGAAATGGACCTGGCCTTGGCGCTGGTGGAAAAAGACCTGGGCGCGGATATCGCGCGCGCGGTGGCGCACCGGCTGGTCATGCATCAGCGCCGCTCGGGCGGCCAGTCGCAGCACTCGGAAATGCTCAGGCTCGCGCCCAAGTCCGACCGCATCCAGCAGGCGCTGGAACATGCCCGCCGCAACCTCGCCCGCCCCTTGAGCGTGGAGGATCTGGCCCAGGCCGCCAGCCTGAGCCCGCGCCAGTTCAGCCGCGTATTCACGGCCGAGACCGGCCAGTCGCCCGCCAAGGCCATCGAGGGGCTGCGGCTGGAAGCTGCCCGGCTGATGATAGAAAGCAGCCGGCATCCGCTGGAAGTCGTGGCCAGGGAAACCGGTTTTCGCGACCGCCGCCACCTGCGCGAGGCTTTTCTGCGCGGCTTCGGCATGCCGCCCCAGGCAGTGCGGCGCGACGCGCGAACCAGCCCTCCCGGCCCCTGACCGGCGCCAGATACCCCGCGGCCCCCTGCCTGCGGTCCAGTACAATTCGCGTTTGGCGACGTTGTGCTCGCCCATTTATCTGGACCAAAGATGTTGCGACTGTCTGAAATCAAGCTGCCGTTGAATCACGCCCCCGAAGAATTGCCCGCCGCGATTCTCAAGAAACTGGGTGTAGCGGCCAGCGATCTGCGCGGCCATACCGTTGCCTCCCGCAGCTATGACGCGCGCAAGAAGCACAACATCCTGCTGATCTACACGCTGGACGTCGATGTCGAAAACGAAGCGGCGCTGCTCAAGCGCTTTCACGACGACCGCAACGTCAAGCCCACTCCCGACACCGAATACAAGTTCGTCGCCCAGGCGCCCGCCAACCTGGCCAAGCGCCCCATTGTCATCGGCACCGGCCCCTGTGGCTTGTTTGCCGGGCTGGTCCTGGCGCAGATGGGCTTCAAACCCATCATCCTGGAGCGCGGCAAGGCCGTGCGCGAACGCACCAAGGACACCTGGGGCCTGTGGCGCAAGCGCATCCTGAACCCCGATTCCAACGTCCAGTTCGGCGAAGGCGGCGCCGGCACCTTCTCCGACGGCAAGCTGTACAGCCAGATCAAGGACCCCAAGCACTACGGCGAAAAAGTGCTCAAGGAATTCGTGCTGGCTGGCGCGCCCGAAGAAATCCTGTACGTCAGCAAGCCGCACATCGGCACGTTCCGCCTGGTCGGCATGGTGGAAGTCATGCGCGACACCATCACAAAGCTGGGCGGCGAAGTCCGCTTCTCCAGCAGGGTGGAAACGCTGCATCGGGAAAACGGCCGCGTCACCGGCGTGACCCTGGCCGGCGGCGAGCACATCGAGGCCGACCACGTCGTGCTGGCCATCGGCCACAGCGCGCGCGACACCTTCCAGATGCTGCGCGACCAGGGCGTGTTCATGGAAGCCAAGCCCTTCTCTATCGGCTTCCGCATCGAACATCCGCAGTCGCTGATCGACCGCGCGCGCTTCGGTCCCAACGCCGGCCACCCCATCCTGGGCGCGGCGGACTACAAGCTGGTGCACCATGCCAGCAACGGACGCTCGGTCTACAGCTTTTGCATGTGCCCGGGCGGCACGGTGGTGGCAGCCACCTCCGAACCCGACCGTGTCGTCACCAACGGCATGAGCCAGTACTCACGCAATGAACGCAATGCCAACGCGGGCATCGTGGTCGGGATCTCGCCCGAGGTCGATTACCCCGAACATGTGCTGGCGGGCGTGGACTTCCAGCGCAAATGGGAATCCCAGGCCTTTGAGCTGGGCGGCCGCAACTACAGCGCGCCAGGCCAGTTGGTCGGCGACTTCATCGCCGGCAAGGCATCGACCGAATTCGGCTCCGTGCTGCCGTCATACACGCCGGGCGTGCACCTGACCGACCTGGCCACCGCGCTCCCCGAATTCGCCATCACCGCCATCCGCGAGGCGCTGCCCGTCTTCGACAAGACCATCAAGGGTTTCGGCATGCACAACGCGGTGCTGACCGGCGTCGAAACCCGCACCTCATCGCCCATCCGCATCAAGCGCGACAACGAAACCTTGCAGAGCCTCAACACCCAGGGACTGTTCCCGGCGGGTGAAGGCGCGGGCTACGCCGGCGGCATCCTGTCGGCGGGCGTAGACGGCATCAAGATCGCCGAGGCGGTGGCCTTGAGCATCATGAGCCGGCAGGCGTAAACAGTCGCACTTGCGGCGCCCGGGTTGAAGTGCCTGTGGCCGTCGCCATGCCGGAGGTCGTTCTCAATCCAGCTTGGGATCAGGAAACGGCAGCTTATCCTGGGAAACGCTGGGCTGCGCTTTCCACTTGCCGTCCTGCTTGTAGAAATCCATCTGGTTCTCGCTGACCGCGGCCCCCAGGGTCACCGCGACCGTGCAGGCGACCTGGCCCGGATACGTGGCCTCCACCGCCGGGATGCAGGTTCCAAGCTTGACCTTGGACGGCCGGGGCATGCCCGTGTCCGCCAGCATGTCGACGATCGCATCCGTCGCTTCGGGAATGGAAGGCAGGACCAGATCCTGGGCCCGGGCTATGCCGCCCATTCCCAACAATGCAACCATCGACGCCACGGAAATCAAGGGCTTGAACATGCGCCAGCTCCATCAGAATTGAGACTCGCGGAGCTTAAAGGAAGCGCCCCTTTGTCACCGTAACAGAGCGCTACGCGACTATTCCTAAGGCAGCATCTGAGGGTTGTAGACCACTTCCCATAAATGCCCGTCCGGATCCATGAAGTAGCCCGCGTAGCCGCCATAGAAGGTATCGCCTGCGGCCTTGACCACGGGTAAGCAACGCCTCAGTAATCCCTGGCCTCGTCGAACCAGCGCTGCGTCTGCGCTTCGCTTACTCCCAGCCGTTCGACCTGGGCAAGCTGGCTGAACTGCCACACCGCCTCGCCTATGTCTTCGCGCTCGCTGGTCCCGATCCCCTTCATGCTGTTGAAGTGGCGGGTAAAGACAGAGATTGCGGCTTGGACCTCAACGGTATTGCTTGCGCTTTCCAGCGCCGACCGGGCCGTGTCGTAGGCCGTATTCGCCGACTTCGCCATGCGGCTGTTCCAGCCCGAGAAAGGCCGGCCGTATTCGCTTTGCCACCACTCCCGCTTGCGCAGTTGGGAGACGGAGTTGTAACCGCCCCATGCGCGGACCTTCTCCCTTGCCTTCATCTGCGCCTTCAAGCGCTTGCCTGCGGCTTCGTCGACGTTGTAGGCGATGAACCTGTCCAGCGCGGGCCAACTGGCCAGTTCTGGCAAGCCATCCAGATCGGGCGTGAATCGGATCTCCAGACTAGTCAGGCGCGGCAGGCGGGCAAGCGCCTCCCAGTCGCTGAAACCGCCCCAGAGCGACAGGCTCTCCAACTCCGGAAAGCGATCGATGCCCTGCAGCGAAATGGGCTGTCCCAGCGGCGCGCCATGCAGCGCCAGCGCGCGCACGCCCCGCAGCGGGCCGAGATCGGGCAAGGCGTAAGACGCCACGCCAGTCCGGCGCCCCAGCGCCGGCCGCAGCGACAACATATCGGGCAGTTCGCCCGCCACGGCAATGTGCGTCAGGTCGCCAAACAACTCCAGGTCACGGACCTGAGGCAACCTGGCTTCAAGATGCCCCGACACCTGGTCCAGCCGGATGCGCAGCGTCTGGATTCTTGCCGCGCCCGCGTCGATGGCGCGCCTGCCTGAGTATGCCGGCGCCCAGCTGAACTGCTCGATTTCGCGGCCCTGCGACCAGCCGAAAAAACCGCTGTCGTTGCCGTAATAATCGATATGCCGCGGCCACGGCGAGCCGGCAGGCGTGGAGAACGGTTCAAATGCAGCCCAGTTGATGGCCTCGTCGCCAGCCACGTGCAGATCAGCCTTCTTGCCCATGCTGGCCGGGCCGATGATCAGATTGCCGCGCCCTGCTTCGCGTGCGAAGACGTGGCTGCCCGCCGCGGTCAGGCTCACCTGATAATGCCCTGCCTCGCTCACCGAGCCCGCGGGCTCGCCGGACACGTCTATGGGTACGGACATGCAACTCTCCTTTTGCTTGGCGGGATCCACTGATGGCGGTTCCGCCGACTCATTGACGCCTACGCAGGCTCGCCGTCCACGCGGAAGAACAGCGCAGTCTGCCCCTTCAGGCCGCCATCCAGGAACTCGAACTCGACGCGCCTGCCCGGTTCAACCACGTCGCCCAGGTATTCGACCCGATACATCACGCCGCCGATGCGGTAGTTGTGGACCAGCGAGACGATCGAGGAGTTGGGGCTGCGCAATCGATAGACCACGGCCTCTTCGACCACACCCCGCACGCCATGTTTGTACAGCCCCCGCTGCAGTTTGCGGCTGCGCATGCCAAACAGCATTCCCAGGATTGCAAAGATCGCCGCGACGAACAGCAGCGGCGGCAGAAACAGCCCCCCCACCAGCGGCACAAGGGCAAAGATCAGCATGAACTTGCGCGCGTCCAACTCTTCCCTGCGCACGGCCGCACGGTCGGCATCGCTGATTTCCTCGACAGCGACCAGGGATTCCGCGCTCATGGGGTACTCCACCCGCAACAGCACGGGAGGCGAGTCTGGCTGCAAGGTCAGCAGGTGCAGGCGCACGGGCAGATTTGTCAGACCCACGGCCGTCGCGGGCCCGTGTCCGCTACGAGTGTCGCTGGCGATCTCGTTCCAGAACGGCAGGGCGGCGTCCACGCGCTGCTCGCCGAATCCGTAGCACACGCCCGGCGTCGAGGAAGCCGGACCAAATGACGTCAGCCGGCCTGAAACGATCTGCTTGGCCAGCCGCCCCTTCAGCGCCCGGTCGAGGCTGCGCCAGCCTGGCGGCATGCGCAGCAGCTTGCGTCCGAAAAACACCGCCAGCGCTCCCATCACCGCAATGCCCGCCAGCAGCACCGCGCCCACGCCGACGTCCAGCGCGCGCCACTCGGACAGACCAAGCACGACAAAGGTCAACACGGAAAGCGCCAGCAGCAGCACCACGAAGACGCCGAACACGGCCATCAACAGTCTGCCGCGGGAGCATCTGCGCAGCAGCAGGATGTCATCCTCGGTGAGCGGGGCATCCTCGATTTGCAGGGTCTGGCTCATGCGGTGGTCGTCGCCTCCCGGGCTCAATAGGTTCCGATGGGAACCTCGATCTTCAGCGGCGCGCCGCCCTTGGCCGGACGCAGGCTGTACGTGTACAGGCCGCCATCGTCATCAGCCAGCGTCGAATCCTTGCGCTCCACCGCGTAGCGCTGTCCATCGATTTCCAGCGAGCGGGCGGCGACGGCGTCGGCATGGTCGGGGACCAGCAGACCGCCCACGCCGTCGCCAGCATCGGCGAACTCGTAGTCGCGCAACTCGCCATCCACGCGCAGCAATTGCACCCGCGGCCGGTAAGGCGCCGCGTCCAGGTTCCAGCCATTGGTCAGATCGGTGATCCAGGGGCCCGGAATGTCGTAGACGCTGCCCAGTTGCTCTTCCGACACTTCCGGCCCTTCCACCACCAGGCAGCACACCACCTTCCCCGCGCGGGAGTCGTACACCGCCCAGTTGCTGCCGATGGCCGCCACGCCGGGCAGCATCGAGAAATGGAATTGCCGGTTGAACTGGCTATCCGACACCTGGCGCCAGCCTCCAATATTGGGCGCGGCCGCAGGCGGTTGCGCCTGGCTGGCCGTTGCCATCAGGACGCCTGCGGCCAGGACGCCTGCTCGGAACAATAAACGGTTCATCTCGGTGCCTGTCGTGGGCTTGTTGGGATCAGCGGACTTGGGCCTTGCGCCGGCATAGTACCAGTGCCGGCGCGGCGATCATGGCCTGCGCGCCGCCGCCCTGCCGGCTGCGAGCAAACTTCGCTACTATCGACGCATGGCTCATCTCGTTCCCCCCTCAATCGCCACCCAGGTCGCAGCGGCCAGCAGCCTCATCGAACGGCATCTGGGCGCTGGCCTCGTCGCCATCCATCTGTTCGGCTCCGCCGTGGACGGCGGGCTGCAGCCCCATAGCGATATCGACCTGCTCGTTACCGTGACCCAGCCGCCGGACGAAGCCGTGCTGCGCGCGCTGGCCGCGGCGCTATTGGCGATCTCCGCGCCGCCCGGCTCATCACCCGATTTGCGCGCGCTCGAAGTCACCGTGCTGGCGCTGGAACACGTCGTGCCTTGGCGCCACCCGGCCAGACGCGAACTCCAGTTCGGCGAATGGCTGCGGACCGATCTGATGGCGGGAGTCGTGGAACCGCCCATGATGGACCACGATCTGGCCATACTGCTCACCAAGGTCCGTGGACACAGCATTCCCATCTTGGGGCCGCAGGCCGATCAGTTGCTCCAGGCCGTCCCCCGCGAAGACCTGAGGCGGGCGCTACTGGACACTGTCGCGCAGTGGAACACGCCCGAGGACTGGGCCGGCGATGAAAAGCACATCATCCTCGCGCTGGCGCGCATCTGGTACACGGCCGTCTCCGGGGGCATCGCATCCAAGGACCAGGCGGCGGCATGGCTGCTCGAGAGGTTGGAAGCGCCCTACCGCCCCGTCCTCGCCAAGGCGCGCGCGATCTATCTGGGACAAGAAGAAGACGACCTGGCGCAACGGCACGATGCCGAAACCGCGGCGTTCATTGCCCACGCCCGCGCCGCTATTGAAGGACTGGCCGGCAGCCGATAACCCGGGGACACGTGAAGGGCCTGCTTGCCTGCGCGGATACAGCGGGCAGCCTTTCAGCCATCACGGCTTCAGGTCGATTTCCATGCGCACGAAATCGCCGCGATACGTCACTTCGCCCAGGTAGATGACGCGGCGGTCCGGCCCGGTGAATACGCGCCGGACTTCCGCCACGGGCGCGTTCACGTTGATGCCCAAATGCCGCGCCACTTCGACGTCAGCGGTCGAGATGGTCAGCACCTGACGGGCAGAGACAATATCCACCGAGGACATCCCCATCAGAATGGGAATGACGGTCTCTTTGCGAAAGCGCGCAGGGTGCTTGGCAAAGATGGCGGCGTCCAGGTAGATGTTGATGACGCAATACGGCTGCCCGTTGCGGGCATGGATGCGCCGCATGAACACATACTTTTCCGCGGCGACGCCGTCCGACTCGTTCAGCAACGGCGTGCGCGTGGACTCGTCGATATTGAGTATGGTCGGGTGCGTATCCCGATAGACGCTGGACAGGTTCTCGAGCGTGGTCTCGACACGGAACCAACGGTTGTCCTGGGGCGCGCCCGTCACGAAGGTGCCGCGCCCCCGCTGCGGTGAAAGCAGTCCGTCGCGGGTAAGCCTTTCGATTGCCTGGCGCACCGTGACCTTGGCCACGTGGAACTCCTCGGCCAGCGCGTCGAGCGAGGGCAATTTTTCGCCGTTCTTCCACACACCCTTCAGGATCCGCTGCCGGAACAGATCCGAAAGTTGAACGTAGAGAGGGGCTTGGGCGGTGTCGAGAATCATGGCGTCAAAGTGTCCGCGACTATATCACGCGCTTGCGGCCGGGCAGCGCCGCGCGCGTCTTCCAGGATCAGCGCGGCGCCCTTCTCGCCGATCATGATCGCGGCGGCGTTGGTGTTCGTCGACACCATGCGGGGCATGACCGAAGCGTCGACGACGCGCAAGCGCTCCACCCCGCGCACGCGCAAGCGCGCGTCGACCACCGACCCGGCGTCGCCGCCCATGCGGCAGGTGCCGGCAGGATGGAACACCGTGCCGCCCTTGTCGCGCGCGAATTGCTCCAGCGCGGCGGCTGTCGTGACATCGTTTCCCGGCAGGTACTCAACTCCGGTTACCAGGTCGCGGAACGACGGCTGGGCATAGATGTCGCGCAACATGCGCAAGCCCGCGACCAAGACCTTCGCATCGCGCGGTTCGGTCAGGTAGTTCGAGACGATGCGCGGCGATGCGAACGGATCCGTGCCCACGATCTCGACGGTGCCGCGCGAATCGGGCCTGCATTGCGTCGCCGACGCGGAAAAGCCGGAAAACCGGTGCAGCGCGTCGCCTGGCTTGTCCACGGATAGCGGCATGACATTGAAAAGTATGTCCGCACGGCCGCCCACCGCGTGCTCGGTCGCCGCCAGCCCGCCTACCTGGCCCGCGCCCACCGTGAGCGGTCCCCTGCCCTGGAACAGCCACTGCGCCCCCATGCCTGCGAGGCTGAACGGATTGCGCACCGCGTCGTTCAGCGACATGCGCCGCTTAAGCTTGACGATCACGCGCGCCTGGTAATGATCTTGCAGGTTGCGGCCGACTTCCGGCGAATGTGCGGCGACGGCGATGCCGTGCCTGGCAAGCAGCGCTGCGTCGCCCACGCCCGAAAGCTGCAGTACCTGGGGCGATTGCAGCGCACCCGCAGCAAGCGCCACCTCGACATCCGCCATCGCGCGCTTCAAATGGCCCTCTTGCACCCACTCCACGCCCAGCGCCCGGCCGCCTTCGATCAGGATGCGCGTGACATGGGCGCCGGTCTCGATCACCAGGTTCGGACGCGACCTGACCGGATAAAGAAACGCGGTCGCGGCGTCGCAACGCCAACGGCTGCCCAGCGTCAGCTGGTAGGGACCCACACCCTCCGATTCGGCGCCGTTGAAGTCGTCATTGCGCCGGCAGCCGGCCTCGACTGCCGCTTCCACCCAAGCAGCCGTGTAAGGATGTTCATTGCGCAGGTTGGAGACACGGAGTTCGCCGGAAGCGCCGTGATACTCGGACTCGCCCCCGTCGTAGCGCTCGGATTTCTTGAAGTACGGCAGCACATCCCGATAGGCCCATCCCGTTGCGCCCAGATCGGCCCAGTCGTCGTAGTCCTCATGCTGACCACGGATGTACAACAAGCCGTTGATCACGCTTGAACCGCCCAACGCCTTGCCGCGCGGCCACAGGATGACGCGATTGCCGGTTTCGGCCTGGGCTTCGACCGGGAACAGCCGAGCAAACCGCGGATCGTAAATGGTCTTGAAGTAGCCCACCGGCAGCTTGAGCCAGAAATTGTGCGCAGCCGCGCCCGCCTCCAGCAGCAGCACGCGCACCGCAGGATCGCGGCTGAGCCGGTTGGCCAGCACGCATCCGGCGGAGCCGCCGCCGACGACGATGTAATCAAAGCCCGCGCCAGCCGGAATGCTCATGCCTTGATCGCCTCCAGATAGGCCGAGGGATCGAAGTAGCGCGAAGCGGGAACCGGATTCGGAATATTCCCGGCCTGCGCGAAGAAATCGGTCACCTGCTGCAGCCAGCGTGTCACTGAGCCGTCCTCGTACTTGGTGCGCCATTCCGCCGTGGAGAAATACTTGGCCTGCTTGAACTGCGCCTTGAACTCGGCCAGCGGCACGTCCTTGTATTGCGTCTTCTGCAGCGTCTCCACCGCGGCGTCCGGCGTTTTCACGATTGCGTCATTGGCCTCGCCCCAGGCAGCGATGAGGCTGCGGATGGCCGGCTTCTGGGCCTCGTAGAAATCGTTCCTGGCCGCCCATCCGCCCATGATCGCCGCCTCCGGATAGAACGCGGAAGCGTCGATCAGCATGCGCGCATTGGACACCCTGGACCGGACGATCGTGTCAAACGGAACCCAGAGCGCAACCGCGCTGACCGCGCCGGACACGAACGAGGTAACGGCATCGGCCATGCGCTGGTTGACGATCTGCACGTCCTTGCCCGGATCGAGCTTGGCGGCGCGCAAGGCCCGGTCCAGGAACACATGGGCGGTCGTACCCGTGGTCGTGGAGATCTGCTTGCCCTTCAGATCGGCCACGGTCTTGATCGACTCGTCGCGGACCCAAAGCTGGGCAGTACCGTACTCGATGTCGTTCACAAGAAAAACCTTGCCCTGCCCGCGCGCTGGAAAGTTCGACACAACCGCGCCGGTGGCCAGCACATCCAGGCTGCCGCCTATCATGGCCTGGAAGATCTCCAGCCCCGTGGTGAAGACAATGGGCTCCAGTTCCAAACCATGCTTGGCGTAGCTGCCCATCTGCAAGCCCAGCCACAGGTGGCCGTCGACGGCGGGCGTATGCAAGTAGCCTACGCGCAGTTTCTTGCGCGCCTGGCCGATGGCAGGCGCCGCGATTGCTGCGATGGAAGCGGCCATGCCGGCCTTGAGCAGGGTTCTGCGGTCGAGTTTCATGGAGTCTCCTTGTGGTGGGGCTGCTGACGCTGGCTCAATCCGTCGGGCGCACGGATTGGCGGGCCTGGGCTTCGTACTCGAACATGACCAGCTCCCGGATCTCGCGGCTCAACTCGACGAAACGAGGGTCCTCGTGGACCCGCTCCGAACGGGGGTAGCCGAAAGGAACCTCTATCACCTTCCGGACCTTTGAGGGCCGGGCGGTGACCACGACGATCTTTGACGACAGGTAGACGGCTTCTTCAACCGAGTGGGTGATCAGCATCACCGTCTTGCCTTCGGTCTGCAGCACTTCGAGCAGCAGATCCTGCATGGCGGTCCGGGTCTGCGCATCCAGCGCGCCGAAGGGCTCGTCCATCAACAGGAACTGGGGCTTGACGGCGTAGGCGCGCGCGATCGCCAGCCGCTGCCGCATGCCGCCGGACAAATGCTTCGGAAAGTGATCGGCGAAGTCGCTCAGGCCCATCAGCTTCATGTAGCGCTGACAGATCTCGGCGCGCTCCCGCGGGCTCGTCTTGTTGGCCGCGAGCTTCATGCCGAACTCGATGTTGCCGCGCACCGTCAGCCACGGAAACACGCCGTATTCCTGGAAGATCACGCCGCGGTCGGGCCCGGGCGCCGTGACGGGCCGGCCGTCCAGCGTCACGGAGCCGGCGGTGGGTTGCACAAAACCGCCGACGATATTCATCAAGGTCGTCTTGCCGCAGCCTGAAGGGCCGATGATGGAGACGAACTCCCCATCCCGGATGTCCAGGGTCACGCCATCCACCACCCTCATCGGGCCTGTGGCCGTGGGAAAGTCCACGGTGACGTTATCGAACCTGATTCTGACTTCCGGTTCCTGGGAAGGCTTAGGCGTAGCGGTGTCCACGCTGCGCAGTTGAGTGCTGATGGTCATGGTCTTGTATGTCCGGAACGGTCTCAGGCGATGCGGTCTTGCCACGCGACCAGGCGCCGGCTCACGGCCCTCAGCGCCAGGTCCATCAGCATGGCGATGAGGCCGATGCAGATGATCCCCACGTAGATCACGTCCAGCTGGAAGAACGACGATGCATTCTGGATAAGCGCCCCGAGCCCCTGCTGGGCCGCAATGAGTTCGGACGCCACCAGCGTGGCCCAGGCCACGCCCAGCGCCACCCGGATGGCCGTCAGGATGTGCGGTACGGTAAGCGGCACGATGACCTTGGCGAAGATCTCCACGTCGTTGGCGCCCAACGTGCGGGCGACGCGCACGAAGATCGGGCTGATCTGGGCGATGCCTTCGTACATCACGATGACGCCGGCAAAAAACGAGGCATAGAACAGGATGACGGTCTTGGCCGATTCGCCGATGCCGAAATAGACGATCACCAGCGGAATCAACGCGATCGGCGGGAGCGCGCGGAAGAAGTTGATGACGGGATCGATGAAGACCCGCAGCCCGCGATACCAGCCCAGGCAAAAACCCACAGGCACTGCCACCAGGATGCCCAGCGCGACGCCCGTGAAGACGCGCCGGGCCGACATCCAGATGTCCAGCCACAGGCGGTCCTTGGAGAGCTCGATGAACTTTTCGACGACCGCGGCCGGCGAAGGCACAAGCGCGGGGCTGACGAGTCCGCTGGCGCGCACCGCCAGCCACAGCAAGAGGATGCATAGCCATGGCGCCGCGATGAGCAGCGGGCGCGAGATGAAGGACGGAAGGCGCATGGTGTGTATAGAGGGTTAGACCTGAGTTGCAATCCGTAAGTGCTAAACATACTATAGACCAGCACTTAATATCTTCATGCCATGACAAACCCTAATACGACTCAAGCCTGGTTCATCAAACCATTCACGCTGGCGCGTATCGAGGCCTACGTCCTGCGATGGCCGGTCAAGCGTCCGGTACAGACCTCGTTCGGCACCATGCATGACCGCCCCGCCCTGCTCGTGCGGGTAGAGGACACGGATGGCGCAGTGGGCTGGGGCGAGGTTTGGTGCAACTTTCCCGGCTGCGGCGCGGAACACCGCGCCCGTCTGCTTGAAACCGTTGTCGCGCCGCTGGTCGTCGGTCAGCCTTACGCCTCGGCCCAAGCCGCGTTTGCCCACATGAGCGCGCGCACCGCGGTGCTCGCCATCCAGTCGGGCGAACCCGGGCCCATCGCGCAGGTGATCGCCGGCATCGACCTGGCCTTGTGGGACATGCTGTCGCGCCGGGCGGGCGTGCCGCTATGGCAATTCCTGGGCGGCGTCTCGGACGTGATTCGCGTCTATGCAAGCGGCATCAACCCTGACCGCCCCGAAGATACGGTGCTCGCAAAACATGCGGAGGGCTATCGCGCTTTCAAGCTCAAGGTGGGCTTTGGCGAAGAGCGGGACCTCGCCAATGTCAGAACGGTGCACGCCCGGCTTCCTTCTGGCAACGAGCTCATGCTGGACGCCAATCAGGCCTGGGATCTAGCGGGTGCGCAGCGCATGGCCAACCACTTCAGCGAGTTCGCGCCGCGCTGGCTGGAAGAGCCGCTGCGCGCGGATCGTCCACTATCGGAATGGGCGCAGTTGGCTGCTCAAACGGACATCCCCCTGGCAGCCGGGGAGAACCTCATCGGTTCAGATGCCTTCGAGACCATGATCAACAGCAGGACGCTTAAAGTCGTGCAGCCGGATCTGGCCAAATGGGGCGGCATATCCGGCTGCCTGCCCGTCATCGACAGGATTCACGAGGCTGGACTGCGCTACTGCCCGCATTTCCTTGGCGCGGGTGTCGGCCAGCTTGCGTCGGCGCACATTCTGGCGGCGCGAGGACGAGCCGGCGGCATGCTTGAAATCGATGCCAACGAGAACCCGCTGCGCGCGGCCCTCAGCCCGGCGTTGGGCGTCATCATCGAAGGAGAGGCCAAGCTCGGAAACGCGGCGGGCCTGGGCGTGGAGCCGGATCTCGCGCAATTGCACGAGATCTGTGTTTTGCGTTCATAACATCCCTGAAAGAAGGCCCTCAATTGCCCAGGCTGCAGGGGTCAACAGGGCTTGACGTCAGCCGGCCGCGCTTGTCGCAAGACGCATCTGGAGAAAATCGAGGAATACCTGGACCTTTTTGGAGTGCCTGCGATTCGGTAGATACGCCGCATGGACGCACACACTCTGCTCTTGAGGATTGACCTCGTAGTCCTCGAAGAACCGGCGCAGCCGCCCGGCCCGCACGTCCTCCCGGATCAGCCATTCCGCCAGCAGCGCGATGCCCTGTCCATCCAGCACGGCTTCGCGCAGCATGTCCGAGTTGTTGGCGGCCAGACGCCCTTGCACCTCCACATGCTGCACCTTGTCATCGCCCCGAAGAAACGACCAGCGCTGCGGCCCGGCCTGGTGGGCGAATCGCAGACAGTCGTGCTGTGTCAATTCCTCCGGCGCAGTGGGCGTGCCGTGCCGCTCCAGGTATTCATGGCTGGCCACCACATAGCGCCGGTGCTCGGCCAATTTGCGCACGATCAATTGAGGCTGCAAGTCCGGTGTGCCGATGCGGACAGCGACATCGATCCGCTCCGCCACCAGGTCCACATACGCATCGGATAGCACCAGATCCAGTGACACGCGCGGATTCTCGCGCAGGAAACCCGAGATATAGGGTCCCAGGCACAAGCGCGCGAAGGTCACTGGCAAGGAAACCCGCAAGGGTCCGACCGCGACCGCGCCAACGTCCGACACGCTGCCGTCGGCCTCCTCCAGATCCGACACAACCCTGGACACCTGCTCCAGGTAAGTCGCTCCTGCGTCGGTCAACGTTACCTGGCGCGTCGACCGGGTCAGCAGCGCGGTACCGAGAGACGCCTCCAGGGTATCGATCAGCCGCGTGACGGAAGACGTGGCGACCCCCAGGCGCCGCGCGGTTTTGGAGAATCCTCCTGACTCGGCCACGTCCAGGAAGACGCGCAAGGCTTGCAGTTTATCCATGGTTATCTTTGCGAAATACGCAATCCTACGTTGCGATACAGACCGATTCATTGATTTTTACGCAAAGACTAATCTGGCGTTCCTCTCAACGCAAGGAGCCACGCCGTGAAATCCCTGTGCATCGGCGATTCTCTCGTCAGCGGTGCGCAACCGCCCGCGGCGTTCCTGCAAGCCCTTCAACAGGCCGCCGTGGCGGCCGCCAACTGAGCCCCTGGAACACACCAATATGCCTTCCACGCAAATTACCGCCGCCGCCAAGGATCAGGATCCAGCCCCCCAATCGGGGCTGCCACTACGCTTGACCTTCATGCTGGCCGGCAGCGCCGGCCTGTCGGTCGCATCCCTGTACTACAGCCAGCCCATGCTGGGAGTGCTGGCGCCGGACATCGGCGCCTCTCCCCAGTCAGTCGGACTGCTGCCAACACTGACCCAGTTGGGCTATGCCCTGGGCATCCTCTTCCTGGCGCCGCTGGGTGACCGGCATGACCGGCGCAGGATCATCCTCACCAAGGCCGCCATCCTGTTCGCCGCGCTGCTGCTCGCGGCCCTGTCGCCCTCTTTGCCGACGCTGCTGGCCGCCAGCCTGGCCGTCGGCGTGTCCGCAACGATGGCACAGGACATCGTTCCGGCAGCCGCAACATTGGCGCCAGCCGCGCATCGCGGCAAAATCGTCGGCACGGTGATGACAGGCCTGCTGCTGGGCATCCTGCTGTCCCGGGTAGTCAGCGGCTTCGTTGCCGAGAACTGGGGTTGGCGCGCCATGTTCGCGGCCGCCGCCGCCAGCATCGCGCTCGTAGGCCTGGCCGCAAAGCGCCAGCTCCCGCGCTTCGAAGCCAGCACGCAACTGCCTTACTTCGCGCTGCTGCGATCGCTGGCCGCGCTATGGCGGCAACATTCCGCACTGCGCCGCGCCACTTGGGCCCAAGGCCTGCTGTCTATCGGCTTCAGCGCCTTCTGGTCCACCCTGGCCATCATGCTGCATGACGAGCCCTTCCACCTGGGCGCGGCCGCCGCCGGCGCCTTCGGACTGGCCGGCGCGGCAGGAGCCATGGCCGCTCCCATCGCCGGACGCATCGCCGACCGCCACGGCGCCCCGCTGGTCACCCGTCTGGGTGCAGGCCTGGTCGTCGCGTCCTTCGCCGCCATGAGAGTGGCCCCGTTCATGGCACCCGGCGCGCAGCTAGGGCTGCTGGTCGCCAGCGCCATCGGATTCGATCTGGGCATACAGGCCGCACTGATCGCGCACCAAACCATCATCTACGGCATCGACGCCAATGCCCGCAGCCGGCTCAACGCGGTACTGTTCACCGGCATGTTCATCGGCATGGCCGTCGGGTCGGCGTTGGCAGCCTTGCTGTATGCACAGTTCGGATGGATGGCGGTGACGGTGCTGGCGACGGTCACGGCGCTGGGAGCATTCTTGGTGCGATTGAGGGGCTGACGGCAACGCTCTCATCTCCCGACTCAAAGAGAAAGAGGCGCCGAAGCGCCTCTTTCATTCACCGCACGACAACAGCGGGATCACTCCCACTCAATTGTCAATTGAGCCGCCAAACCCGCATGAAATAAGGCTTTCCGGCAGAGATGATACTTTCGGCCCGTCATCTATACCGTCACGGATCACAGAGAGGCGCCGAGTTTGCCGGCCTAACAAGGGCAACTCGCGTACGCCCACGAGTTATCGCCGCGCGGAGCAACGTCTGGTGTGGTAGGGACAGAGGTTACCCCTGCCCCCCGCGCAGATCCGTACGTGCGGATTTTCCACATACGGTGTAGATCACGAAGTTCCATGCGCCCCCCTCCTATTCATGCGATCCATATCTCCGGGGCGAGAGGCGGTGTGGCCCACCAGGCAGCCGGCCTTCAGCGCTTAAATTTTCGGTTTGGTTTGCCTTGAATATGAAAATTTTGCACTATTCTATCGTTATTTACCAATGACCGGCCGCTTCATGTCCAAGAAGATCAGCGACAGCCCAATCCTGACGATCAGGGAAGTCGCGGAGTACCTGAAGGTTACGGAACGGACGATCTACCGGCTCGCGGCGGCCAAGAAGATTCCCGGCTTCAAGGTCGGCGGAATGTGGCGCTTCCGGCAAACGGACATCGACGCTTGGATCGTGGCGCAGTCGGAAAACCCAGAGGCGCAATGAGCAACCGCATCAATTGGGGCAATTACGACCTCGTCGTCATCGACGAATCGCACAACTTCCGCAACAACGACGCCTTCAGGGACAAGGAAAGAGGCGCGCTGCGCCAGGCCTTGACCGAGACACGGCGCTCTCCGACCCGCCAGCGACCCAAGGAGCGCGCCGCTGCGATCATGGCCGTTCGTGCGGAGGTATCCCCTTAGCTAAGCTCAACCGGCACTTAGCCAGGCCCGCTTTGGTCTCTGTTCTGGAGACGCAGGTCTGATGGGATGTTCTGGGGATATCCATCAAGCAATCCACCGCCCTGCCCGCCAACTGGCGGGTGCGGCTGATCATTATTCGATACTGACGCAGGCAACATGAGCAAAAACGGCACAACCACCACTGCCAGCACCACCCCTATCGAGGCCCCCAAGGCCAGCGACACCATCTTAGCCGCCTTCATCTGGAAGAACGCCGAGGACCTGTGGGGCGACTTCAAGCACACCGACTTCGGCAAGATCATCCTGCCCTTCACCCTGCTGCGCCGCTTGGAATGCGTGCTGGAGCCGACGCGCGAGAAGGTCCGGGAAGCCCATGCCAAGTTCAAGGACAAGGGGCTGGATATCGGACTAATCCTGCGCCAGACCGCAGGCCTGCCCTTCTACAACACCTCGCAGTACGCGTTGGCCACCCTGGGCGCGACCAAGACCAAGTCCAACCTGGAGGCCTACATCGCCGGCTTCTCGGACAACGCACGCGTCATCTTCGACCAGTTCAACTTCACCGATACGATCGCGCGTCTGGCGCGCGCCGACATTCTGTTCAAGATCTGCCAGAACTTCGCCAACACCGACCTGCACCCTGACGTGGTCCCGGACCGCGTCATGTCCAACATCTACGAGCACCTGATCCGCAGGTTCGGTGCGGAAGTCAACGAGGCGGCCGAAGACTTCATGACGCCGCGCGACGTGGTCCACCTGGCCACCACACTGCTGCTGGACCCCGACGATGCTCTGTTCCGCAGCCATCCTGGCCTGATCCGCACGCTCTACGATCCTACCTGCGGCACCGGCGGCTTCTTGACGGATGCCATGAACCACGTCGATGGCTTCGCCGCGCAAGGCAAGGCGCCGCCCGTGCTGATCCCGTTCGGGCAGGAACTGGAACCGGAAACCCACGCCGTCGCGCTGGCCAATATGCTGCTGCGCCGCCTGGAAACCGAACCCGCGCGCGATCTGTCGGCCAACATCGCCGGCCCCAAGTCCACACTGTCTCAAGACGCGTTTGCGGGCCAGCGCTTCCACTACTGCCTGTCCAACCCTCCCTTTGGCAAGAAGTGGGAGAAGGACCAGGCCTTTGTCGAGCGCGAGGCCAAGGAAAAGGGGTTCGAGGGTCGTTTCGGCGCAGGCACGCCGCGTATCTCCGACGGCTCCATGCTCTTCATCCAGCACCTGATCTCCAAGCTGAAGCATCCCCACAAGGGCGGTGGCCGCGCGGCCATCATCCTGTCGGGCTCGCCGCTGTTCACCGGCAACGCTGGCCAGGGTGAAAACGAGATACGCAGGTGGCTACTGGAGAACGACTACATCGAGGCCATCGTCGCCTTGCCCACCGACATCTTCTTTCGCACCGGCATCGGCTCCTACATCTGGCTGCTAACCAACAACAAGCCCGCCAAGCGCATGGGCAAGGTCCAACTGATCGACGCCACGGCCATCCACTCGCCCATGCGCAAGTCGGAAGGCAACAAGCGCCGCTTCATCAACGACGAGCAAATCCAGGACATCGCCCGCCTCTACGCGGACTTCCAAGCGGGTGAAAACGTCCGCATCGTCGACTACAAGGATTTCGGCTACCGCCGGATCAAGGTACTGCGTCCGCTGCGCCTGGTCGCCAAGATCACCGAAGAGGGCCTGGAAGCCCTCAAGGTCAGCAAGGGGTTTGCCAAGCTGGTTGAAGATGAACAGACCAAGTGGCTGACCCTGCTGCGCCAGGACTTGGGCAAGACCCACCCCTATGCGTGGTTCGCCACCCTTGCAGCCGTTGCTAAGAAGGCAGGCCTGCCCAAGATCACCAAGCCTCTTGCCACCGCCTTGGAAGCCGCGCTGGGCGTTCGTGACACCAACGCCCCGGAAGTACTGGACGAGGAAGGCAACCCGGTGCCGGACAAGGAGCTGGAAGACTTCGAGAGCGTGTCGCTGGAACAAAACATCGGCGGCTACATGGCCGCCGAAGTTCTGCCGCATGTACCCGATGCCTGGGTGGATGCCGACTACACCGACGACCGCGATGGCCAGATCGGCAAGGTCGGCTACGAAATTAATTTCAACCGCTACTTCTACAAGTACGTGCCGCCGCGCGACTTGCACGATATCGATGTCGAGTTGAAGGCCGTGGAAGCCGAGATCGCCGCACTGCTGGATGAGGTGGCGGAATGAGCACTGCGATCGATTGGATGGGAGGCGCCGTCCCGCCCCCCTGGGATGTATTCAAGCTCAAGCACGTGCTTCGAGAAGAGCGCAAGGAAATCGGTAGCGATGCCCCGGCTGGGGCGATCAGCTTCGGAGAGGTTGTATTCAAGAACTTCGACAACGACGAGACATTGGCTACCTATCGCACGGTTAAGCCTGGCCAGTTTTTGATCAACCCTCTCAACCTGAACTATGACCTCAAGAGCCTGCGCATTGCTCTTTCAGAGATCGAATGCCGAGTCAGTCCGGCCTACATCATTGCTTCAAACGACGAGTCTGTCGCGCAAGCGAAGTATCTCCGATGGGCGCTTCGCGTCTTCGATGTGCAGCACATCAAGACGCTGGGTGCCGGAGTCAGACAAACCGTCAAGTTTGAAGATATTGGTGAATGCCACATCGCGCTTCCGAGCCTTGAAGAACAATCCATCATTGCCACCCACCTCGATCGCGCCACCACCCGCATCGACACCCTGGTCGCCAAGAAAGCCCGCTTTATCGAGCTGCTGCGCGAAAAGCGCCAGGCCCTGATCACGCATGCCGTGACCAAGGGACTGGATGCGGGTGTTCCAATGAAGGACAGCGGTATCGAGTGGCTGGGGAAGGTTCCGGCGCATTGGACCACCCCTAAATTACGGCATATAGCGACTGTCCAAACAGGACTAGCACTAGGCAAAAATCTATCAGGCCCCGACATAATCAGCGCCCCATACCTGCGAGTAGCGAATGTCCAGGATGGCTACTTGAAACTGGAGGACGTAGCGACTGTGAATATCCTGCGGAGTGATTTGGCCCGATATCGCTTGCAAGCGAACGATGTCCTCATGAACGAAGGCGGTGATAACGACAAACTAGGCCGCGGCCACATCTGGCGCGATGAGATCGCTAATTGTGTCCATCAGAATCATGTGTTTGCGGTCCGCCCACATGGCGTTTCAAGTGAATGGCTGAATGCCTACAAGGGCTCGCTAGCCGCGCAATCCTTCTTTACGTACAGATCCAAGCAAACCACAAACTTGGCCTCGATCTCGTCCAACAACTTGCTTGACCTGCCGGTCCCTCGCCCTCCTGAAGAAGAGCAAGGCAGGATCCTGGAACACCTCGACCGCGCCACTTCCCGCATCGACACCCTGATCGCCAAAACGGAACGCTCCATCGAACTCTTGCGCGAACATCGCACCGCCCTGATCACAGCGGCTGTGACGGGCAAGATCGACCTGAGGGAGGCCGCATGAGCACGCTATCGATCGTCTATGTCCTGAGCAACCCAGCAATGCCTGGGTTGGTCAAGATCGGTTACACCGCGGCGCCCGATGCGAACGCCCGTATTGGCCAGCTCTACACCACTGGTGTACCGGTACCGTTCAAGCTTGAGTACGCGTGCCGGACCGCCAACCCGGAACAGGTGGAGCGCGCATTGCACGAGGCCTTCGGTCCCAACCGACTGAACCCGAAACGAGAGTTTTTCCAGATCGGTGCCAACCAGGCAATTGCCATTTTGAAGTTGCTTCACGTAGGCGAAGACGTAACCGAGGAAGTGGAGCAACAGCCCACTGCACCTGACGTGGATCAGGCCTCCATCGCCGCAGGAGAACGGCTGGAAATTCGTCGGCGGCCGAAGTTGAGCTTCGATGCCTTGGGCATTCCAGTTGGTGCCCAGCTGGCCTTCGTTCGAGACCCTGCCGTTACGGCAACTATCGAACCAGGGAATAAGGTTCGGCTTCACGGCGATGTCATGTCGCTGACCCGGGCCACCCGCAAAGCACTGAAACTCCCGGAAAGCGCACACGATCGCCATCCCGCGCCGTTGTGGAACTACGAAGAGCGCAACCTGGCTGACATCTACGACGAGTTCCACGGCGAAGACGAGACAACGGAATGACCAATATGCACCCCGCCTTCACCGACACCGCCCACCGCGAGAAGTACTTCGAGGAGCACATCGTCAAGCAGCTGGCCGGCCGCGGCTGGAAGGTGGGCACCACCGCCGGCTACGATCAGAACCACGCGCTGTACCCCGAGGATCTGGTCGAATGGGTTCAGACGACCCAACCCAAGCGCTGGGATAAGCTGGTGGCAAGCAACGGTGACAAGGCCACCGACACCATCATGGACAGGCTGGCCCAGGCCCTGGAACGGGAAGGCACGGTCAACGTGCTGCGCAAAGGCATCAAGGTGGCCGGGGCGGGCGAAATCCGCCTGAGCGAAGGCCTGCCTGAGGACGAGCGCGACCCGTCCGCTTGGGAGCGTTATAACGCCAACATCCTGCGGGTGGTGCCGCAGCTCATGTACCGTCCAGGCAGCAAGCTGGCCATCGATCTGGTGTTCTTCATCAATGGGCTGGCCGTGGCCACCGTCGAGGTCAAGACTGACTTCACCCAGTCCGCCGATTCGGCCGTCGAGCAGTACAAGAACGACCGCCTGCCGATGGAGCCAACCACCCGGCGCGTCGAGCCGTTGCTGACATTCAAACGCGGAGCCGTCGTCCATTTTGCGATGTCCGACAGCGACATCCAGATGTGCACGAAGCTGGCCGGCAAGAACAGCTACTTCCTGCCGTTCAACGCGGGCCGCGATGGCCATGCCGGCAACCCCATCCGTGAGGATGGCGAGTATCCGGTGGCCTACTTCTGGGAACAGGTGTGCCAGCGCGACAACTGGCTACGGATCTTCCACAGTTTCGTGTACACCGAGAAGAAGGACGTGGTCGACCTAGCCGGCAACCACTCCCGCAAGGAAACGCAGATTTTCCCGCGCTTCCACCAGTGGGATGCCGTCACCCGGATGATTGCTGATGCCAAGGCCAACGGCCCAGGCATGACCTACCTGTGCGAGCACTCGGCAGGCTCCGGCAAGACCAGCACCATCGCCTGGACCGCGCATGACCTGATCCGCCTGCGCACGCCTGACAAGGGCGATCCGTATTTCCATTCTGTCATCGTGGTCACCGACCGCACTGTGCTTGACAAGCAGCTCCAAGACGCCATCCAGCAGATCGACCATCAGCATGACCTGATTGCAGCGATTGGCGACAAGGACACGGGGCGCAGCAAGTCCGCGGAATTGGCCGAGGCCATGGAACGTGGCACGCCCATCATCGTGGTGACGTTGCAGACCTTCCCCTACGCCATGGAGCAGGTGCTGACTAATGGCAAGCTGAAAGATCGCAGCTTCGCCGTCATCATCGACGAGGCCCATACCAGCCAGACGGGCTCTGCTGCCTCCAAGCTTCAGGCTACGCTAGCCCTGCGAGATGCCAAGGAAATGGAAGGACTGACCGTTGAAGAGCTGCTGGAGAAGATCCAGTCCTCGCGCGTGCGCCCGAAGAACGTCAGCTATTTCGCCTTCACCGCCACGCCCAAGCACGCCACCCTCACCTTGTTCGGGCGCCCCACTGACCCAACCAAGCCACCCAGCAAGGACAACCTGCCGCAGTCCTTCCACAAGTACCCTATGCGCCAGGCCATCGAGGAGGGCTTCATTCTCGACGCCATGCAGGGCTACCTGCCCTACAAGACCGCGTTCAACTTGGCCGAACCGGTCAAGGACGGCAAGCGCGTCTCGCAGAAAGCGGCCAAGCGCGCCCTGGCCAAGTGGCTCAACCTGCACGCGACCAACGTCATCCAGAAGGTTGAGTTCATCGTCGAGCACTTCGCAGCCAATGTGGCGCCGCTACTGGGGGGTACGGCCAAGGCCATGATCGTGACCTCCTCGCGTGCCTCTGCCGTCCGCTACAAGAAGGCGTTTGACGCATATATCGAGGCCCACCCCCAGCACAAGGCACTCCAGGCTCTGGTGGCCTTTTCCGGGTCGCTGACGGGCAAGGAAGTCGTCCACACCTCCGATGAGCAATTGAAGGACGATCCGTTTGCGGCGCAAGACGACGAGCAGTTCACCGAGGCTTCGATGAACCCGCGCCAGTACGGAACCGACCTGCGCAAGATCTTCGACCGGCCCGAGTTCCGAGTCATGATCGTGGCCAACAAGTTCCAGACTGGCTTCGACCAACCCAAGCTGTGCGCGATGTACCTGGACAAGAAGATCGCCAACCCTGTGGAGATCGTCCAGACGCTGTCTCGCCTTAATCGCACTGCCCCCGGCAAGGACACCACCTTCGTAGTCGACTTCGTCAACGAGCCCCAAGCCATTCTTGACGCCTTCGCCAAGTACGACGCCGGCGCGAAGATCCAGGACGTGCAGAATCCAAACGTGATCTACGACCTGCAAGCCGACCTGGACAAGGCCGGGATCTACACGCAAGGCGAGGTCGACGCCTATTCTGCCGTGCGCTTCAAGTCGGCCGCCTCCTACGCAGCCGGTGAGCAAGCACAGCACAAGGAGCTGTACGCCGCCACCAGCGCGCCTACGGAGCGCTTCAACGACCAGATCAAGAAAGAACGCGCAGCCATCCAGGCAGCGGAAGCCGCATTCGAGATAGCCAAGGCTCAGGGAAACGAGGCCGGCATGAAGCAGGCCGACGCCACGCGGAACGCACACGCCGAAGCCTTGCAGCAATCGCTAGACTTCAAGTCCGGCCTGACCCGCTTCGGCTCGTTGTACACCTATATCGCCCAGACCATCGACTTGGGCGATGCTGGGCTGGAAGCCTTCGCCAGCTTCGCACGCCTGTTGGCCAAACGCCTCCATGGCGTGCCGCCTGAGCAGGTAGACGTGTCTGCTTTGGTCCTGACCGGCTTTGACATCAAGCGTGAGGACATGCCTGGCGACGACGAGCCGCCCAAGGACGATGCTGTAGTCCTCAAGCCGGTTGGCCCAGGGGGAGGCGGCCAAGCTGAGTTGCCGGTCTATCTGCGCCAGGTGATCGCGCGTCTCAATTCTATCTTTGGCGAAGCCACGCCACTGACCGACAAGGTAGCGCTGGTGAACCATCTGGCCGACATCGTGCGCGAAGACGCCAACACTGTTGCTCAGATCAAGAACAATCCACGGGACGTGGCCATGAACGGCAATATCAAGGGATCTGTCCAGTCGGCCTTGGTTCGGGCTCTGGGATCACACACCGAATTGGTGAGCCAAGTGTTGAAGAACGACAAGCAAGCGCTGGTACCGCTGGTCGGCTTGCTCTACGAGATGGTCAAGGGCGACCAGAATATTGATCGCGCGGGCTTAGGCGCATGACATGCTATGAAGGGATCACCACGGCTTCCTGATGCCGACGCAGGTGGGCGACTACAACCCGAACTAGGCCATCAGTTTCAACGAAGACGAGGTCAAGCATACCTGACACCAGCACTGGTGACATACGCAAGATCAGGTCAATGACACGCACAGATTGAGTGGCGGCAAGTCTATGGCGGTTTGAAGCAAACAGTCTATCCCATCCCTTCGGATCTGACCTCGCCAGCCAAACCGGACCGCCTGCTGCTCGTCGCGTAGCACGGCGACAACCACTTCGTTCGTATCGACCGTGCGATTAATTGTTCGGGTGTGCACAGTGCCATCGGCGCGTTGGTAGGTCACACCGCGCAAGTCCACACGCGCCAACTTGGTCGGAGGACGGCCCTTCCCGTTACGCCCCTTGATCACCTCGCGTTCGCGATTGTAGCAGCTGACACATATGTGCTTGCGTATGAGCCGCGCGCCACTTCAATGGCAACGACCACATATCTTCATGCCGTGCAGCAGTATTTGCGCCTCTCTCGCCGGCATGCAGCGCGCCAATCTCACAACCCTTGCAGCGTTGTCGTGAGATATCCCCATCATGGTGCGCGCGCCGCCAATTGCTCGCGCATGCAGGGACGGTCAACGTCGCCTTCATGCGATCGCATGCGAAGTATTTCAGGCTCGGAGTGAGATCGATCTCGAAATATGTGAGAGGAAATGGAGTCAGACTGCATTTTCTCATCATGGGGCCGCAAGCCGATCAGGTTTTCGAGCCCGTGCCCCGTGAGGACCTGAGGCGCGCGCTGCTCGACACCGCCGCGCAGTGGAACGCGCCCGACAACTGGGCGGGCGACGAAAAGCACATCGTCCTCGCCCTGGCCCGCATCTGGTACACGGCCGCCCTTGGCGGCATCGCCTCCAAGGAGCTGGCGGCGACACGGTTGCAGTAAAGATTGCCCCCCCCCACCGAGCCGTGCTGAGCAAGGCGCGGGCGATCTACCAGGGGCACGAGGAAGATGATCTGGCACAACGGCATCAGGCCGAAACCGCGGCGTTCATCATCCATGCGCGCGCCGGCATTGAACGGACTTTCGCCACCGCCCGCTAGCTGAGGATTGCAGGGTGCCGCACGCTTCCGCGGCACGCGATGCCCCCATGCTCTACCGGCCCTAATGTAGCGAATGCGGCAAGACGCAGGCGCCGGCGTCGACCGCATCAATCAAACGCTCAAGCAGTTGAGCCGGACTGTCGTCCCCGATCGTGAGTACGTGCCGCTCTAGCGCCCCCAGCGAACCGAACTGCCCATGCAGCGAAGCAATGGCAGCGGGATCGACCAGCGTATCCCCGCCGCGTTGCTGGCACCTCGTGATGACCACGCTCAAGGGCGGCCTCAGGACGACGTAATGGACGGTAAGGGCCAGCCCCTCGAATACGGGCAGAAACCACGGACCGATGATGCCGTCGAGAACCACGAAGTAGCCGCCTTCGGCATACGCGGACACGGTCCGGCAAAGCGCATCCATCACCACCGTGTTTTGTGCATGGGATTCAGGCAAATACGGCGCGATGGCGCCATGCTTGATGAAAGCCCAAAAATCGTCCGAATGGAGATGAACCTTCGGCGAACCAGCCATCTGTGCGAGGGCCACGGCCGCCGTGGTCTTGCCCGAACCCGGCGGGCCCGTGAGGATCAGGATTTCCTTGCCGTGATTGAACATGGTGCGATGAAAGTCTCCGCGAGTGCGTTGAGCCAATATCCGTACGGTGGATCGATAAGGCCGATACAAGGCTGGACATTGACGTTCAGTGCAGTTATGACGGGTTAAACATCGTGGTCCACATAGGCTCCGAGCTCTCGCCCGACGTCACGCAACCGCTTCACGTCGAACAAAGGGATACCGTACAAAAAACTTGGACTTACTTCATCTCGCTTTCTGCCTGGAGAGGAATGCTGATGAATCGGAAAGAACTTTAGATCAGGATGATCTGGCGCAGAGTCGGCACGATACCTCTCTTTTTTTACTCCAGGCTCGTAGAGCATGTATGCGTAGTCACTCAGCGAACCTACGCGAAGAAGCCATTTCCATCCGGTTTCTAGTTCAATCCAAAGATGCCAACCTCTGTCCCGCTTGTCCGAACTGCCCACGCGCCCCTCAAGCTCATCGGCCATCGTCGCATGAATGGCTGGGATCAAATCATCGGGAATATAGGTGGAAAGTTCATAGTCAGTCTCGGCCGACAGATGAAATAGCGACGCAAAAAAAGAAAAAATACTTGGATGTTCCCTGGCCTCTCTAAGGTGCTCTTGACAAACCGGCAACTGAATCAGCAACGCATAGGCTGGATCACCAAAGGTTGTTGCGGCGTAGCAGCTTGCAACAGCACCGCAAACCACACATCCATCCCCCCGGCTAAAAATCATGGCACGTTCGACACTCGTGTTGGCCAGCCTGCCAGAAACCAGCTCGGTAGGCAGCTCTGTGGCCTTGGTCTTTGCTTTATGCCATTCGTCAAAAACGTGATGCGCCGCAGGCGTATCCACCAATTCGTATAGCGCCTCGGAGTTCGGCAGAAGCAGAATGTTCCTACAGTATTGCTGTGGTGATGCGGCAAGATTTCGTGGTTGGAATCGGTAACTTCTCATGTAGCCACAGTCAATCGTCGCAGGAAATACAAGCACCCACTCCCTTTCAGCTTTCAGGAAATATGCCGCCGCGCAGATTTCGGCCAGCTTTATCCAAAAGCTAGGTTCATGCGTACAAAACTCCAACATGAAGCGGAGGCGCTTCTCGACAGAGTCGAAGTTCTTGAAGGCTAGTGACGATATCCGCGCTTCAATGATTTCGGCTGTCACGTCAGCCTTCGGCAGAGCATTCAGTGCGGAGTCGATATTGATGAGACAGATGTTAGGTCTAGACATGGATGTTCTTCGAATTCCTTTCGACATAGATGACCGGCACGGTCCTCCGCCTGCGGCAACATTCCCTGCCATGGCGCTAGCGACATGTACTTTCCGCGATGTGGGCCCCGCCTTTTTGGCTAATTTGCATCATCCAGGAAAGAAAAAGCCCGCAGTTACGCGGGCCAAACCTCTTTTTTATTTTAGTCGCATAGCTCCCGCCCGACTCACTCCCACTCGATCGTCGCCGGCGGCTTGCTCGACACGTCGTAAACAACACGATTAATGCCACGCACCTCATTGATGATCCGCGACGACACCCGCGCCAGCAGCGGATGCGGCAGCGGCGCCCAATCAGCAGTCATGAAGTCGAAGGTCTGCACCGCGCGCAGCGCCACCACGTATTCGTAGGTGCGCCCATCGCCCATCACCCCCACCGACTTCACCGGCAGGAACACGGCAAACGCTTGTGAGGTCAGCTCGTACCAGGTCAGGCCGCTGGCCTCGTCCTTGGTGTTGCGCAGCTCTTCGATGAAGATCGCGTCGGCGCGGCGCAGCAGTTCGGCGTATTCATGCTTGACTTCGCCCAGGATGCGCACGCCCAGGCCGGGGCCGGGGAACGGGTGGCGGTAGACCATCTGCGGCGGCAGGCCCAGGGCCACGCCGAGTTCGCGGACTTCGTCCTTGAACAGTTCGCGCAGCGGCTCCAGCAGTTGCAGGTTCAGTGTGTCCGGCAGGCCGCCCACGTTGTGGTGCGACTTGATGGAGGTGGCCTTGCCCGTCTTGGCGCCAGCGGATTCGATGACGTCGGGGTAGATCGTGCCCTGGGCCAGCCACTTGGCGCTCTTCTGCTTGCCCGCCTGTTCCTGGAACACTTCGACGAATTCGCGGCCGATGATCTTGCGCTTGGCTTCGGGGTCGGCCACGCCGGCCAGCTTGCCCATGAATTGGGCAGTGGCGTCGACGTGGATGATCTTCACGCCCATATTTTCAGCGAAGGTCTGCATGACCTGCTTGCCTTCGTCCAGGCGCAAGAGGCCGTGGTCGACGAACACGCAGGTGAGCTGGTCGCCGATAGCCTTGTGGATCAGCGCCGCGGCGACCGAGGAGTCCACGCCGCCGGACAGGCCCAGGATGACTTCGTCCGTGCCGACCTGCTCGCGGATGCGGGCGACGGCTTCGGCCACGTAGTCGGGCATGTTCCAGTCGCCTTCGCAGCCGCAGATCTCATTGACGAAGCGGGCCAGCATGGCCTTGCCCTGGACGGTGTGCGTGACTTCGGGGTGGAACTGGACGGCGTAGAACTTGCGGTCTTCGTCGGCCATGCCGGCGATGGGGCAGGACGGCGTGGAAGCCATCAGCTTGAAGCCCGGGGGCAGCTCGGTGACCTTGTCGCCGTGGCTCATCCAGACCTTGAGCATGCCGTGGCCTTCGGCCGTGGAAAAGTCTTCCAGGCCTTCCAGCAGCTTGGTGTGGCCGTGGGCGCGGACTTCGGCGTAGCCGAATTCGCGGTGGTCGGAATAGCTGACCACACCGCCCAACTGCTGCGCCATGGACTGCATGCCGTAGCAGATGCCGAGCACGGGCACGCCCAGTTCGAACACCGCATGCGGCACGCGCATGGAGCCTTCTTCGTAGGCGGAAGCGTGGCTGCCGGACAGGATGATGCCCTTCAGGCCTTGCGCCATCTGGTCGCGCACGAAGGCGTCGTCGACGTCGCCGGGGTGCACTTCGGAGTAGACGCCGGCTTCGCGGACGCGGCGGGCGATCAGCTGGGTGACTTGCGAACCGTAGTCGAGAATGAGGATGCGCTGGTGCATGGAGACTCTACCGGTAAAGAATAAAACCGCAGTAAATAAAACCGCACCGGCAGAACCGCTGATTCAGGTTGCGGTTCTGCCGGTGCGCGATGCATGACATTGTAGTTGACTGTACGGATCAGTCGGCGCGGTAGTTGGGCGCTTCCTTGGTGATCTGTACGTCGTGCACGTGGGACTCGCGCACGCCCGCGGAGGTGATCTCCACGAATTCGGTCTTGGTGCGCATGTCGTCGATGGTGGCGCAGCCGCAGTAGCCCATCGAGGCGCGGATGCCGCCGACCAGTTGGTAAATGATGGCCAGCACGCTGCCCTTGTAGGGGACGCGGCCTTCGATGCCTTCGGGAACCAGCTTGTCGGCGTTGTTGGACGGATCCTGGAAGTAACGGTCGGCGGAGCCGTCCGTCATGGCGCCCAGGCTGCCCATGCCGCGGTAGGACTTGTACGAACGGCCCTGGAACAGCACGACTTCGCCCGGCGCTTCTTCGGTGCCGGCGAACATGCCGCCCATCATGCAGGCGAAAGCGCCGGCCGCCAGGGCCTTCGCAACGTCGCCCGAGTAACGGATACCGCCGTCGGCGATCAGGGGCACGCCCGTGCCTTCCAACGCCTTGGCGACTTCGGAAATGGCATGGATCTGCGGCACGCCGACGCCCGCGACGATGCGGGTGGTGCAGATGGAGCCCGGGCCGATGCCGACCTTGACGCCGTCGGCGCCGTACTCGACCAGCGCGCGCGCGGCGGCGGCGGTGGCTATGTTGCCGCCGATGACTTCAACCTTGGGGTAGTTCTGCTTGACCCAGCGCACGCCTTCCAGCACGCCCTTGGAATGGCCGTGGGCGGTGTCGACGATCAGGACGTCGACGCCAGCCGCAACCAGCTTTTCCACGCGTTCTTCGGTGCCGGCGCCCACGCCCACAGCCGCGCCCACGCGCAGCTGGCCCTGGGCGTCCTTGCTGGCCATCGGGTGTTCGGTGTTCTTGACGATGTCCTTGACGGTGGCCAGGCCACGCAGTTCAAAGCCGTCGTTGACGATCAGCACGCGCTCCAGGCGGTGCTTGTGCATCAGGGACTGCGCCTCTTCCAGCGTGGCGCCTTCCTTCATGGTGACCAGGCGTTCCTGCGGCGTCATGATGTTGCGCAGGGGCTGGTCCAGGTTTTCTTCGAAGCGCAGGTCGCGGTTGGTGACGATGCCGACCAGCTTGCGTCCTTCGACCACCGGCAGGCCCGAGATGCCATGCTGGCGCTGCAACGCGATGGCGTCGCGCACCTTCATTTGCGGGGTGACCGTGACCGGATCGATCACGATGCCGAATTCATGGCGCTTGACGCGGGCGACCTCGCGGGCCTGGGCTTCAGCCGACAGATTCTTGTGGATGATCCCGATGCCGCCCTCTTGCGCCATGGCGATGGCCAGGCGCGATTCGGTCACGGTGTCCATGGCGGCGGACACGAGCGGGATGTTCAGGGTGATGTTGCGAGTGAGGCGCGTAGCCAGGGAAGTGTCGCGAGGCAGGACCTCGGAATACGCAGGCACCAGCAACACATCGTCGAAGGTGAGCGCTTTTTGTACGAGACGCATGGGTAACTCCGGGCGCAAAGCAAGATTATACGCCGCTTGCGTGTTTTGCCTAGGTGTTGACCCTAGGTCCGCAAGGATATTTCTGCACCTCACGGTGGTGCATTTTTCGTTTCTATATTTTTACCCGGGTGTATTGACATCTATTTTTACCCGGATCATAATTCATCCACAAATTTCACCCGGATAAAAATGAACAACCCGATCTCCCCCCTCCCCGCCGATCCGCACACCGCCTTCGTGGGTCATCGCATTCTTGCGGCTGGCGCGCTCTCCGACGTGGCGCTCGCGGTCAGGCAGGCGATGGACGAAGGCCACGACGCCACCATCCTCGTATTCGATGACCTGTCCGGCAAACAGGTCGATCTGGACCTGAGCGGAAACCATGCCGCCATCGCGGAGCGCCACCGCGTCCGCATTGACCCGGCCGCCCCTGCGCCTGAAGCGCCCGCCAGCCTCGTCGATGACGCGCAACCGCGCGGCCGGGGCCGCCCCAAGCTCGGCGTAGTGGCGCGCGAAGTAACCCTGTTGCCGCGCCATTGGGACTGGCTGGGCGCGCAGCCCGGCGGCGCATCGGTCGTCCTCCGCAAACTGGTGGAACAGGCGCGCCGCGACAACGAGGCGCAGGACCGCCGGCGCGAGCGCCAGGAGGCTGCATACCGGTTCATGTCCAGCATGGCCGGCAACCTGCCCGGTTTCGAGGAAGCCACGCGGGCGCTGTACGCCAACGACCGCGAGCGCTTTACGCAGCAGATCGCCGGATGGCCGGAAGATGTGCGCGGCTACGCCATGGGTCTGGCATGGGGCGCGCCCGACGAAGCCGCCGCGGGCTGATCCGTGTCAGGGTGCGGTCTGCGCGGGCCGCACCCTCCCCCCAAAAGGCCACGGCCTTCCTCGCCGCACTTTCCTCAATGCTGCCACCGGCCTTGCTCACCGCAGCATCGGCCACAATGTCAGCGCCAGCAGCGTTCCCATGCCGATGTTGAACCACTTCAGCCTTCCAGGCTGCGCCAGGAATCCGCGCAGCGCCACGCCGAAGCCCGCCCACAGCGAAACGCTGGGCACGTTCACCACCGCGAACACCAGGCACATCCACGCCAGCGACGCCCAGGGCGCCGCGGCATCCACATAGACCGCAACCGCGGCCAGCGCCACGATCCAGGCCTTGGGATTGATCCATTGGAACAAGGCCGACTCCATGAACGTGAGCGGCCTGGCAGACGCCTGCCCCGCACCGATGGAACGCGATAGGGCTATGCGCCATGCCAGGTACAGCAGATAGACCGCGCCCCCTACCTTCAGGCCCGCCGACAGGGCCGGGCAGGCGTGGAACAGCGCACCGAGGCCCAGGCCTACCCCAAGCAGCAGCGAAGTGAAGCCGGCGGTGATGCCCAGCACTTGGGGCAGCGTCCGGCCGAAGCCGAAGTTCGCGCCAGAGGTCATCAGCATGACGTTGCTAGGCCCTGGCGATACCGAGGTCACGAAGGCGAATACCGTCAGGGCAAGCAGATTTTCAAAAGACAAGATAAGGCTCCCGCAAGACGCGGCGCACGCTTGCGCCAGCGATCAGACAGCGCCATTGTGAGTCCGGGCGGGCCTTATTAATATTGGCGGTTTTGACATCTTTGATAGCGTTCTTGCCATGAAGATCCAGATCCTGGCCCTGGAGGGCGTGTTCGATACCGGCGTGTCAGCCATCCTGGACGTGTTCACCACGGCCAACGAGCTGGCGCCGCTGCTGCCCGAACCGGTCCGGCCGTTCGACGCGCGGATCGTCGGCATGCGCCGCAAGGTGCGTACCGCACAGGGATTCGGCGTGCCCGTCTCGGGCAGCCCGGACCCGTCGGACCCGGACTGGCTCGTGATCCCCGCCATTGCCTGCAAGATGCCCGAAACCCTGCTGCCCGCGCTGGACCGCGCCGACGTGCGCGACGCCGGCCGCATGCTGCGGCAGCGCGCGCCCGGCGCGAACACCGCCGCAGCCTGCATCGGCACCTTCGTCCTGGCGGAATCCGGCCTGCTGGACGGCCACAAGGCCACCACCACCTGGTGGCTGGCCCCGCTGTTCAGGCAGCGCTATCCGGCGGTGGACCTGGAGGACGAACGCATGCTGGTGCGTTCGTCGTCGCTGCTGACCGCGGGCGCGGCGCTCAGCCACATGGACATGGCGCTGTGGCTGGTGCGCCAGGCCAGTCCGGAGCTGGCCGCGCTGGTGGCGCGCTATCTGATCGTGGACCAGCGGCCCTCGCAGTCGGCCTATGTCATTACCGATCACCTGACGCATGCCGAGCCGCTGGTACAGGCCTTCGAGCGCTGGGCCCGCGCGCATCTTGCGCAGGGATTCTCGCTGGACGCCGCGGCGCAGGCGCTGGGCGCCAGCAAGCGCACGCTGGCGCGCCGCATGCAGGAGGTCCTGGGCAAGAGCCCGCTGTCGTTCTTCCAGGACCTGCGCGTGGAGCGCGCGGCCCATTTGCTGAAGACCAGCAACCAATCGCTGGAGCAGATCGCGGCGCAAGTCGGCTATGCCGACGGCGTCACGCTGCGCAACCTGCTGCGCCGGCGCCTGGGCCACGGCGTGCGCCAGATGCGCTGAAACCCGCGCCGCGATGCGGGCGGTGGGCGCTTGCCGCGATATGCGTTTTAATCGGATGTAAGAGGCAGGCGCGCCTTTCGCGCCCGCGCATTTCCACACGGTGCATCATGGCCATCGCAAAGAACTTCCTGCTCTACGACGGAGACTGCCCTTTCTGCTCGAACTACGTGCGGATGCTGCAACTGCAGAAGGCCGTCGGCCCCATCGACCTGCTGAACATGCGCGACCACCCAGACCTGGCGGTGGCCTACAACGCGCAAGGCTACGATCTGAACCAGGGCATGCTGCTGCACCTGGACGGGCAGGACTACTGGGGCGCGGACTGCATCAACCGCCTGGCGCTGATCAGTACCGGCAACGACCTGTTCAACAGCGTCAACGCGGCCGTGTTCCGCAACCCATGCCTGTCGACGGCGCTTTACCCCTTCATGCGCACCGGCCGCAGCCTGGCGCTGACGCTATTGGGCAAGAAGAAGATGCAGATGTAGCCGCGCCAGCCGCTGAGCCAACGCAGGAACGGTATCTGATTAAATACGGCGCGCCACGCTACGCGGCGCCGACGGCTCTCGCCAAAGGCGCTTCGGCCTTTTCCGTGTGCACGCCCGCATCGGAGCGGCGCCACCCCGAAGCCGGGTCGCGCTTGTCGTAGAGATAATCCCAATCCGTGCCGCACACCGCACAGGTGTACGCCTCGTGCTGCACGCCGCGTTGCTGCTGCCCCGTCGATCGCACCACGCCCAGGCTGATCAGGCTGTCATGACCAGGCGCGTCGCGCCGGTCCCTGACGATAGCCTCGCATTTTTCGCACGCCCCCATGCCTCTTCCCCTTTCAATATCCTTTCATCGGATATTACGAAGGGAAAAACGATTAAAGCTCAGCAATTCTCACCAGTTCGAGGCCGGCCGGCGCTGGAATTCAGCCGACCCCGGCGCTGGCGTCAGACCAACGTCACCTTGCCCGTTGCCAGGCTGTACACGCCGCCCACCACTCCCAACTTTTTCTGCTGCACCATCTCTTGCAACAGCGGCTGCGCAGTCTTCAGGCGTTCAACCGCAAGGCGCACATTGGCCTGCACGGCAGCCGACATCAGATCCCTTGCGCCCGACTTGCTCGCGATCTCGACAGCGGGCTTGATCGCGTTCACCAGCGCGGGCAGATGGCCAGGGAATTCCGTCTTGTCCTGCCACGCCTTCACCGTCGCGTCCACCGCGCCGCAGTTGTCGTGGCCCAGTACCACGATGAGCGGCGCCCGCAGAACCAGCGTGCCGTACTCCAGGCTGGCCAGACCGTCTTCGTTCACGAAGTTGCCGGCCACGCGCACAATGAAGAGGTCGCCCGGCCCTTGGTCGAAAGCCAGTTCCGGCGCCACCCGCGAGTCCGAACAGCCCAGGATGGCGGCGATGGGCTTCTGCTTCACGGCGCGAGCCGCGCGTCCCGCGGAATAGTCCCGCATGTTCGGCTTGTTGGCGGCGTAGCGGGCATTGCCGGCCATCAGGCGTTTCAGGGCCTCGTCGGGGCCGATATCGTTTGACGGCACGGCGGCTTGGGCATCGCCCAGCCAGCCTGAAGCGCCAGCCGCGGCGATCGCGGCGGCGCCGAACAGCAGGCGGCGGCGGTTGAACTGCGGGGAATTGGCGAAAGAGGAACAGTCGCACATGGGGCTCTCCTGAAAGAAGAACATCCGGGAAACCAGCGCAGCACCATTGTGCTGCCGCAGCGCCCTCAATTGCTCAAGCATTGCGCTGCCGCGATCAAAAAAAAGCGCCGCAAATGCCCGCTTGAGAAACACGGAGCGTGGGCGTAACGTGGATAAGCGGCATATGCCGCGTCACCTGCATAGGTACGCACCATGACGCCCAACACTCCCCGCCCCAATCCCGCCCACGCTGCCCCGGACGCGCATGCCGACAAGGAACGCGCCCGCGCCGATCATCAGCACGAGGAAGCCCGGCGCAAGGCGCTCGCCGGCTCGCAGCACAAGGAAAACACCCGCAGCGTCGCCGCGCCGCGCTTTCATGGGCACCGCGGCGGATAAGCGTCCAGGCTGGCTAGATTCCGTAACGTCTTGGAAAAACATCAAACTGAAATAAGCGCCTGAAAGTTGGACCATCTTGCGTTGGACTTTTTGGACGGGACCAAAAGGATGAATCCCGGTCCGGATGCCCTGCCCTGAATGGTTTTCAACGACAAAGGATGCTTATCGTGATTCCGATCAGAAAGACAGCCGCCGCCTGTGCCCTGGGTTTGGGCATGATGGTGGCGGCAGCCGGCCAGACCGCCATGGCGCAAGGCCAGGCCGACGCTCCCGCGCCCCTGGCCACCGGCCTGACCGATTCCGGCAGCGCGGAAGGCCAGGTCATCGAAGCGGTGCGCAGCGGTGACATCCTGTCCATCAAGATCCGGTTCAAGCCCATCGTCGACGGCAAGACGGAAATGATCTACTCGCAGATCAGCAAGGACGATTACGCCAACAGCTTCTACGTCATCGCCGGCAACAAGAAGCACCTGCTGCTGAAAGACAGCAGCGACAAGCCGCTGACCAATCCCAAGCTGCTCATCCGCACGTCCAAGGACACCCCCATGGCCGGTTCCTGGCAGGGCAAGTTCCCTGCCCCGCCCAAGGAAATCAAGGAGGTTTCGCTGACCATCCCGGGCGTGGAGACCTTCGACGCCATCAAGATCACCGACCGCTGACCATGGCCGCCGCCACGCGCGCGCCGACTCTCCTGGCCGCGGCGCTGCTCGCCGCTGCCAGCGGCTCCTGGGCGCAGGAGCCTCCCTATAAGGCCGAGATCCTGGATCTGCAGGCCACCATCCTGGACCTGAAGGGATTGCCTGCCGATGCCAGCGGCGGCATATCGGACCTGAACGCGCAGATAGACGGACTGGCCGCGCGCCACGACGGCCTGTCGGTGCGGCAAGACAAGAACGCCGTGACCGTCGCCATGCTGGGCGATGTGCTGTTCGATTTCGACAAGACCGCCATACGCCCCGCCGCCGAACCTACGCTGCGTGACATCGCCAGCCTGATCAAATCCAGTTCGGCCGGCACCGTCGGCATCGAAGGCCACACCGACTCCAAGGGATCGGCCTCCTACAACAAGGATCTGTCGCTACGCCGCGCGCAGGCGGTGGCGCAATGGCTGGCAAGCCATGGCGTGGACAAGTCGCGGCTGACGGTCAAAGGACTGGGCGATACCCAGCCGATCCAGTCGAACCGGCTGGCCAACGGTTCGGACAATCCGCAAGGACGGGCGCAGAACCGGCGGGTGGAGTTCGTGCTGCCCAAGCGCTGAGCAAGCCCTGCGTGGGGCCGGCAGCGGCCTCAGCCGGCCGGTATTCGCGAGGAGTCCGCAGCCCTCAGTGCCACGTCCATGCTGACCAGCACCGGCGCATTGCGCGGCAACTCGCGCACGCCAATGACCGAACGCGGATGCTCGCCCTGGCGGCCGAAGATCGCGACCAGCAGTTCCGATCCGGTATCGGCAATGGCGGATAGCCGCGTGCTGGCGCGCTCGCCCACCTGGAAGAAGTAGTTGACGCGCAATACCTGTTCCACCGCACCCAGGCTGCCCTGCGCGTGGTGGGCCACCCACGACAGCGCATGCAGCACGCACAGGCGCACGGCCTCGCACGCCTGTGCTTCGCCGACCTGCTCACCCACCGCGCCTTGAACCAGCAACTGGTCCGCGCTGAGCTTCGGAATCTGCCCTGCGACGTACACCGCGCTGCCGTGCCGCAGCGCCGGCAGATAGGCATAGTGCGTCGGCGTAGGCTGGGGCAAGGCCAGGCCCAGGGCCTGCAAGCGCGCATCGGCTCCGGTCAGGATGCTCATCACAAACTGCCGGGCAGGAAGTTGACTTGTTTGGCCAGCGTCGCCCAGCGCTTGTTTTCGGCCGCGACGAAATCGGCGAAGGCCTGGGCCGAGCCGCCCTTGGTGCTTACCCCTTGCTCCTTCAGGCGCGAGGCCACTTCGGGCGACTGCAAGGCCCGGTTGAAGTCCTCGTTGAGTTTCTTGACGACTGCCTCGGGTGTACCAGCCGGAGCGACGATGCCCTGCCACGAAGTGATGTCCATATCCACCAGGCCGACTTCCTTGTAGCTGGGAATGTCCGGCGCCGTATCTATCCGTTCAGACGAAGTGACCGCCAGGGCCCGCAGCTTGCCGGCCTGGACGTGCGGCAGCAAGGTGATCACCGGATCCAGGATCAGACTGATGTGTCCGCCAAGCAGATCGTTGATGGCGGGTGCGCTGCCCTTGTAGGGGATGTGCGCCATGCGGATGCCCGCCCGCTGCTTGAACAGTTCGCCGGCCAGAAAGGTCGAGCTGGACGCGGAACCGAAAGTCAGCGTGTCCGGCTTGTCCTTGGCATAGGCGATGAACTCCTTCATCGTCTTGGCGGGCACGGCGTTGCCGGTGGCGATGATGTAGGGTTGGTCGGCCAACAGGATCACGGGCGCGAAGTCCCGCGTGGCGGAGTACGGCAGGCTGCTGTACTGCAGTTCATTGATCGACATGATCGGCAGGTTGGCCAACAGCAGCGTATAGCCGTCCGCCGGTGCGCGGGCCACGAACTCGGCCCCGATGATGCCGCTGGCGCCGGGCTTGTTCACCACCAGCACGGGCTGCTTGACGTCCTGGCCCAGCTTTTGCGCGACAGTGCGCACGACCAGATCGGCCACGCCACCCGGCGGGAACGGCACGACGATCTGTATGCTTTTGTGGGGAAAGTCCTGCGCGCTGGCGTTGCAGACGGCGCCCAGCGCCAGCGTGGCGCACGCAAGGATGCGAATGGCGTTCTTCATGTATGTGCTCCGAGGTTGCGACCGTTCAGGGATTGCGGGTAGTAGTGGCTTGCGGGCCGAAGCTTGCATCGAAGAAGCGCATCCAGTTGCCGCCCATCAATAGCGCCACCTCGTCCGCTGAAAACCCCGTGGCGCGCAAGCCCTGTTCGATGTTCTTGAAATCCCGGCTGTCCTGGAACCAGCCGGGCTGCGGCGGAAACCCCGGCTGCGCGGCCGAGCCTTCGCCGTAGTCGATGTTCTTGGTATAGCGGCCCGTGCGCATCCACTGGACCACCGAGTCCGGCTGGTCCTGGCACAGGTCCGAGCCCAGGCCCAGGTGCTCCACCCCCACCAGATCCGCGGTGCGCGCCACCATGGCGCAGAAGTCGTCCAAGGTACAGGCCGATTTGTTCTTGAGGTGATGCGGATACAGCGAAAAGCCGAACATGCCGCCCGCGCCAGCCAGCGCCTTGAGCACCGTGTCCGACTTGTTGCGCAGCGCCTGCGCCCATGAATGCGGATTGGCGTGGCTGATGGTGATGGGCCGCTCGGACAGTTCTATCGCTTCCAGCGTGGAACGTTCGCCCGAATGGCTCATGTCGATGACCAGCCCGACCCGGTTCATTTCCTTGATCACTTCGCGCCCCATGCGGGTGACGCCGCTGTCGACCGCTTCATAGCAACCCGCAGCCAGCAAGGACTGGTTGTTGTAGGTCAGTTGCATGAAGCGCACGCCCAGCGTGTGCACCACCTCGACCAGGCCGATGTCGTCTTCGATGGGCGACGGGTTCTGCAGCCCGAAAATGATCGCGGTACGGCCGGCCTCGCGGGCGCGCCTGACGTCGTCGCCACTGCGCGCCTGCACGATCAGGTCGGGATAGCGCTCGAACCACCGGTTCCAGCGTTCGATGTTGTGGATCATCTCCCGCAGGTTCTCGTGATACGCGATGGTGACGTGGACCGCGTCCACGCCGCCTTCGCGCAGTTGGCGGAATATCTTTTCGGACCAGTTGCTGTACTGCAGCCCGTCGACGCGTAAGGCGCTTGCGCTCATTGCTTGCTTCCTTGAATGGCAGTGAGCGGTACTGTAGATTTCCGGCCAGAATTCAGTCAAACTAAAATAAATTCGTTCTATTTAATATTTTCTTAAATATGAAACTCGAGCATCTGCGCATGTTCATGGCCGTGGTCGATGCTGGCGAACTGGCGCAGGCCGGTGACCGCGTCGGCCGTACGCCGGCGGCGCTTTCCATGACCTTGAAGCAGCTGGAGTCGGAGCTGGGCGGCCCCTTGTTCGAAGGCGAACGCAAGATCCGCTTGTCTCCCCTGGGCCTTTATGTCCGCGCGCAGGCGCAGCGGGCCATTGCGGAATTCGACTCGGCCGTGGCCCACATGGTCCGCTATGCCAGCGGCGCGCTGGGAACGGCCAAGGTGGCCGCCGTGCCCTCGGCGGCCATCCGGCTGTTGCCCCAGGTCATCGGCTTGATGCGCAGGCAGTATCCGCAGGTACGGGTCGACCTGCGCGACATAGACTCGGCCGCGGTGGGCAAGGCGGTGGCCGATGGCGAGGTCGATTTCGGCATAGCCACGCTGCCGGCGCCCCTGCCCGGCATCGTGACCGAACCCCTGTTCGAAGACCGTTTCGTGCTGGTGTGTCCGGCCGGGCACCGCCTGACGAAGCTGCGGCGCGAGGCGCGCTGGCGCGATATCGACGCCGCGGAGTTCATTGCAAACGGCCTGTGCGCCCGGTTCGACTCCCCGGAAGTGGCCGCGTTGGTGGAAGCCTCGCTGCTGACGGTGCGCAATACCACATCCTTGCTGACCTTTGTCGAACAAGGCTTCGGCGTCACCATCCTGCCGGCGCTGGCGGTCACGGCTAGCGCAAAATTGGCGATCGTACCCCTGGCCGACCAAAGCGCCGTCCGCAGCCTGGAAGTACTGACCCGCGGCGGCGAGACGCTCAGCCCGGCCGCTCAGGCGCTATTGGGACTCACGCGCAGCATGGCTGCCGAGTTGGCATTGGCCTGGTCATGAACTTTTCAGGACATCGATGAAATTCGACATCTACGGCAGGTTTCAGCTCGACATCCAGCGCGAGGGCGCGGTGTGGACGGCGTACCGTTCGGACGCCGGCAAACGCGTACGTGCTGCGGACATTGCCATTCCTGCCGATGTGCCCGCGGACGGGCTGGCCGAATATCTGGATGACATCTATCACGAGTTGTCCGGTCCGGGCGACCGGATTGAGCGTATCGGCTAGGGCAGCCGGACTACTCCTCTTCACCGTAGCCGAAAGGCCAACGGCGCTTGTTCGGCTCGGGCGCGGGTTGCTGACTGTGCATGACGGGCTCCTGAGGTTCGATGGACGAATACTACCGGCATCCGCCAAATCGAACTGCAAAGGTTCGCAAAGATCGCGGCAATCATGCCGCAAGAGCCCCATCCGTGTTTCTAACACAAGGTGGACGCAACCCGCATCGGGGCTAGAACGTATGCCATTTCCCGGACCGGCGCGTAGGATTGAAGCCGTACGGGAGAGCGCCATGCCAGATTCCAGCTGGATTTGCGGCAGCGAGCCGCCGGGTCGCCAGGGATTCTTCGAGACGGAATTCAATACTGGCCAGACCGAAGTCACGATGTACTCCGTATTGGGCTGGATGCCGCCAGCGCATCGCGGCTACGTGGTCCGGTGGCGCTCGCTGGAACCAGCGGTGGAACAGGCGGAGATCGAACGCTATCTGTATTACCGGCGCGAGGGACGCGGGCATTCTTGACGCCCCAGGCTGGCCGCTTCTCTCCCGTTAATGCTCGCAAAGCCCGCGAATGCCGACGCGGGCTTTTTCTTTGTCCGGCGCGGCGTACAGGCGCCACCGCCGCAAGCCCTTGAAATAACTACCAGTTATGAAATTCCCTGATGAAAACCCCATCAGGGAATTTACTTATGCTCTTTAATTATTTGCAAAGCGCATACTTGCCGGGCAAGAATTCGTCCTTGGCATAAATCAAACCAGATGGAACTTCGTCAACTCGAGGCCTTCGCGGCCGTCATGTCCACGGGCAGCGTCACTGCTGCCGGCCGGCTGTTGGGCCGCTCCCAGCCGGCGATCAGCCGGTTGTTGCAGGAACTGGAAGCCGAGATCGGCTATCCCTTGTTTGCGCGCAGCGGCCCGCGCGTGACGCCCACCGAGCAGGGCTTCCTGCTGTATGACGACGTCGAGCGCGCGTTGGCGGGCATGCAGCAGATCCGCAGCCGCGCCGATGAAATCGCGCGTGGCCAGGCCCAGCCGCTGCTGATGGCCGCCACTTCCGCCCTGGCGGCGGGCCTGGTGCCCGACGCGCTCAAGCGCATCGAGGACCGGGTCGGCGCCGCGCGCATCCAATTGCGCAGCGCCTCGCCCGAGCGCGTGGTGCACGCCGTGCTATCCGGCGCCGCGCAACTGGGCGCGACCAGCCTGCCGCTGGAGCATCGCGGCCTGACGGTGCACTGGATCGGGCAAGCGCCCTGTGTGGTCGCGCTGCCGGAAAACGATCCGCTGGCGCAACAAGCCGTGGTGCCAGTCGCCGCACTGGCCGGGCGCCGCATGATCACGATGGCCAATCCCTATCGCCTGCGCCGCCGCCTGGATGCCGCGCTGGCGCAGAACGCCCAGACGCTGGGCACCATGGAAACCAACTCGTCCGTCAACGCCCTGGCCGCCGTGCGCGCCGGGCTGGGCGTGTCGGTGCTGGAACCGATCACCGCCTACGGCGCCCCCATGCCGGGCGTGGCGATCCGTCCCATCGACCTGGACATCCCCTTTTTCTTCGGGGTCATCACCCCGCAGTCGCAAACGCTGACGCCGGCCTGCCAGGCCATGGCGGACGCGCTCGCCCAAGCCGCCGCGGCCCTGCTGCCCGGCTTCGCCCTGCACGACGCCGCCGAGCATTCGGCCCTGCTGCAGTCGATCTATGGCGACGACGCCCCTCTTACGGAATCCCCTGCTATATGAATCAGCCTGTAGCCACCCCGCCGCAAGGCCTAGCCGCGCTGGAAGCGCGCCTGCGGCAAGACCTGTCCTGGCTGGAACTGCCCGCCAAGAACTGGGTCACGCCCCGCCTCGTCGACGGCCAGCCGGTGCTGGACGTGGCCATCATCGGCGGCGGCATGGCCGGCCTGGCCGCGGCCGCCTCGCTCAAGCACCTGGGCATCAACGCCCCGATTTTCGACCAGGCGCCCGAAGGCTACGAAGGTCCCTGGGCCACCACCGCCCGCATGGAAACCCTGCGTTCGCCCAAGCAATTGACCGGCCCCGCGCTGGGCCTGCCGGCGCTGACCTTCCGCGCCTGGTTCGAGGCGCAGTTCGGCGTTGACGCCTGGGAAGCGCTGGACAAGATTCCGCGCCTGCAATGGATGGACTACCTGCGCTGGTACCGCCGCGCGCTGGAACTGGATGTGCGCAACGAGCACCGCATCCTGGCCGTGCTGCCGCGCGCCGACCAGTTGGTGCAGCTGGACATCGAATCCCTCGCCGGACGCAGCACGGTGTTGGCGCGCCGCGTGGTGCTGGCCACCGGCCGCGACGGCCTGGGCGGCGCCTATGTGCCTGATTTTGCGAAGAAGCTGCCGCGCGACCGCTGGGCGCATTCGTCCGACGTGATGGACTACGGGACGCTAGCCGGCAAGCGCGTGGGCGTGGTGGGCGCGGGTGCCTCGGCCATGGACAGCGCGGGCACCGCGCTGGAAGCCGGCGCCGCCAGCGTGGACCTGCTGATCCGCCGCAACGACATTCCGCGCATCAACAAGGGCAAGGGCGCGGGCAATCCGGGGCTGACCCATGGGCACCTGGCCCTGCCCGACGAATGGAAGTGGAAGATCCGCCACTACATCAACGCCGCCCAGGTGCCGCCGCCCCGCGGCAGCACGCTGCGCGTCTCGCGCCACCCCAACGCCCGCTTCAACCTGGGCTGCGGCGTGCAGGACCTGGCGCTGGTCGGCGACGAGATCCACGTCACCACGCCCAAGGGCGTGTTCGTGCTGGACTTCCTGATCTTCTCCACGGGTTTCCGCATCGACTGGACCGTGCGTCCGGAGTTCGCCGCGCTGGCGCCGCACGTGCGCGCCTGGGGCGACCGCTACGTGCCGCCGGCTGGCGAAGAAGACCAGGAACTGCACGACTCGCCCGACCTGGGCGCGGTATTCGAATTGCAGGAAAAGACCCCGGGCGCCTGTCCCGGCCTGGACCGCGTGCATTGCTTCTCCTACCCCGCCGCGCTGACGCAAGGCACGATCTCGGGCGACATCCCGGCCATCAGCGAAGGCGCCAAGCGCCTGGCGCAAGGCATCGCCGGCCTGTTCTATCGCGAGGACGTGGAGACGCACTACGCCAATATGGAAGCGTTCTGCGAGCCGGAAGTGTTCGGCGATGAATGGACGCCGGCCCCGGCCCCGCAAGCGGAGACCGCGCAATGACGGGCTGGTTGCTGCGCCGCATCGCGCAAGCCGCGGTGGTGGTCTTCCTGATGACGCTGATCGTCTTCGTGGGCCTGCACGCCATCGGCAATCCGGTGGACATCCTAATTGGCCAGGACGTGGACCAGGTGGACCGCACCCGCATCATTGCCGAACTCGGCCTGGACAAGCCGCTGTGGGAACAGTACCTGGCGTTCCTGAACGGCGCCCTGCACGGCAATCTGGGCAATAGCTTCGTCTACAACATCCCGGCCGTGGAACTGGTGATCCAGCGCCTGCCGGCGACTTTCGAACTGGCCATCGCCGCGATGATGCTGGCCGTGGTGGTGGGCCTGCCGCTGGGCCTGTACGCCGGCCTGTATCCGGACAGCCGCTTCGCCAAGATGATCATGGCGGGCAGCATCGTCGGCTTCTCGCTGCCGACGTTCTGGATCGCGCTGATGCTGATCATGACCTTCAGCGTGTCGCTGGGCTGGCTGCCGGCCAGCGGCCGCGGCGAGACGGTGGAGTTCCTGGGCTTCCAGTGGTCCTGGCTGACGGCCGACGGCTGGCGCCACCTGATCCTGCCGGCGTTCAACCTGTCGCTGTTCAAGATCTCGCTCGTGATCCGCCTGACCCGCGCCGGCGTGCGCGACGTGCTGCCTCTGGACTTCGTGAAGTTCGCCCGCGCCAAGGGCCTGTCGCCCATGCGCGTGGTCTGTGTGCACGTGTTGCGCAACACCATGATTCCGCTGGTGACGGTGCTGGGCCTGGAGCTGGGCTCCACCATCGCCTTCGCCGTGGTCACGGAAAGCATCTTCGCCTGGCCCGGCGCCGGCAAGCTGATCCTGGACAGCCTGAACGCACTGGACCGCCCCGTCATCGTGGCCTACCTGATCGTGGTGGTGTGCCTGTTCGTGACCCTGAACCTGATCGTGGACATTCTTTATAAAGTGCTGGACCCGCGGGTGCGGCTGGAGGCCTCGGCATGAGCGCCGTATCGACAAACCCCACTCCCGCGCTGCGCCGCGAATCGCCGTGGCGGCGCAACCTGGCCGAGTTCATGTCGTCCAAGACGGCGGTGCTGGGCCTGACGGTTGCCACGTTGCTGATCCTGGCCGCCATCCTGGCGCCCTGGATCGCGCCGCAGAACCCCTATGACCTGCTGCAGATCGACGTGCTGGACGCGCGCCTGCCGCCGGGCAGCATGAACGGCCTGGACACCTTCCACTACTGGCTGGGCACCGACGGCCAGGGCCGCGACCTGCTCTCGGGCATTCTGTACGGCCTGCGCATCAGCCTGATGGTGGGCGTGGGCTCGGCCGTCATCGCCGGCATCGTCGGCACGCTGCTGGGCCTGCTTGCGGCCTACGCCGGCGGCAAGGTCGACGCGCTGATCATGCGCCTGGTCGACCTGATCCTGTCGTTCCCGTCCATCCTCGTGGCCATGATGATCCTGGCCTACCTGGGCAAGGGCGTGGGCAACGTGGTGCTGACGCTGGTGATCCTGGAATGGGCCTACTACGCCCGCACCGCGCGCGGCCAGGCCCTGGTCGAGCGCCGCCGCGAATACGTGGAAGCCGCCCGCTGCCTGGACATCCCCAACTGGCGCATCATGTTGAAGCACATCCTGCCCAACTGCCTGCCGCCGCTGATCGTCATCGGCACTTTGCAGATCGCGCGCGCCATCACGCTGGAAGCCACCCTGAGCTTCCTGGGCCTGGGCGTGCCCGTGACCGAACCGTCGCTGGGGCTGCTGATCTCCAACGGCTTCCAGACCATGCTGTCCGGCGAATACTGGATCAGCTTCTATCCCGGCATCGCGCTCCTGATCACCATCGTGGCGATCAACCTGGTGGGCGACCGCCTGCGCGACGTGCTGAACCCGAGGACCCACAAATGAGCGCCGACCGCCATATTGCCGGCGCGCCGACGCTGGAGGTGCGCAACCTGCGCACCCACTTCCATACCCGCGCGGGCGTGCTGCCCGCCGTGGACGACGTTTCCTTCACGCTGGAACGCGGCAAGATCCTGGGCCTGGTCGGCGAGTCCGGCTCGGGCAAGTCCGTCACGGGCTTCTCCATCATGGGCCTGGTCGACGCGCCGGGCCGCATCGTCGGCGGCGAAGTGCTGTTCCAGGGCCGCGACCTGACCAAGCTGGCGCCGCGCGAACTGCGCAAGCTGCAGGGCAACCGCATCGCCATGATCTTCCAGGATCCGATGATGACGCTGAACCCCGTGCTGCGGGTGGACGCGCAAATGATCGAGACCGTGCGCGCGCACAACAAGATGAGCGCAGCGCAAGCCCGCGCCCTGTCGCGCGACACCCTGGGCATGATGGGCATCCCCAGCCCCGAAGAGCGGCTGCTGGCCTACCCGCATCAGCTGTCCGGCGGCATGCGCCAGCGCGTGGCCATCGCGATTGCCATGCTGCACCGGCCCGACCTGATCATCGCCGACGAACCCACCACCGCGCTGGACGTCACCATCCAGGCGCAGATCCTGTCCGAAGTGCAGAAGCTCGCGCAGCAGCACGGCACCAGCCTGATCTGGATCACCCACGACCTGTCGGTGGTGGCCGGCCTGGCCGACGACGTGGCGGTGATGTACGCCGGCCGCATCGTCGAGCACGGCACCGTCGACGACGTGCTGGACCGTCCGCAGCACCCCTATACCGTGGGCCTGATCGACAGCCTGCCCAGCAACAACCGACGCGGCCAACGCCTGCGCCAGATCCCCGGCATGACGCCCAACCTGCTCAACCTGCCCGCGGGCTGTGCCTTCGCGGCGCGCTGCTCGCGCGCCACCGCCGCCTGCGGCCAGCAGCCCGGCATCACCCAGGCCTTGCCCGAACACAAAGTGCGCTGCTTCCATCCCACGATCCAGACCAGCGAGGTAATGGCATGAGCACGACCGCCCCTACCCCGCTGATTGATCTCAGCCAAGTCAGCAAGCGTTTCGGCGAACGCCCGACCGGCCCCGCGACGCGCGCCATGCAGCGCCTGGGCCTGTCCAAGCCGCCCGCCGTGACCCGCGCCGTCGACAACGTGGACCTGATCGTCAACCCCGGCGAAGTGGTCGGCCTGGTCGGCGAGTCCGGCTGCGGCAAGTCCACGCTGGGCCGCATCGCGGCTGGCCTCTTGACGCCCTCCGGCGGCGAAATCCGCATCAATGGCGTGCGCCCGGCCGACATGAACTCGGCCCAGGCCCATGCCGCGCGCCTGCAAGTGCAGATGATCTTCCAGGACCCCTACGCCAGCCTCAACCCGCGCCTGCGCGTGGACGAGATCGTGGGCGAAGCGGCCCGCATCCACGGCCTGGTCGGCAATGGCGACTTCGACGACTACGTCAGCGCCCAGCTGGAACGCGCCGGCCTGGACCCCGCGCTGCGTCAGCGCTATCCGCACCAGTTCAGCGGCGGCCAGCGCCAGCGCATCGGCATCGCCCGCGCCCTGGCCGTGCAGCCCACCATGCTGGTGTGCGACGAGGCCGTGGCCGCGCTGGACGTGTCGATCCAGGCGCAGATCCTGAACCTTTTCATGGACCTGCGAGAAGACCTGGGCTTGACCTATCTCTTCATCAGCCATGACCTGGGCGTGGTCGAGCACCTGTCCGACCGCGTCGTGATCATGTACCTGGGCCGCGTGGTGGAAACGGCGACCGTGGAAGAAGTCTTCCGCCACCCCAACCACCCGTACACGCAAGCCCTGCTGGCCGAGATCCCCAGCCTGAAGTCGCGCCACAAGACCTTTACCGCGATCAAGGGCGAGATCCCCAGCCCGCTGAATCCGCCCGGCGGCTGCCATTTCCATCCGCGCTGCCCGCATGCGATGCCGCGCTGCAAGACCGAGGTTCCCACCTTGAAGGGAATCGCCATCAACCACCTGAGCGCCTGTCACCTGAACGACATGGCGTGACCACCGCCGCCGCGCCGCGGCGCCCGAACCAACCGCCAGTTCCCCCTATACCAAGGACTCCGAACATGAAACGCCTGATTCTGACCACCCTGACCGCCGCCATCCTCGGCGCTTCCGCCGCCGCCAGCGCCGACGACCTGTCCATCGGCTTCGCCGACCCGCTGTCGTCGCTGGACCCGCAGCTGAACAACCACGCCGGCGACCGCTCGGTGGCCCTGCACTTCTGGGACCTGCTGATCGAGAACAAATGGAACAAGCTGCAGCCCGGCCTGGCCGTCAGCTGGAAGCCGCTGGACGACAAGACCTGGGAATTCAAGCTGCGCGAAGGCGTCAAGTGGCAGGACGGCACGCCCTTCACCGCCGATGACCTGATCTACTCCTACACCCGCGCGCGTGCCGTGCCGGGCAGCGTGGCCACCTACGCCGGCTATCTGCGCACCATCGACACGATGACCGCCAAGGATCCGCTGACGCTCATCGTCAAGACCAAGGCCCCCAACCCCGACCTGCCGCTGAACCTGGCCTCGGTGCACGTGGTCAGCAAGCACGTCGGTGAAAAGTCCACCACCGAGGACTACAACTCGGGCAAGGCCATGGTCGGCACCGGCCCCTACAAGTTCGTGTCCTACACCCCCGGCGACCGCGTCATCATGGAACGCAACGACGCCTACTGGGGCGACAAGCAGATCTGGGACAAGGTCAACTACCGCTACATCAACAACGCCGCCGCCCGCACCGCCGCGCTCTTGGCCGGCGACGTGGACGTGATCGACAAGGTCTCGGTGTCCGACCTGGCCAAGCTGCAAAAGGCCGCCAACGTGTCGGTCTACCCCTACGACGGCCTGCGCGTCATGCTGCTGCAGCCCAGCTTCAACCCCGCGCCCAACCAGTACATCACCGACAACAACGGCAAGCCGCTGGACAAGAACCCGCTCTTGGACGTGCGCGTGCGCCAGGCCCTGAACCTGGCCATCAACCGCAAGGCCATCGCCGACCGCATCCTGCAAGGCGCGGCCACCGAAGCCAACCAGTGGATGCCCAAGGGCACCATCGGCTACAACCCCGACGTCAAGGACATCCCCAACGACGTCGCCCAGGCCAAGAAGCTGCTGGCCGAAGCCGGCTACCCGGACGGCTTCAAGCTGACCATGCACGTGCCCAACGACCGCTACCCGCAAGGCCCGGAAACCGCCCAGGCCGTGGCGCAGTTCTGGACCCGCGCCGGCGTCAAGACCCAGGTGGAAGTCGTGCCATGGGCCGTGTACTCGGGCCGCGCCAACAAGAACGAATTCGCGGTCAGCATGCTGGCCTGGGGCAACGGCACCGGCGAAGGCAGCTACGCGCTGGTCAACATCCTGGCCACCGCCGACGCCAAGAAGGGCCTGGGCGCGTCCAACTGGGGCCGCTACAGCAACCCCAAGGTCGACGTCGCGCTGGAGCAATCCACCTCGGAATTCGACGTGGCCAAGCGTGAAGCCATCCTGCGCGACTCCGTCAAGATCGTGTACGACGACGTCGGCATCATCCCGCTGTTCCACTACAAGAACATCTGGGCCACCAAGAAGGGCCTGAAGGTCACCCCCATGACCAGCGACCGCACGGCCGCCATGATGGTGACGAAAGAATCGGGCAAGTAAGCCATGACGCCCACCCTGACCATCACCCCGGCCGTCGACCTGATCGACGTGCCGCGCCAGATCCGGGTCGAACACGTCGCGCCCGGCCAGACGGTGGAAATCACCGCCCTGACCCGCCGCAACGGCGTGCTCTGGCAAAGCCAGGCCGCCTTCGTGGCGGGCGCCGACGGCACGGTCGACCTGGGCCGCGACGCGCCCGTGTCCGGCGACTACGAAGGCGTGGCGCCCATGGGCCTGGTCTGGTCGCAGTCCCCCGTGGACTCGTCCAGCCGCGAACACTTCAACCACCCGGTGACCGACGCCCTGGTCACCGACGTAGTGGCGCGCGTCGCGGGCTCGCAGGCCCAGGCCAGCTTCACCCAGCGCCTGGCGGCTGACGGCGTCACGCGCCAGGACGTGCGCGAAGAAGGCCTGGTCGGCACGTTGTACCTGCCGCCCGGCCCCGGCCCGTTCCCCGCCGTCATGATCCTGAACGGTTCCGGCGGCGGCATCAACGAACCGCGCGCGGCACTGTATGCGTCCCGCGGCTATGCCGCCTTCGCGCTGGCCTACTTCAAGGCGCCGGGCCTGTCGGACTACATCTCCAACACCCCGCTGGAATACTTCCAGACCGGCCTGCGCTGGCTGCGCAAGAAGGTCCAGCCTAAGCACGACTTCGTCGCCATCAGCGGCCAGTCGCGCGGCGGCGAACTGGTGCTGCTCCTGGGCGCCACCTTCCCCGAGGAAGTCTCGGCCGTGGTCGCCTACGTGCCCGGCGCCGTGGTCCACAGCGGCCAGAACGCCTGCGATCCCAAGATCGGCCGCGAAGGCCCCACGTGGCTGCTGGGCGGCAAGCCCCTCCCCCACGTCTGGGAAAACAACCGCACCGCCACCTGGGCGCCCTTCGACGAAGGCCCCTCGCCGCACCGCCACGAGAAAGCCATCCTCACCGCCCTGCAAGACCCCGACGCCGTGGCCCGCGCCCGCATCAAGGTCGAGGACATCCAGGGCCCCGTCATGCTGCTGTCCGGCACCGACGACGGCTCCTGGCCGTCCAGCATCTACTCCAAGATGGTGCAGGACAAGCTGGCCGAGGTGAACCACCCCTATCCGGTCGAGTGGCTGGACTACGAGAACGGCGGGCACTCCATCCTGTTCCCCTACGTGCCCACCACCCAGCTCGTCTACGCCCACCCCGTGTCCGGCAAGATCAGCACCAGCGGCGGCAACCCCAAGGACAACGCCCGCGCCGACCAGGAATCCTGGGAAGGCGTGAAGCAGTTCCTGGACGCCGCTGTCGCAGCACGCGCCGCCAAGTAAAGCATCAAGGAGATCCGCATGGCTGAACCCATCGTCTACAACGTCACGGACGACCTCGTCGACCGCCTGATCGGCCTGGCCCCGGGCGCCAAGACCTACGAAGTGCGCCACTTCCGCGAGAAGGTCGCCGCCGCCACCCAAGGCAGCTACGACGCCCTATTCGACCCCGCGCTGCCCGGTCTGTCCCTGGCCGAGCGCCTGCTGGTCGCGCTGTACGCCACCCGCATCACCCCGTCGCCGCTGCTGGCCGCGCACTACCGCGCTCGCCTGAACGACGCCGGCGCCACCCCGGCCGACATCGCCGTCGCCGAATCCGGCAAGCCGTCAGACGCCGCCACCCCGCGCCTGGCCGCCATCCTGGAATTCACGCGCAAGCTGATCGAGAAACCCGTCGAAGGCGACGAAGCCGCGCTCAAGACCCTGCCCGCCGCGGGCGTCTCCACGCCCGCCGTGGTCACGCTGTCCCAGCTCGTCGCCTTCCTGTCCTACCAGGTCCGCCTAGTCGCCGGCCTGGAAGCCATGAAGGCTGTCTCTTATACACATCT